>JAAWIE010000075.1 GCA_022796195.1 Lawsonibacter sp. | reverse complement strand
TGTTCAGCTTCTCCATGCCGTCACGCCCCTTCCGGGCCGTCAGTGACGGTAATGTAGCTATTGTAGGTATTTTCACCACCGGCCACGCTGTCGGAAATACCGTCATTACCTACATTAGCTACACAGTCCTCATGAATATCCTTGAGATAGACCCGGCGGCCCTTGCCAGTCCGCTTGCCGGAGCGGTAGAGAACACCATACTCGTTTGCCAGTTCCGTAATATGGGCGTTCATCAAGCGGGTCAGTGTGTGCGGTTCCGCCTCCAATTCATGTTGGGCTTTCAGTTCTTCCAGTAACTCCGCCGCATGCCCCAGCCACTCATGCTGTTCACGGATAAAGTTCTGAACAGCGGTCAGGACGGGGTGCGGTTCTTTTTCCTGCACATCGCCGCCGAAGGATACAAAGTTCCAAACCTTTCTCTGCTTGTCGAAGCGGAGGTTCAGCTGGGTGTCGGCCACTTCCCGCCCGGTCACATCCAGCGTGGCGGCGGTCTCCATCCGGGATGACTTTTGCAGGACGAGAGTGCCGTCGGCGCACCCCAGAAGCCCGGTCGTACCGGAGATCATGTTGAAGGAATCGGCGGACCCTGCCTTGCGGGTGTGGTGAACTACCAGCACCGTCACCAGGAAGCGGTCGGCGATTTTCTTCAGGGCGCAGACTGTCTCGTAGTCGCTGGCGTAGTTGTACTGCTCCTGTCCGGCCTTGCGGACACGCTGGAGGGTGTCGATGAACGCCAGCTTCACATAGGGATGGGCGGCGAGGAAGTTTGTAAGCTGTTCCTCGAAGCCCTCGCCGATATACAGGGCCTCAGTCGCCAGCCAGATAGGGCCGGGACTGCCGCCGCTGACATCGTTCAGTCTTTGCTGCATCCTCTGGAAGGTGTCCTCCAGGCTGATGTAGAGGACGCCGCATTTCTCGGTTTTCAGCCCCCAGACCGGCTCGCCTTTGCTGACCTGGTTCGCCAGCCACAGCACCAGCCAGGACTTGCCCACCTTGGGTGCTCCCGCGAGGACGTAGATGCCCTGCCCAATCAGGCCATCGACCAGAGTGCCGGACGGGGCGTAGGTCGTGCCCAGCAGTTCCTCCGCCGGGATCACTTTCAGTTCAGGGATTTTCTGTTTTCCTTCCGTCATTCACATTTCCTTTCACGGCATCCGCCAGCGAACACCATAACGCTGGGGGAAACAGTGGGTGAAGCGGCGAAGTGGCCCAGCTGACCTCCTTCTTGTCCGGGCTGGCCGCTGATTTGGCATATATGCCGGGTTGTACTATATACGGAAGTTTATAGAGTTCATTTCTGAATTGCATCTATCATTATAGCCGTTCAAAAATGTGCTGTCAAGGGATTTGCAAAAATTCCTTTCATTTTTGAACGGAGCATGATATAATAGGCAGCAGGACGGCTATACTCAAATCAACACCAGGACAGGAGGAGGGCATATCATGGGATTGCCGATTGATGCGATGCTGGGAGAGCGCATCCGATTTTACCGACAGCAGGCGGGGCTGACGCAAAAAGAACTCGCTGGCCGTTGTGAGGTCAGCGAGTCCGCCATCAGGAACTATGAGTTGGGGAACCGGGTGCCGGATTTTCTTACGCTCCATGCAATCGCCGAAAAACTCCGGGTCAACTACGCCGCCATCGCCGGTGAAAAAGTCACAGACCTGGAGGGGGCTTTGCAGGCGTTATACAAGCTGGAAGAAATCTACGGACTGTATCCGACCGAGGTGGACGGGCAAATTCATTTCGTGTTCCGGGACAGCGTGGCGGTGGACAAGTTCAAGCCCGACATGGATACCGTCATGGGCAGTCCGGGCGTACTGCTCCAATATCGCGTTCTGGGTTTTATGAAAGCCTGCGCCCTGCACGATGCCGGGGAATTGACTGATGAAGAGTACGCCCTTTGGAAAAGCAAGTTCCCGGCGTTCCTGAGCGACTTCTACGATTTTCGGAAACAGGCGGGGAAGCCAGACAGCGAAGCCTTTGATGGGGACGCCCCTGTTCCCTCGGAAAAACCGCAGTCCCCGGAACGGAGCCGGGAGCGGAAAATCAACAGTGGGCGATAGCCCGAAGGCGGCGGAACGCCGCGCAGCCAGACCAGCGGAGCGGTCTGTTCAAAGGGTTTGGGATGCTTCCCAACAAGCAGAAACAGCGGTTTCCGGCGGAGCCGGGAACCGCTGTTTCGAGTCTTTGTATATACAAAGACATTGCTTGCAAGGTAGCGAAATTCCATCAACGGATAAGACTTGTCCGTTGATTTTCAATGTTGTCCTGATTTGAAAATCAACAGGTCAAAGTGACCCGTTGAAGGGTGATGCGCTAAGTGGCAAGCAGGGCGTTTGTATATACAAACGCTCAAAACGGACTTCCAGCGTTGCCGCCGAAAGCCCGTTTTTGCTTGCTGGGGTAGCACCCCAGACCCTTTGAACAGCCCCTTGCCGGGGCTGACTGCGCGTTCGGGAACCGAACGCTAATCGGAAAACCTGAGGGGGAATGAATAACAGAGTGTCAGATATTATATGTCATTGCTGCGCTGAGTCAATGGCACGTTTTATAGTTTCTACGCATTTACTGATGTCTTTGTTAATGTCGCTTTCCCATATTCTTATCACTGTCCAACCAAGAGTAGCAAGCATATGATTGACGTCATTGTCACGTTCAATGTTTCTCTTAATCTTTGTTTGCCAAAATTCAGAATATCCCGCTAATTCGTCCTCTAAGGAATCTAAGCCTCGAATTGCCCAGTTATGACCATGCCAAAAATCGCCATCACAGAACACAGCGATACGGTATTTGGTAAATACAATGTCGGGTTTGCCTGGTAGCTTTTTATAATTTACTCGATAACGCAGTTTTTCATGCCATAATGCTTTTCGCAACGCAATTTCTGGCTTTGTATCCTTTGAGGGAATTGCGGACATTATCTTATGCGTTATTTTGGCATCTCGCTTTTTCCCACTCATATCCATTCACTACAATCCGCAGAACACGGCATTTACGCCAACGGCACCCAATGCGGTAATAATGTGAACTTTGTCAGCTTCTGTCAATGATTGTCCAGACATGGATAGTCTTAAGCAAATAGAAGGAGCCTTATTGTTAATTGTCAGATTCGGTTCATTGGCTATAATGTCTAAAGCCTTACGCAATGCGGTTTCCCATTTCATGACCGTTCCGCTACTCAAGACATAGATGTTACCTGATTCTGCTCTTAAAACGTATAGGCCATTCTGTTTCCCTTTTCCTTCTTGGATAATTGTTGCTACTTCTCCAAAGGTATCACAAATTGTCTCCTCTGGTGCTGATGACGCAAGTGCTTTTTGGGTTAAAGACTTTGCGTAAGCGTTGAGTACACCGTCTTTTATGTAGGTTCGCACCTTCTCCTTTGCCATGTATTCAACAAGCACATGACCAACTTCTGGATCATCTACAAGCTGATCCAAAAAACGACCACTCTCAATACGGCCACATTCCCTGTAACCAAATTCATCCGCTTTTTTGAATACAGCTCTTTTTATTTTTCGCTGAATATTTTTCGGTAAAGTACTGGCCATCTTAAAAGCCCTCCGGAAACTTTAGCTTTACTTCATCATCGGAGCCGCTGAGATCGGCAACATCCTCCAACCACATATTTACGAAACTTTCAACGCGAGCGTCAGAGAAAGAAACAAAACCTTCTTGCAGGTACACAATTTCGTGTTCAGCACCTTTTGCTTTACCCTCATTATTCATGTCTATCATTTCCGCCATTCGGCGTATATCCGAAACAAAGTCTAATACAATTACCTTGTCTTTTCCCTCTGATAATCTTAGGCCGCGCCCCAACTGCTGAACAAATATTCTTCTGGAATGTGTGGCTCTAAGAAAAACCAAAATATTAACATCTGGGATATCAATTCCCTCATTCATTACATCAACCGCGCATATTGCCTGGTAAGCTCCTGACGCGAACGCGAGCAACCGCCGCCGTCGTTCTGATTTATCCACTTTTGATAAAGCGGCACAAGAAATGCCAGATGCGGAAAGCATTTGAGCAAAACGGTTACTATGTTCAATAGAGGGGGAGAAGATAGCGATTCTGGGCCTGCCGACCTCTTGTATAGCCATTTTCAGTTCTGAAATGACCGCCTCATCTCTCTGGGGAAGAAACAGCCTTTTGTTCAAATCTCTAATAGACAGGTTCTGCTCGCTCATTCCTTGCATATTATCCCAATCAACATTATCACAAAGAATCCTGTAATCAACCTTTGACAGGTAACCCATTGCCATGCCGTCAACCAAAGATACTTTTGCCACCGGATTACCAAAAATAGTAGTTAAACTCTGTCCGTCTCCACGCCAAGGTGTAGCGGTCATACCGATAAGAAACTTCGGTTTCAGATGTTCAAGGCATGTGCGAAAACCAAATGCCAGTGCGTGGTGCGCTTCATCCACAATAACCACATCGAATTGGTCAGGATCGATCCCCGGTAAATAACCATACAAGCTTTGATAAAGGCCAAATGAAATGCCCTCTGTGTTTCGTGGCGGCAGTCCATCAAAAAACACCGATGTCGGTATACCTTTTGTCAGTTGAGGCCAAAATCCTTGTTCTAGTTGCAGGGCCAAATCAGTTGCGTGACACAAAACGAGTATACGGTGACATCCACGAGTCCATAACTGTCGCGCGATTGTAGCGGCGATTACAGTCTTTCCAAGTCCTGTGGCAACAATATAGAACGCCCGCTTATTTCCCTCATCAAAAGACGCGACTACCTTATGAACAATATCATCCTGATACGACCTAAGCTCTCTAAAACCAGCATGGTCTTCTGGCATTTGGTCAACAAGTCCTTTTAAGAAAGCGCCATTCCACAGTTTTAGTGTGTATCCATTAGCCGCCAGCTGTTCTTGCCGTTGCCGAGCGGTTTTTGTAAACTCACCATTTGTAGCTACCGCAGCTATATTCGCGTCATAGAATGAAAGGGCATTGATTGCTTCTTTCAACGCCTGTGGTCCAATATACCGATCTCCCGTTACAGCCTTCGATTGGACTACCCACGACTTAACCAGTGATCCCTCAATGCGGGTAGCAAGAACATCACCACCCCTGTCACCAGCCCCTCCAATCACGTTTATATCTTTCCAGCCCAAGTGTTCCATCATACGAGCGATAGCCCGTTCTAAACCTTTCCAATTGTAGCCGTTTGATATATCGTCCGTATAAAAACTCATGGCTCAAGCTCCCTGACAAGAAAATCGACACTAAGAGAAGCCCTTGTAAGCTCATCCTTTTGGACACGTTGGCCATACCCTGTTACAAACCTTAACGCATCCTTGATGAATGAGAGTATCCTGTCTTTGGAATCTTCTCTCGCGCGCTGTGTCGCGTTTTCATCTCGAAGACTAATATTTAAGTAAGGAGTAGAGAAAGCCTTTCCATCAAAGACTTCCTCAGGGAACCGATCCACCAAACGATAGAGCGTCTTTGGAGGCACGAACTCAATAGCGTCAAACCCGGCGGCGGTCATGTTCTGGAACGGTATCAACAGACTTGAGTTTCCATTAAGAATATTCGCTATAGTTTCTTCTACCTCACCAGTAGATTCATGAATACACTGAACAACATCTTCGGCCCGGTTGCGCAAAGCCTGGCTAAGTTTTTCACGGAGCAGTTCAAACGCACTGTTCGCTCTATCCACTAAAGCTTGCCTGTCAATTCTGGTATCTTCCATTGATACGGAAACTAATGCGGCATACACAGAGACAATGTCAGAAAGAGAATCCCTCGCCTTAAGTTTTTCGGCCATATACTGTAGCAGAAGCATCTTGGGGGTAATTGGATATTGCGCCAGCAAAGGATGATTAGGATCATACACAAAATCACAGTCAATGCCATCTGAATTAAAGTGACACGGTTTCCGTTCTCCGTTTTGTTTAATTTCCCCCTGCGTCAATTTATAGGCCCTAATATTCAAAGACCCTGTACGGCCAAAAGGATATTGGCGTCCTGTCAACTGCTGTACAGGAACTGATCGCTGAAGCAAATCATCCATGGAAGATGTTTCTGGTACAGCCTGACTTGCCCCATCAGTCGATGTCCCCACCGCTATTGTGGGTGTACCTGCGGGACCTGCGGGAGCGGCTATACCAATACTTCCACTCGCGGTTCCTCCGCCAAGATAAGCACTTATATCATCTGACGGTAATGTTCCAGTATTAACCGCCGTAGTTGCGGTACCACTTCCATTTTTCTGGTCTTCTTCTTGGGCGGCTTTCCACCACTTCGTATCATCAAGGTAATCACGGGTGCCTTTTCGAAATTCCGCCGCATATTTTTTCGCGAGATCATTGGGCGCGAATAAGCACTTTGTACCCTTATCAACACGCCGATACGCATTGACGAGCAAGCACAATGGGGAAGTGTTTTCCTCTGTAAACCCCATAGCCTTGCGAGATTTTGGCAAGAATGGTCCAACTCCACATATTGCCTCAACAGTTTGAGCCCAAGATATGTCTGACCTGTCGAAATCGTTCTTCTGATAGGTGGGAAGCAAATAATCTACATTTAATTCGCCGACAATTCTTCCGCCAATAGAAGTACCGAGTTCGACTGGGTATTGTAATTCCTTTTGCAGGGTAAGCGGATTTTCGTACTGGAAGAAAGTTTTATCTGAAATCAAAATCTTTCTCCCATTGCGAATAAAGTCAATGCCAAAATCATTTGGATCGGCATATCGTTGGATACCCAACCAACCAGTTAGCCTTTTCTCTCGCTCCACAATATGCGCTGGGAGACTTTTGCCTTCTTGCATAGCTGTGTAGTATTCCTCGGCCTCGTCTGGATTCAAATAGCAATTCCTGCTCATATCAAAGAGGGCCGACCCAAAACTGCGGTCTATATTTATACGAGCCGCAATGTTTTGTTTGTTGTATCTCACATATCGTGACTCAGACCACACGCAATAGTTCCTTGGACGTAACTGCTTCCCTTTTACCACAATGGTAATATCCTGGCTGCTCAAAAGAGGTGTATAAATAAGCTCCAACTTTTGGCGAATTTCGGATTCCTTGTTTGATAATTCGCTGAGAATACCAGCCTTTAACTTAGCGATTGTTATCCGTGTGCCACTTTCTTCTGGATTGCTCTTAGCTTTGCGAATAATAGGCGCATCAAATTTCTTTGTGTCGATTAGCTTTTGGAAGTCAATTTTAACGCCAACCCACTCGGCATCGCCGCTTCTTGTAGATAGAATTGTTGTTTCCTCTCCAAGGCGGGCCGTAGCAATATTAAAGCCCATGCCAAAAAGTCCCAAGTTGCCAATGGGATCATTGCTTGTATAGCCCGCGCGGACAGCATTTTGCAACTGGTCGATTGACATACCAGAGGCGTTATCTGATATCTCAACAGTTCTTGAGATGGCTCCTACCGAGTCAGAAGACCAAGTTACTGTTATTCTTTTTTCCGCATCTCCTAAAGCAACGCTCGAAAGAAAGGCATCAATGGAATTATCGATCAATTCAGCGATACACTGCCATGTTTGAAATGGTATTTCACCTAAAGTGCGCAGGATTCGAGGTGTTGGGGTAATGTCCAACGCATTAACACTCATCGTTTTCCTCTCCAATTCGATTAAGGTAATTTGCTACGCTCTTTGCCACCTGATAGGCTAATACGGGTGGTACAGCGTTTCCAATTTGTGATATGTTTACGGTTTTAGAAAACTTAAACCTGAAGTTATCGGGGAAAGTTTGAATTCTCGCGCACTCCCGAACTGTCAGTCTTCGCCCTAATGAATAATGAAACTGTACCCTCGATTTTGGATTAGCTCGAATGGTGTAAGCGGGTTTATCTTTATGATTACTTTCATCTCCCTGTCCATTACCTTTTTTCGCCTTAGAAGCCGCGAAATAATCTCCCTGATTTGGTATGGAATTATCAATAACATCAATTAAGTCACCGATTGCCCACTCAATGCTTCTATGAGCGTTTTTGAAACTTGCTTCTGGTTCTTCTGGGAAGCCATATTTTTTGAAAACATCTTGCCGAACACACATGATGAGCAGTCTTGTTCGCCGCTGAGGAATACCATAATCAGGTGCAAACATTTTCCATATTTTAACGACATATCCCGCCGCAGAAAGGTCTTTCTCAATGATTTTGAGAACGTCCCCATTTTCCATCCGCTCAAGATTAATTACGTTTTCGCCAACAACAATCATGGGATTGTGAACCTTCATATAGGCAATTAAAGTTTTATACAATTTGCCTCGTTCGGATTCCAGTCCTCCAAGTGGACCACAGGATGAGAATTCTTGGCAAGGAAATCCGCCAATCAATATATCAGCTTTTGGCACATCTTTTGGATCGGTTGTGGCAAGATCCCTTACAGATGCGTGTCCTTTCCCAAAATAATCTGTGTAAGTTTCGATGCAGCGAGGCTCATTATCGTAAGCCGCAAGAATGTTGAAGGGAAGTGTTGGATAATCTTCATTGTGGTAATTGAATCCACCGCGGAAGCCCAAATCCAAACCGCCGCATCCGCAGAAATAGGAGACCACGGAATACGGTGCTTTTTCTTTGTTCGCAGCCATTTTCAATACCGTCCTTTCTCAATACGCAACAGGTCAGTCTGGTGCATATTATGTATTGATTTAGACGCTTCGAGAATACGTCAAGGGAAACGCATATCAGTAGAGCCCGTCAAAATATAATAACTCAAATTATAGTATAGCATAACGCAACGCCAATTTCAACTGAATTTAGGATTTTCCACCTCTTTTAGTCATATTTTTCAATAATAGGGTCGTCCTGCGAATGTCACAGAACGGCCCGTATTTGATATCACCGGATTCAATTTGCTTTATGAATAAATTATCTCTCTCCTAATGATTTCCTCGGCACGGCTGGAAATGCTACTCATGGCTTTAACCCACTCCCACTGCGACCGCAACTTCAAATCTTCAGTCACATCCTCACCCTCCATTATCTGCTGGACAATGAGCCGATAGCGGTTCTGTGCCTGTTCGTTAAGGTCGGCAAGGTAGGTGTGCAGCTTACCTGTCAAAATCAGGTGAGTGAGCAGAAGCGAGTTCGTCTTTTCCAAGTATGCCCGGTGCATCCACCCCCATTTTCCAATGGGCCGGTCATCCTCCTCCGGCAGTTCGATAGCCGGAATGTAGTAGTCCCCAACAAGAATGTAGTCAAGCCCGTTTGTCTCGTCATGGATTGTCGATTTCAATTCGCTCATCATGTTTGCCTCCTATGTGATAAGCCTAGTTTGATTATCGGTAGCCGCTACCGATAATATGCCGTACTATCTTAGCCATATATAAGGATGACTAAATCATTGTGCCATCAGCAAACTTCAACTCTACACAGGCCATGTCAATGTTGAACTCACAGGACAGAAGTTTTCTCATTTGTGGTTGCTCCCTTCCAGCATCTGAAAATGCTCCAACGCCGCTATTATGGCTCTTTCCTTCTCAGGTGGACAAGTGGGAACCCTTGCGTTTTCTGACTTCGCCAGGTTGTAATTCTCTCCGACCTCCAATCCGCACTTCCGCTTGACCTGAGAGATATACAAGCTGGAGACTTTCAGCCCGAACTTCTCCCGCACATAAGCCTTGATTTCCCCGTAAGTCGCCTTGCTTTCCGCCGGGGTGACCTCCAGATCATCCAGATCCAGCCCGACTCGGATCACATCATCCGGTTTTTGTTGGGACAGACAAACAACCGTCTCCACATGAGCGGTTCTGGGGAAGAGGTCCACGCCCTGAGCCCTCACCGCGCAGTAACCCAGAGGACGAAAACGGTCTACGTCCCGGGCCAGGGTGGCAGGGTCGCAGGAGACATAGACGATCCGATTTGGCGCCATACTGGCCAGGATGGCTGGCACTGCGGGGGAGAGACCCTTTCGGGGCGGGTCTACGCAGATGACCTGAGGCCGGATTCCTTCCTGTGTCAGTCGCTGGGCCACCGCCCCGGCGTCGCCGCAGAAGAACTCCACATTGCTGACGCCGTTTCGCCGGGCGTTTTCCCGAGCGTCCTCAATGGCCTGGGGGACGATCTCCGCGCCGACGACCTGCCCCGCCTGCTTGGCCAGAGCCAGGGAGATGGTTCCAATGCCGCAGTACAGGTCCAGCACGGTCTCCGTTCCGGTGAGCTGGGCAAAGTCCAAAGCGGCCTGGTACAGCCGCTGGGTTTGGGGCAAATTGATCTGGAAGAAGGAGGGGACGGACAGACGGAAGGTCAGTCCGCATAACTCCTCTTCCAGCCAGTCCCGCCCCCACAGGGTGACGTACCGGTCCCCCAGAATGACGTTGGTGTCCTGCGTGTTGGTGTTCAGTACCACCCCTGCCAATGCCGGTTCCGCCCGGCGCAGCGTATCTGTGAGGGCGGTGTGGTGGGGCAGGCTGTCTCCGTTGGCCACCACACAGACCAAACTTTCTCTCCTGCTGTTGGTGCGGACATAGAGGTGGCGGATCAGACCTCTGCCCGTTCCCTCGTCGTAGGCAGATATGTTGTGGGCTTCCATCCAGTCTTTAAAGACTGACCGCAGTTGGGTGATTGCCCGGGGTTGGAGGAAACAGTCGGAGGCGTCCAGCACATCGTGGCTCCGGGGACGGTAGTAACCCACAGACAGCCCCCGTTTCCCCTGAGCCACCGGAAATTGCACCTTGTTCCGGTAGCGGTAAGGCTGTTCCGTGCCCAGCACCGGAGGCAGGTCCAATTTGACGTGTCCCACCCGCTCCAAAGCGTCGGCAATACGCCGGCTCTTGGCCCGCAGCTCCTCCGCATACGTCATGTGGCAGAACTGGCAGCCGCCGCATCTGCCGTACAGGGAGCAGCTGGACTCAACGCGCTCAGGGGAGGGGAGGAGCAGTTCCACCCCACGGCCCCAGGCCACGTTTTTGTTTACCTTCTCCAGCCGGACCCGCCACCG
>JAAWIE010000184.1 GCA_022796195.1 Lawsonibacter sp. | reverse complement strand
AATTAACGAGAAAACCAATGAAATCCCCGAAATGCAGGCAGTTATGAAAGGACTTGACTGCCGGAAATGCATCGTTACTGCGGACGCCATGAATGCCCATAAAGAAACCGCATGGGTAATTGTGCAGGAAGCACACGGGGATTATTGTCTTGCACTCAAAGGGAACCAGAAACAGGCTTATGAAGAAATTCGGAATTGTTTGTCCTGGTTTTGAGTTAGAAATTGATGAATTTTGATACGATATGTGATACAATTAACAGTAGATAATAAGAAATTATCCTATGGTTAATATACTACAAGACAAAGGAAAATTCAATTATGAAAACAATCATTTGGCAACAGAGTGATGTAATTGTAGATAGAGAAGTCGAATCTGATGAGATTGTTAAAATTATCGGTCAAAATTGGGATAAAAAAACGGTTCATTATATTTGGTCAGAAACAGCAATAGGTAAAACCTCTCTAATTACTAAAGTTATTGAAAAATATGACAATAGTGATTGTGATATTATCAGAATAAAAACAAAACCGTGTAATGACGATAACGGTGACACTGCATGGTATTATTTACAAGAATTATTTGATGGTATTACTAAGTATTTTGAAAAACTGGAAGAGGAAAATGGCTATGCTTTAACATTTGACAATTTTTTGAATGAGTATAATGATGATAATGTGAACCGCACTCGATTAGCTTCTGGTCTGGAAACATTGTTTGGTTCAGATTCAAAGAAAGGCGTGTTTAAGAATGTTTGCTATATGGCATTGAAAAAAATTTTTAAATTAAATGAGTATTCCACAGATCAGTTTAGGCATGATACTTCTGTAGAGTCTGTTCTCGTGAGAATAAATTATATAGGTTATGTTTTGAAAAAGAGAAAAGTTTTACTTATAATTGACAATTTTCAAAATATTGATAGACAGTCATTAGGTTGCTTTAGAGATTGGATAAATGATGCCGAGTCCAATCCTTACTTTATATTAGAATTTACACATAACTCTAACTCTGACAAATTTGATAAACAAAGAGATTTTTTTGCCGAATTAGGCGTAAAAGTTATTAAAACTGAATTAGAGCCAATTGATAAGACATATATAATAGATATTGTTCATAGAAATGTTAAAAATCTATCTGATGATATAGCATTTAATTTAAATGTCGTAAATCATTATGAGGAAGTGTCTTGGGGAAATTTAAGGGAATTGATAGATTATTCCGTAACATACGAACAACATGATGATACTGGTGAAATAGAAAACAGTGATATTGAGAACGGCACTTATCAGATATTGCATAATATAGATAATCATGAAACACTTGCTATGCTAAGCCTGATAATATTCCATCAGGGAAAGATAAAAAGAAAGAGTGCTGAAATGATTTTCACCCCGGGATTAGATGTGCCAAGAACAATTCATGAACTGTTAGAATTAAATTTAATTGAAGAAACAGGTGATTTTTATGAACTAAAACATGCGAGTATTATTGATCAATGGGAAAAACATATTGATGAATTTGAACAAATCAATACCGTCGTTTATGGAAGAACTAAAAAATACTATTTAGGATATTTGGAAAGTTCTAATATTAGTGAGAGCAATGAGGCATGGATTCGACTGTTATACTTGTATTCTGAAGTCGAACCGTTTGAAATAAAAGGATTGTTACCACAATTAGAAAGCCAAATCATAATATCAATTTCCCCAGAAGATTCATGGGATTATATTAAGCAGTTATTTGATATTATTAAAAAAGATATATTGAAAAATAAAGAATTGCTCTTTAGACTGCTTGAAATATGCTATAAATTGGAACTGTATGCAAATGGCTATGAGATATTTTGCTTCTTAGAAGATTCCAGGCAGTTTTCCCAAAGCAAATTACTTTTGCTACATAAATTGTTATATCTTTCAGCATTAGATCAGCACGAAGAGGTTGTTGAGTTATTTGAAAATATTAAGCCGGAAATATCACTTGAATCACGAATTGGTTTAAACATGATGTTGGCTTTTTTGAGTAGTTACAGATATACGGGGAAAATTGCAGAGTGTTTGAATATACATAAGAAGATTCTGAATACCCCTATATACAAAACATATAAAGAATATGCAATTTTTCTCAGATTGACAAATATTTATTTACCTAATAGAAAGGCTTTAAAATATGCCAAACAAAGTGTGGAGCTGCTCGATAAGCAAAACAATATATATCAAAAAGGGAAATCTCAGATTACTTATGCCAAGTTATTGGCTGGATTAGGAAAAAATGATAGAGCTTTAAATATTTTAAGGCAAGCCGAAGAAGTGTTAAAAAATCATGCAATACGTGGTAATGTTTTATGGGTTGATGAAGCAGACATATTAATGGATCAGGGCATTTATGACAATCGTGTATGGGAGTTGTTGCAAAAATCGGAATTTACTGCCGTGATACCATATGATAAAATTGCAATCATTATAGTTAAGCTTGCATGGTGTTACGAAAATAATGAATTTGCAAGAGCAAATCGTTTGATTGAAAGAGGTCAGAATATAATTTCATTAGAGCCAGATCATCATATACATGCACTATTTTATTATAATGCATATGCTATATTGAATAAAGCAGGTGAAACAGAGAGAAGTCAAATTTATTATAACAAAGCATATGCATTAAAAGAACATAGTCGTTATATAAAAGCACGTATAGATGGCCCTAAAACTAAAGAAGAAAAAAATCGTATAAAACATCCGTGGTATATAATCTACTTATCATTCTGGAACCACGATATTGAAAATATTAGTGAATAAGCATAAATTGCTTATTCACTAATATTAGGATATATAAGTTCTTCTAAATAACGTGTCACAATGGAATCCCAACAAACATATTTCATATAATAATCCATATCTTGTAATGGCTTATTCAATACAAAATGTTCTAGGTATGTTTCCATATAATTGAAAGAAGCTATTATTGAAAATATACCCGATCCGGCAAAGCGTACATTTAATTCTATAAAATAATATTCGCCATTATTAACCTTGAAGTCTAAATTGCAAAATCCGGGCAATTTGTATAAAGTGCAAATTTTCTTTGTTATCTCAATGATTGCTTCATTATAAATAATTTGACTTCTGAAAGCTGTACCATCTTTGATTTCAATGGTTTTTCGAGGAATTATTATTTTCGGCACTCCATCCTTGTCAGAAAGAACATCAACAATTATAGTATCCCCTTCTATATAAGGCTGAACAAAATAGTCTGGATTAAAATGATTTTCTATATACTCAGCTTTTTCTAAATCTACGATGTATATTCCCATACTATTTACAGAATTTCTTTTACGAAAAATCACTTTTTTCTCATTAAACAGATTGTCACAAATACGAGGGACCTTTATATTATTTTTCATTAGGGCTTGTGTTGCCTTGAGCTTATCTTTAAATAAGGATACTGTTTCATAGTCTGCCAAGAAAAATCTTGTTTTGACTTGAGTGCTGTATTTTGAAAGCAATACCGCCTCTGCATCTGAAGCAGGTATAAGCAAATCAATTTTTTCTTTATCATTTACATCGTTTAAAAAGTTGATATATTCCGATTCATGAGTTATGGGCGGTGCCTGATAATACTTATCAACCAATAAACTGCCTGCACACTCCCCTTTTTCATAAGTATCAGAACCAATCACTACAATATCGTATTTTTTAATTCGACTTAACACTTTAATAACTGATAAAGAATTTGTACTATGTATATTATTCATTTGTATGTTCATCTGATTTTCCTCCGAGGATAATTTCTTATTATCCTCGGAGGGTTATATGAGAATACAAAATATTACAGATACAATTGGCAATACGCCACTATTAAGAGTTAATGATAAAGTAAAATATTATGCGAAAATTGAAGGCAGTAATCTGTTTGGCAGTGTTAAAGACAGGGCAGCAAGATACTTAATGGAAAATGCATATAACGATGGGATAATAAAAAACGATACTGTAATTATAGAATCATCGTCTGGAAATTTCGGGATTGCTTTGGCTGGAATGTGCAAAATAAAAGGAAATCCTTTTATTTGTGTGGTTGATCCTAACATAACAGCAGTAAATAGGAGAATCATTGAATTATTGGGAGCTAAAATAATTATTGCTAGTAAACCAGATGAAAATGGAAATTATGTGCAGAATAGAATTCAGATTGTAAAAGATTATATTGCAGAACACGAAAATGTATATTGGACAAATCAATATGAAAATCAATATGTTTGGAAAGCATATTTTTCTTTAGGGGAAGAATTATGTAACGAACTGGAACGGATAGATTATGTATTTGTTGCAGTTAGTACCTGTGGTACATTGGCAGGTACATCTCGGAAAATTAAGGAGCAATTTCCTGATTGCAAAATTATTGCGGTAGATATTGCAGATTCACAAATATTTGAATGTAGTAAAAGGAAAAAACATATTTCAGGTATTGGAACAGGGTTTGTGCCACAAAATTTAACACATGCTAAATATGATGATTATATGATTATTGATGAAATGGATGCTGTATCAGAGTGTAACAATTTGTTGTCAAAGGGAATTGTCGTCGGTGCTTCAAGCGGAGCAGTAGCACATGCTATTCAGAACTATGCGGGTTATGCCGAAGATTTGAAGACGAAAAACATAGTTGGAATTTTCCCAGATAGAGGGGAAAGATACTTAGATACGATATATGACAGAGAATGGTGTAGTAAGTTAGATATAGATACTGAAATTTTAAGGTGCGCGCCAGTTAATAAAACAGTCTTGAAATAGATATTTTCAAGACTGTTTAGAATTGTCATATTTGGCTTGATATGTTCATATTTTTACGGGGATGCTTTGCCTCAAGAATATTTTTTTGTTTTGACATTGTAACGTGTGTATATATTTCTGTCACGTTTATCGAACTGTGTCCTAGCATGGTTTGAATATATCGAAGGTCAACATCTTCTTCTAAGAGAAGGGTAGCAAAAGAATGTCGGAACATATGTGGAGTGATATGTTGCCGAATATCTGCAATATGACAATATTTGTTAATCATTTCCCTTACGGACTGATCAGATAAGCGATTTCCAATGCTATTTACAAAGAAATAGCCGCAAGAGTGAATTTCAGTGTCATATTCCGAACGATATTTATCCAATGCAGTAATAACATGCTTACCGCATATGTGGATAAGACGTTCTTTAGCTCCTTTGCCTTTGATTATAATAACGGCATTTTGTAAGTCGATATTTTGGGGCTGTATGGTGCAGAGTTCAGAGATCCTAATCCCTGTTGCAAAAAGTAGCTCTATAACAGCTATATCCCGTAGAGAGTTCTTTTTCTGGTAATTGCTGGAGGCATTGTGATATTGTTTGTAAATTGTATTTAGTAATGTCTCTATGGTTTGTAAAGGAATTGTTTTGGGTAGTATAGTCGGTTCACGAAATTTTATTTGCAATTTGTAAAAAGGGTTCTGGTCAATTATTTCCTTATACTCAAAATAATGAAAAAGAGCTTTTAAAGAAGCAATTTTTCGTTTTACAGTTTTTGGTGCATACTGTTGATGAAGTTTTGCCACATATGTTTCTAATGTGGCGGAAGTAAGATCTGAGGCTTCGGTTACGGAAATCTGTTCGGAAAATTGCCGTAAATCTATACGGTATGCTTTTAATGTCTTTTCGTCTAAACATTTTTGTGTTCTGCAATAATCTAAATAGTTTTCAATGTGTTTCTGCAAATTGTTCATAGTATGATCTCCTTTGTTTTTATATTTTTCCAAAAATATATCGTACATTGATTTTGGATTATGTGCTACAGAGTGATATTTCTTATGTAAAATGTCGAAAATAGAAGCAAAGTTGCTTATATGCTAACTTTATGTAAAATGAGGTCACTTTTGGTAATAAGATTCTCTGATTTTCTTGATAGAATTCCATATTAGGTATATAATAGTAATATAAACAACTGCAAAACAACTACTATATGAAGTGAAATGGAGGCATATTATGGCAGAACAGGTATTGATTCAGTTTCGTGCAGATAAAGTACTAAAACAGGAAGTGACAGAAATATATGAATCTCTTGGGATGGACTTACCTACAGCATTACGTATGTTTATGAATAAAAGTAGAATGGTCAGGGGAGTTCCGTTTGATGTAAGGCTTACAGAGAATGCGGTTACAAGAGCTGAAGCAATGAGAGCTTTTGACGATCTGCGGGCGCAAGCCAGTGATCTTCCAGAGACGACATTAGAAGAAATTAATGAAGAAATATCGGCGGCAAGAGCAGAAAGGGAAAAGAGGTAACAGCATGATATATTATGCGGTAATTGACACCAATGTATTTATATCTGCTTTGCTATCAAAAAATAGTGATGTTGCGACTGTAAAAGTGATGCGGGCAATTTTTGATGGTATAATTGTTCCCTTGTATCATAGTGAGATTTTAGTCGAGTATAACGAAGTGTTACACAGAGATAAGTTTCATTTTAAAGAAAAATCTATACAGATGGTGTTGACAGCGATTAAAAAGTTTGGGATAGAGGTTTTTCCACAGCCTTCAGGAGAAATTTTGGTTGATATGGATGATTTGATTTTTTATGAGGTAGCCATGGAAAAGCGGGATAATGATGCGTATTTAGTGACAGGAAATCAGAAACATTATCCGATTAGGGACTTTATTGTTACCCCGGCAGAGATGATGAAAATTATACAAGAAGGGGAAGATACAGATGGATAAGCAGCAGTTTAATATGAGCATACAAGAGGCAGACAATAATTCGTTGAGAATCGGCGCAGCAAATCGTATTGTACAACTTTTACAGAAACAGCGTTACAGTAATAATGAGAATAGCGTTAAACGGTGGGTATGGGAGTTGTGCCAAAATGCAAAAGATGTCTGCAATTCTACTGGAAAGGTAAAAATATGTATTGATTTTGATGAAGGACAAAGAAAGGTGTTTTTCAGGCACAATGGAAAAGCATTTTCAATGGATAATATATTGTCGCTTATAAATCAGGCGTCTTCTAAGGATCGCAACGATGGTAGTGGGCGAAAAAGTGGAAAGTTTGGAACAGGATTTATTACCACTCATCTGTTATCAGAGATAGTGAATATTTCCGGGATTCTTGAGGCGGGTTCTGAGTATTCTAAGTTCATTATTTCTTTAGACCGCAGGGGAAAAGAAAAAAATGAAATCATAGCTGCTATGGAAAAGGCTGTTAATGATTTGGAGAAGTGTACGGCTATTGATATTTCTAATTTTAATGAGGACGGATACAATACAGTCTTTGAATATGAATTAGATGAATATGGTATACAGACTGCCAGAGATAGGTTGGATAATTTAAGAGAATCGGCTCCTTTTGTTCTTGCTATGCTCCCAGAGATTGAGGAAATCGCAGTCGAAAATACAGAGGAGAAGTTCCGATATAAGCGGAAAATAGAATGTAAGTTAGAGAACAACGGTATCAGAAATTGAGATAGAAAAGAAGGGAAAACTCAGTTATAAGTATGTTTTAATGGTGACACAAGACAATGTCTCTATATTCATTGCTTTGGAATACATTGAGAATAAGATGGTATTAGTTCCATTTTCAAAACATCAATCGAAATTGTTTTGTGATTTTCCGTTAATTGGGACAGAGGACTTTCCATTTCCCGTCTTGATTAGTTCTTCGGATTTTAACCCGACCGAACCAAGAGATGGTGTGTTTCTGACATGTAAAAATAGAGCGAAAGTAGACGATGAAATTGAAGTAAATCGTAATATTATAGAAATAGCTTGCGAATTGTATCAGCAGCTTTTGGAGTATGCAGCCAAGAAGGAATGGGGCGGAATTTACAATATAACTAAAATATGTCCTTATAGCAGGAAGGACTGGTATGATGAAGAATGGATGGAAGAAATAATTGGAAAGTGTAAAAATACAATTTTACATACCCCCGTTGTATGTACGGCAGACGGTGGCATGAAAGCATTGCTTGATGATTGGGGTGATGCACAGGTATTTATTGCTTCTGATGGAAATGGGGTAGTGCGTGAAAAAATATGGCAATTCTTATATTGTATTATGCCGGATAAAATTCCACAGAAAGAAGATTTGCATGAATGGTATCATTCTTTATGGTCTGGCTGTAATAGGTATACATTCGAATCGTTGTCGGATAGGGTGAATAATTACAAGAATATAGAAACATTGGAAGGAGAACTCAGAGAGATTGGATGGAAGGAATGGCTGAGCAATTACTATAATTTGATTGACGAAAACGAAAAATGGCAGGAGTACGTAAAAAACCAACAGTTGAATATCTTGCCCAATCAAAATGGAGTATTTTGTAATGTGGGTAAATTACACTTTGATGTTGATATTTTGGAAAAATATAAGGATATTCTTATGGATTTGGGGGTGGGTGTAAAAGCTTGGCTATTGCATTTAGATTTCAGATGTAGAAAATGGTTTCAATGTGCAGAAACTGATAATAAACAGACTTTAGAACTGATTGAAAGACAGTTAAACGAAGCAGACGGAGAGGTAAAAGGAAAGGTTTATTTAAAAATCGTTTATATGAATAATAAGTCTTTCCAGGGCTTAAATGAACAGATACAGATATGCAATGCAGGAAGTAACGGAAATCTCTGAAAAAATATTGCAGGAATCCATGAAATATACCGTAACGAGTATTGCAGATAGGATTAGTGAGTGCGGTACCATTGATGGACTGACAGAGTATTTAGATATTCCAAAGGAAGAATCAGTCAAATATTTAGCTGGCTTTATAGAATTTGTTGTTAAGCAGGGTTTTGACAATCTTATTAATAAAGTTACAAAGCCCATACTCCCTAATCAAAACGGAGGTTTTACAGTTAAGGAAAAAATATTTATAGATGACGAGATGGACGAAACCTTAAAAGGGATATCGTGTCTTGCTGGCTATGACATTAGGGAGGAATTATTGATGAAGGAGATATTTTTGGAACTCCCTGAGAACCGACAGAAAACGAATAAAGATATAGCAGCCTGCATTATTCAATTTGTGGAGGATAATAGGAATAC
The DNA here is from genome assembly GCA_022796195.1 of Lawsonibacter sp. Classification (GTDB taxonomy): domain Bacteria; phylum Bacillota; class Clostridia; order Oscillospirales; family Oscillospiraceae; genus Lawsonibacter. Next base: position 3,031 of record JAAWIE010000184.1, on the reverse strand, counting down.
AAAGAATTTAGAGATTCGAAACGCTTTCAATAAGTTGTTGCTCTGGATAGATGATAATCAAAGCGAGGCAGAAAAAATTTTGCCACTTCTTTATAAGAACAAACACTATTTATATGATGACGATGATATTGCAAATAATATCAGACAAGCAGAGACATTCACAAATTTAATGAATAAGTATGACATTGACTCTCCAGAACAATTGGAGGCTATTATCAGAAATAATATCAGTGTTACTCTGTCTGATACAGCATCATCGAAAAAAGCCATTACGCAGGAAGTTTTGCTGCAATACGGGATTGATTCGGAAGAGGCGCTGGACAAGGCTTTTTCTAATTCAAATTTTGCAAGCCTCTTTATAAGAGAGTCAAAGCATAATACAAGTACATATGAATATGTAAGACGGATTTTGGAGAGAGCGAAGAAGAATATTCTTGCATACTTGGAGAGCCAAGAGGAGTATGACCTTTCTGATAAGCAGGAAATTGCTGACACTATTTTTGTTGTTAGAAAGAATGGGAAACAAATATATGTGTTGGCAAGACCATCTGATGGTGGGAAGTCAGAATTTATTACCGGACGGAAATGGATATTTTAGATTATTCTATGGATTGGGAACTTTGGGTCGAGGATCGAAAAAATACACCACAGAAGATTACCTTTGGTAAAATGATTAAACTGACTGGGCTTAATAGAATACCATTGAAAGGAATGTGATGGAGATGGAGATCAATGTGGATAGGGTATCTCACATAATAGAGCATAATGAGTTGGACAAAGTGATTTGCAGAGCATTGGAGTTACGTCCGGCAGAACTTGCAAAATATATTTGCGGTTTGGCTAACGGAACAGGAGGATACATATTTCTTGGAATTGAAAAACAAAATGGTCGCATGGAAAAGGTGGGGTTCCAGAGAACTTTTAATATTGCTGGTGTAATAGAAACTGCTAGGACTAAAATATCTGGTGAAATATCAATGTGTTATGGTTTTGTACCTGTTGAGGGTATTGATGTATTTGCCATTGAGGTCACTCAAAGTGAAGAAAAGATTTTTCTAGAAGAAAAGTTTTATGTATATGAAAATAATGATGTTCAGGAGATGATTGTTAATCAGAAGAACGGACCTACAACGTTGTTCATTTCCTATACGGAGTGTGATACGCCAATTGTGGATATCATTGAAAATAAGATAAAGGAAAGACTGAAAAATAAGGTAAAGATATCCAGATATATAGAACTGCGATATAAAGATAGTTTTAAGGCGTTTATGAACACAATACAGGAGCATGATTTTGTGATGACTATTGTTAGCGATACATATTTGAAACGGCGGGCGTGCATGTATGAGGTCGGGGAGATTATTAAGGATCATCATTATAAAGACAGACTTTTATTTATTGTATTGAGTGAAAAAGAACGTAAGTATTATGGAGAGAGTGCTCCAGAGAAAATCGGATCGGATATTTACAAAGGGGCAGAGGAACGTCTAGAATATGTGGACTTCTGGAAAAAAAGTTATGAAAGTCTGGAAAAGAAAATGAGAGAAATCAATGATTTTGAGGCAGTTAGTAATACTTCAAATGATTTGAAAATAATAGGTCAGATATTTCGCAAAGATATGGGAGAATTTCTTGACTTTTTGATTGATGAAAATGGAAAGAATTTTGAAAAGTTATATGCAAATGATTTGTGAACAAATACCACCTTTACAGGAAATTTGTGGTATTATTACAATAAAGGTGGTGTTTTACAATGACAGAGATACTAAGAACAATAGAATTAATCGAAAACAAAAGACAGGAAAAAAGATCAGGCATAAACTGCTTGACATTGTAGTGATTGTGTTGTTTGCAAAACTGGCAAATGCCGATGACTGGGGGGAAGTTGAAATCTTCGCAAAGTCTAATGAAGAATTCCTAAAGCAGTACATTGAGCTGGGAAACGGCATCCCTTCACATGACACATTGCAAAGGGTTATGGGCAGCATTGCGCCTGAATACATGCAGAATGTTTATAAAAAATGGAATGAACTTGCAAACAGCAATGAAGGGGAAACACTCAAAAAAATCATCTGTATTGATGGAAAAACCATGAGGGGCAACAAATCCAAAGAGCGGAAGGCAAACCATATTGTTTCCGCATGGTGTGACATGGACGGTTTTTGTCTTGGGCAGAAAAAAGTGGAAGAAAAATCAAATGGGATTACTGCCATCCCGCAACTGCTGGATACCATACAGGTAAAAGGATGCGTCATAACGGTTGATGCCATGGGGACGCAGACGGAGATAGCGGAAAAGATAAAACAGAAGCGCGCGGATTACACATTGGCAGTAAAGGAAAACCAGAAAAATCTGTACAGGGAGACCAGTGAATATTTTGAGGATGGGGAACTCCTCCAGGAAATAAAAGACAATGGCGGATATAAAATGACCGTGGAAAAAGCCCATTCCCAAATGGAAAAAAGGGAATATTACCAGTGCAGCAAGATAGGGTGGATGCAGGAAAAAAGCCATTGGACGGGGATAAAAAGCATAGGATGATATGCAAGACAACGGAACAGCCAGGGAAACAGGTGACAGAAAGACGGTATTATATAGGCAGCCTGCCGCTGGATGTGGAGTTGTTTGTAAGGACAGTGAGGGAGCACTGGTCAGTGGAAATAATGCACTGGCATCTGGATGTGACATTAAAAGAAGACAGCAATACCACGTTGGATAAAACAGCAGCACAGAATCTGAATATCATAAATAAATGGTGTTTATCCATATTAAAGCTGTTTGATGTGGGAAAAAAGATGTCGCTAAGAAAGAAACGTTATTGTATCAGCATGAATGCCAGAAAGTATTTGGAACAGATATTAAGTCTGTAAGACTAGACAATGAAGCATAATAAAGAGAATAAACATTCATGCGTTTGTCCTGGTTATTCTGTCAGAATAAACGCATGAATGAAAAAGATATACATTTTTTGAGTTTTTTTGTTATATTTTACCAATAAGTGATAGGAGTACTTTCTTTTTGGGCTAATATA
>JAAWIE010000074.1 GCA_022796195.1 Lawsonibacter sp. | reverse complement strand
GGCGGCCCGCGGGCCGCCTCTGTTTATTTTAGGAAAAATACTGCGCCCGACCTGGGCGGAAGGGTGATTATGGAGCAGTCATCCTCTCGGGTAAGCTCTGCCTCCCCCAAAATCAAGCTGGGAAATCCCTCTTCTATAGGGATAGTCTCCACCTCATCCCCCGCATTGAACGCGCACAACAGCCGTTCCGCCTCCGTCTCCCGGATGAAGGCCAGCTGATGGCCCTTGCCGCAGGTATATCGGATGCTGCCCCGCCGCAGGGCATGGTGCTGCTTGCGCAGCCGGCCCAAGGCGCGGTACCAGTCCAGCAGTTCTGTATCCTCGCAGCCCCAGGGGTAGGTCTGGCGGTTAAAAGGATCTTCAAAGCCCTCCATCCCGGCCTCGTCCCCGTAATAGACGGTGGGGGAACCGGGGAAGCAGAAGAGAAGCAGGGCGGCGGCCTTCAGCAAGGCACGGCCCCGGCACCGCTGTTTAGGCGACAGCCGGAACTGAAACCGCCACTCCTTGGTTTGGTCTCGGTACTCCCCTCCGGCTCCCAACAGCGTGAGCAGGCGCGGGGTGTCATGGGTGTCCAGGGAATTCATGGCAGAGTAGAAGGCGGAGGGGGGATAGTTTTCCCGGATGGTCTCCATTCCCTCTACAAAGGCATCTCCGCCGCCCCCCTGGAAGAACGCGAGGATGGCGGAACGCAGGGGGTAATTCATCAGGCCGTCGCAGTGACCGCCCAAAATGTGCTTGCGGCGCACGCCGTAGGCAACTTTAGTGGAGCCGTCCTCCCAAACCTCGCCGATGACCACTGCCTCTGGCTTTTCCGCCCGGGCGGCGCGGTGGATCCCCGCTACAAAGTCGTCGGGGAGCTCGTCGGCCACGTCCAGCCGCCAGCCGTCCGCCCCAGCCCGGAGCCAGCGGCGTACCACGCTGTCTTCTCCGGCAAAGATGAAGTCCTGATAGGAGGGATTGCGCTCGTTCACGGCGGGCAGAGAGTAGATGCCCCACCAGCTCTCATACTTCTGAGGCCATTGGGTAAAGTTAAACCAAGGGCGGTAGGGGGAGTCTTGGCTCTGACAGGCCCCCTGGTCGGGGTAGGAGCCGTCGCCGTTGAAATAGCGGCTGACAAAGCCGGTGTGATTGAACACCCCGTCCAGCATCACCCGCATTCCACGCCGGTGGGCCGCGTCGCACAGGCGGGAAAAATCCTCGTTGGTACCCAGCATAGGGTCCACCCGGCTGTAGTCGGCGGTGCCGTAGCGGTGGTTCTCCGCCGCCTCAAAAATGGGGTTGAAGTAGATGGTCTCTACCCCTAGGCTTTTCAAAAAATCCAGCTTGTCCATCACGCCCTGAAAGTCGCCGCCAAAGAAATCCCGGTTGCGGATCTCCCCCCGGTCATTGGGGCGGTGTTCGGGAAATTCGTCCCAGTTCTGATGGACAACGCGCCCCCCCACCATGCCCTCCGGGTCTGGGATTCGGCTGCGGCAGAAGCGGTCAGGGAAGATCTGATAGGTCACCCCTTCCCCGAACCAGGCAGGGACAGACTCCTCTCCGTCGTAGACGGTGAGCTGGTAAGGACCCAGGTCCTGGGTACGGCCGTCCAGCTTTTCCAACCGGAAGGAGTACCACACCAGCCCCACATAGTCCCCGGTATCCAGAGACACCGTAAACAGGTCGTGCCCCTCCTCAAAGCCCTGCCAAGGCATTTTCATAAGGACGATCTGGTCGCCCCAGCTCTCGAAGCGGGCGGAGACGCTGGCGTGAGAGTAGCTCTCAGCCCGAGGAGGTCGGAGGGTGAATTGGACCTGTGTTCCCGAGGGCACCGCCCCATAGGGGGTCTTGTATTTCGGGTCTCGGGAATTATAGGTCGGAATATATGGCATTAGTATCACTCCGAGTATAGGATCAAAGGGCCCGCGAACCTGTGCGGGCGGGTGCAGCGGCAAACCTTAGTGGTACTTATAGCTTCCGCCTCCGATGAACTCCCGCAGAAGGGAGTCTTTGGCTACCAGCGCCGGGTCGATGGGGGCAAAATGCTCGAATGCCTGAATCAAGTCCAACAGTTCATCGTGGCGTTCATTGTCCTCGGGGACGCTCTGGAGGATGGGCACAGCATAATGTTTCATCACCGGAACCTCATAGGGCAGGGAGGAATCGAAGACAATGTCTGCCTTGTTTTTGAAGGGGGAGATATACAGCTTTTCCCCCCGGCGAACGTTGGCCCACATCTCCAGGGTCTGGGCCACCTCGGTGCCTCGGAAGTTGTAGTCCCGGACGGCCCGGCGGGTCAGCCGCATCCAAGTGCCTTTAAAGCGCAGGGCAGAACCCTCATTGATATTGGAACGGGCGGATATGTACAGCTTGGTAGCCTCCGGATGGCGGCCCGCGATGTCGTCATTCAGGGCATGAATGCCCTCGAAAATGGCGATTTCGTTCTTGTCCAGCTTGAGGGGGGTGCCCACGCTGTCGTTGCGCATCTGCCGGGCAAACTCGAATTTGGGGATGAGGATCTCTTCCCCCCGGGACAGGGCAGAGAAGTGCTGGTCCAGCAGCTCCATATCCATACACAGAGGGGACTCGTAGTCGATGGCGCCGTCTGGGGTGCGGGGAGCGGTGCGGGGATTCATGGTTACAAAGTAGTTGTCCATGGCGACGGCCCGGGAGTTTACCCCCCTGCGGCGCAGTTCCTCAGCCACCTTCATGGCCGTTGTGGTTTTGCCGGAACCGGAGGGCCCCGACAGCAGCACAATGGGGCTGTGTTCCAGATTGGTCAGGATCCGGTCTGCCGCCAGCGACACCCGCTGGGCGTAGTTCTCATCGCACTCCGCCAGAAACTCCGCGACGTCAGTCTGGATGCGCCGGTTGATCTCTTGCAGCTGGTATGCCATAGAAATGCTCCTCTCAATTATGAAGTGCAGATTGCGGCCGCAAACGCGGCCTTCCGGGGCGGCCAATCGCCCCAAAGGTCAAAGATTTGGTTCATAAAATACCTGAAGCTGCGTCTTCTGTCCCAAGACCTTGTCCAGGCTGGACAGGTAGTCCTGTGGAAATTTTGGGTTGGTGAGGCGGAGGATTCTGCCCTCTCCAATGAGCTTGGTGACTCCCCCGGCTCCGAGGGAGATGACGGAGTGCAGTTCCTCCATCATCACGATGTTGTACAGGCTCGCCGCCCCTGGTTTGGTCCAGCCTACATTTTCCAGAGAGCCGGACATATATTTTTGGCGGTATAGATAATAGGGCTGATAACCTTTTGTGGTCAAAACTTCACGGGAGAAGTCCAGCATTTGGGCGGTCTCCGCCCCGCTGGGGCACTGTCCCCCCTCTTCCATCAGCCGGGACCCCTTTTTCAGCGCCAGGGTGTGGATGGTGATATGTTCCGGCCCCAGGCCCGCCACCTCCTCCAGCGAGCGGCGGAAACCCGCGAAGGAGTCTTGGGGCAGTCCAGCAATCAGGTCCATGTTGACGCAGTCGAAGCCTACCTCTCGAGCCAGCCCATAGGCGTCCCGGATGTCCCCTGGAGTATGCCGGCGGCCAATGGCCTCCAGTACATGGTCCTCCAGTGTCTGGGGGTTGATGGAAATGCGGCCGATGTGATGGGCCCTCAGCGTCTCCAGTTTCTCCCGAGTGATGGTATCCGGCCGGCCGGCCTCCACCGTGTACTCGGTGCATTTCTCCAGGGGGAGACATTCCCCGCACCGGGACAACAGCCGGTCCAACTGGTCTGCGCTCAAGGTGGTCGGTGTGCCGCCGCCCATATAGAAGGAGCGCACCGTCAATCCAGTTTCCCGCAAGATTCGGCCCGTCTCTTCTACTTCCTGCAAAAGAGCCGCCACATAGGGTTCCACCAAATTCAGGGTCCGGTCTACCCCGGCGGAGACAAACGAGCAGTAGGCGCACCGGGTAGGGCAGAAGGGGATGCCAATGTAGAGGGAGACTTCTTTGGGGCCCAGGGACCGCAGGGCCTCTACGCTGGCTTTGGCGCAGTCCACAGCCAGGGCGGCCCGCTCCGGGCTGACGAAGTAATCCTGTTCCAGCGCCTTCTGGGCCTGCTTCGGGGACTGGCCTTCCAGCATGGCTCGGGTGGGCAGCTTCACCGGGCGGACGCCCGTCAGTGCCCCCCAAGGAGGCGAACTGCCCAGAAGTGCGACGCCCGCTTTGTAAAAGGCAATTTTCAGGGCGTGCTGAACGGTGTGATAGACCTCCTCCGGAGGGCGGTCCAGTTCTTCGGAGGAAAAGCGGGTGACACCATTATAATATCCGGAAGGACGGAAGACCAGAACACTGAGATTTGTCAGCTTTTTCCCCCGGTGAAGGGTAAATACTGCCGTATTGTCCTCCCGGCTCATGTCCCGGGGGAGGGAAGCATCCGGGTATTCTGGTTTTTCCCCTGGAAACAGCGTGAGCATCATCTGTTCGGCGGCGTAGTGATACCGCTCCGGGGACCAAGGGAAATTGGAGGTCTCAAAATACAGCTTCATGGCATTCGCCCCCGTGTCTCGCTTCGCCCGATAAGATAATCCATGCTGACATCATAGAAGTCTGCTAGAAAAAGCAGATTTGGAAATTCGGGAATGTGGTGTCCAGATTCATAGTATTGGTACGCGCGCAGGGACTGTTTTAAAAGCTCCGCAACTTGTGTTTGCGTCAACTGTTTTTCATTTCGAAGCAATTTCAACCGTTCATTTAATTTAGCCATAAAACCCCCTTGACATGAACATGAGGTGCATAGTATAATATGAAAACAAGATTCACTTAGGAGGAATCCTTATGAACAACACTATACTACAAACTCTGTTTTTAGACAACCCTGAAATTCCCGTTGAAATTGCCCAGTTCTGCAAAAGCCTGCCCGAATATATCCAGGCGGAGCAGGACTATCAAGAGGCGGCGGAGGAAGTCAGACGGCTGCTGGGCACTCCGGCCTACTTAAACTTTGAAGGACAGATGAACATATTCCGGGCCATGGAAAACTGGGCCTATTACCTCTTCGGACTGAATCTGCGGGAGGAAATTCTTCAGAACTTCAAACTTTAATCCCTCGTCCCCCGCAGGGCAAAGCCTCCTTTTGAAAGGAGGTGCCCCAGTGTACACACTGGGGCGGAGGATTGCCGTTTTGCCCGCGCTAATTCAGCGCCATGCCCTCTTTCAGGTAGCGGTTAACCTGCCGCTCCCGATCCATGGTGGAGGTCTGTCCGTGGCCGGGGCACACCTGAAAGTTGCCCTCCATGCGGCCCAGGCGGCCCAGAGAGGCGAGGATTTCCTCATAACTGCCGCCGGGCAGATCGGTGCGGCCGCAGTCTCCGGCGAAGAGGGTGTCCCCTGTGAAGAGCACATCCCGCACCTTCAACGTAACGGAGCCCTTGGAGTGGCCGGGCGTGTGGAGCACCTCCACAGTCAGCCCGCCCAGCGGCAGGGCGTCCCCCTCATTGTAAAAGAGCAGGTCTTTCACCTGTGCGGCCAGCGGGAAAATGCGGCCCCCGGTTCCGTTGGCGTCTTCTTGGTGAATGTAGATCTTAGTCTCAGGCAGGGCCGCATGGAGCTCGGGCACCCCGGTGGTGTGGTCATAGTGGCCGTGGGTCAGCAGAATATACGCCACCTGACCATCCATCTCCTTCAGAAGGGACAGCAGCCGTCCCGCCTCGTCTCCGGGGTCGATTACCGCAATTTTCTTGCTCTCCTCATCCTCCAAAATGTAACAGTTGGTGGCGATGGGGCCCACCTGCGTCATTCTCACTCGCATCATACTACCTCCTGATTTGGGGCGGACACACACCGCCCCTATGTTTTATCCGTGTCAAAGAGAATGGTCACCGGTCCATCATTGACCGATTCCACCTGCATATCCGCGCCGAACTGGCCGTGTTCCACAGCAAACCCCCGAGCACGGCATTGGTCCATGAAACGCTCATACAGCGGGACGGCCAGGTCGGGTTTTGCCGCGTGGGAGAAGCCGGGACGGCGGGAAGAGGTGTCCGCATACAGGGTAAACTGGGACACCACCAGCACAGAACCGCCAGCCTGCTCCAGGTTTCGGTTCATTTTCCCGCTTTCATCCTCAAAGACCCGCAGATTGCAGATTTTTTCCGCCAGCTTATCGCAGATTTCCTCGCTGTCCTGGGGGCCAATCCCCAACAGAACCAAAAATCCCTTTTCGATGGCCCCTTCCACCTGCCCGCCGATGGTGACGGATGCGGAATTGACCCGGGTGACAACCGCGCGCATGGAATCACGTCCTTTCGTTGATGGATTCTGTGTGCAGGGGGGCGGAGTATATCCGCCCCCGATCTATTTCCCCGAGGCCCGCGCCACGTGGTACACGCCCTGAATGTTGTTCAGCTTGTTGATCACGCTCTCCAGCTCGGTTTTATCCTTGACCTCCACCTGAATATTGATGGTGGCATGCCCATCGGGCATGGAGCGGGCGGACAGGGCAGACACCTTCACCTTGACGGTAGACAGGGCCATCGCCACATCCAAAGTGAGGTTATCCCGGTCCTTGGCGGACAGTTCCAGGGAAGTTTTATAGTTGGGCAGCTTGCTGTCCACCCAAGAGACCTTGACCCAGCGGTCGGCCTCCTCCGGCTTGCGCCGGTCCGGGTCGGCGTTGGGGCAGTCGGCCCGGTGGACGGATACCCCGTAACCCCGGGTGATGAAGCCGATTACCGGATCACCGGGGACGGGGGTGCAACATTTGGCAAATTTTACCAGACAGTTTCCCAGTCCCTCCACAATGATCCCCGTGTCGGAATGTTTGGGCTTAACGGGACCATGGAGGTCGGAGGGGGAGGCGCTTCCCGGCATGATGACGCTCTCTTCCAGCGTGCGGGCGGCGGCGGCCGCCTTCTCCGCCTGGAGCCGGCCCAACCGCTGCATCTCCTCCCGAATGCGGGCCACCGATTTAGAGGCCGTGGTGCCGCCGTAGCCAATGGAGGCGTACAGATCGTCCAGTGTGCCGCAGCGCAGCTTGTGGAGGATATGGGACAGGGCGTCCTCCGCTGTGACAGCGGCAAGGGTCAGCTTAGAGTGCTTCAGCTCCGCCTCGAAAGCGGCGCGGCCCGTAGCGATGTTCTCTTCCCGGCGTTCCTTCTTGAACCACTGGCGGATCTTGTTCCGGGCCTCATTGGACATGCACAGTTTGAGCCAGTCCCGGCTGGGGCCTTTGGCATTTTTGGCGGTGATGACCTCCACAATGTCCCCATTGGACAGCTGGTAGTCGTAGGGGACCATCCGCCCGTTCACCCGGGCCCCCACCATATGGTTGCCCACAGCGGAGTGGATGGTGTAAGCGAAGTCGATCGGGGTGGCCCCGCTGGGCAGGCTCTTCACGTCGCCGTTGGGGGTGAAGACAAAGACCTCGTCGGCGAAGAGGTCCACCTTCAGGGTGCTGACAAATTCCTCCGCATCGGTGTCCTGCTGGCCCTCCAGCAGCTTACGCACCCACTCGAATTCGTGCTCGGTGCCCAGCTGCCGGTTGGCCATGCCCTGTTTGTACTTCCAGTGGGCGGCCACGCCGTATTCGGCGGTCTGGTGCATCTCCCAGGTGCGGATCTGCACCTCGAAGGGGATGCCCGCCCGGCCAATTACGGTGGTGTGAAGAGACTGGTACATATTGGGCTTGGGGGTGCCGATGTAGTCTTTAAACCGGCCCAGCACCGGCTTGAACATGTCGTGAATGCAGCCTAGTACGTTATAGCACTCCGGAATGTCGCTGACAATGACCCGGAAGGCGTACAGATCAAAGATCTCATCCAGCGTCTTGTTCTGGGCGAACATCTTGCGGTAGATGGAGTAGATGTGCTTCACCCGGCCATAGATAGTCCCATGAATGCCCTCCTGATTGAGGCGCTGTTCAATCTGGCTCTGGATATTGGCCAAAAATTCGTCGTGGGTGGAAGAACGCTCGGTGAGTTCATCCTCAATCTCCTTGTAGCCCACTGGGTCCAGGTAGCGCAGGGACAGGTCCTCCAGCTCCCATTTCACCTTCTGCATACCGAGACGGTGGGCGATGGGAGCGTAAATTTCCATGGTCTCCAGACTCTTCTCCCTCTGTTTTCGAGGGGACTGGTACTCCATGGTGCGCATATTGTGCAGCCGGTCGCATATCTTGATGAGGATCACCCGGATGTCCCGGCTCATGGCAATGAGCATTTTGCGCAGATTTTCCATCTGCTCCTCTTCCTTGGTGACAAACTGCATCTTGGTCAGTTTCGTGACCCCCTCCACCAGTTCCGCCACCGTGGGATTGAATTTTTTGGCAATCTCCTCGTGGGTGGAGGCGGTGTCCTCAATGCAGTCGTGAAGCAAGGCAGCCACCACGCTGTCGATATCCAGTTCCAGGTCGGCCACAATCTCGGCCACGGCGATGGGGTGGATAATATAGGGCTCGCCGCTTTTGCGCAGCTGCCCATGGTGAGCCGTGTCCGCATAGGTGAACGCGTCAAACAGCCGCTGGGTATCCAGGGCCGGCATATACGTGAGCACCTTTTTTTCCAGCGCGTGATAACGTTCCAAAATGGGATCCATAAAATCACCTCGGTTTGGGGTTGTAGGGGCGGATATTCGCCCGAAAAATAGAACCAGGCCTGTATATGGACGGATGAGCTCCGCCCCAGCAGACAAGAACCGGCGCGCCGCAGGACGTAAATTCAGGCGGGGACCGCCTCTATGCGCCGCCTTCCAAGACACGGCGCAGCCGCAGGATAATTTCCGATGCCTCCAAATCCACCTTTTGCTCCACATGGCGCAGGGTGATTTGGATGCGGTCGGTACGGCGGTTCAGACTGATCAGGCCCCGTTCCTCCAGTACTTCCAGACAGAGCATGGTGCGGGCGGGAACCTCCCGCTGGCGGGTGGCCCGGGAGACGGCACGGGCGATGCGGGCTGGAGTGTCCTCCACCACGGCACTGATGGTGGATTGACGTTTCAGCCAGCGGTACAGGCCAACAAAGTCCCCCCGGCTGGGCAGAAGAAAACGGGCTTCCTCACAAGTGAGGTCTTTTCCCTGAGCAAATTTGTCATAAATAGCGCGCTCCAGCTGAGCCCGGGAGGGGGCCAGCCGCAGATCCACCACCTGGAGCTGCACTGTGCGCACTCCGCGAAAGTCGTTGATCTGAGGATAAAATACCACATCCACCCGGCAGCCGGGGTACAGCCCCAGTTCCGTCCCCTGGCTGGAAAAATAGATGGCGTCCAGAGATGTCCCGCGGGACTCCAACCGCAGCTTCAGGTGCCGGCCCCGGCCTACCTGAGACATGGCGTGTACTTGGGCCCCCTGGAGCAGAAATACCGGCCTCGGGTTGCCCGCGCCGCAGGGCTCCAGCAGATCCAAAGATGCGACTGCCTCCACGGTCAAGTGCTGAGGGGGGACGGACATGTCAATGTCCAGCACAGAGGGCAGCTGCGTGCCATGACAGCTGTCCGCCACCGCCCGGCGCAGGGCCTGGGCTAGAGCCGGGATGTTCGCTTCTTGTATGGTAAAACCGGCGGCCAGAGCATGCCCGCCGAAGTTTTCCAACAGGTGGCCGCAGGAGGAGAGCAGTTCAAAGAGGTTAATGTCCCCCCAGGAGCGGCAGGAACCTTTTCCGGTCTCTCCATCCAGGCAGATCATGAAGCAGGGGCAGGCGTATTTTTCCGCCAGACGGGAGGCCACAATACCTACCACCCCCTGATGCCACTGCCGGTTGGCCAGCACAATGGCCCCCTGTTGGGGAACCGCGTCCAGGCACTGGACACACTCCTGAAAAATTTCACTCTCAATGCCCTGCCGTTCCCGGTTCAGCTCGCACAGCTCTGCGGCCAGCTCCTCGGCGCGGCTCGAGTTTGGGGTAAGAAACAGCTCCACCGCTACCTCGGCCCGCCCCATCCGTCCGGAGGCGTTGACCCGAGGGGCCAGGGTATAGCCCACCGAGACAGAGGTGACCGGCTTTTCTGCCAGTCCGGAGCAGTGGATCAGGCTGGCAAAACCCAGCCGCCGGGGCGGGTCCAGCCGTGCCAGCCCCAGACTGACTATGGCTCGGTTGGCCCCGGTCATAGGCATGACGTCGGCCACCGTGCCTACGGCGGCCAGATCGCAGAACTCGTCCAGTACCTCCGGAGCCGCCTGGGGACCAGCCACCGCCAATGCCAGCATCAATGCCACCCCCACTCCGGCCAGCCCCTTGAACGGATAGGGGCAGTCCGGCCGGTGGGGATCCACCACCGCCGCGGCGGGTGGGAGGGTCTCCTTACAGGCGTGATGGTCGGTGATTACCACATCAATGTGAAGGCGGTTGGCCAGAGCAGTCTCCTCCACGGCGGTGATACCGCAGTCTACCGTAATAATCAAGGAAACACCCTGACCGGCGAGAATCTGCACCGCTTCTGAATTTAGACCGTAGCCCTCGCCTAGACGGCTGGGAATGTAGGGGACCACATCCCCGCCCCGGCTGGACAGAAATTGGGTGAGCAGGCAGGTGGCAGTAATGCCGTCCACATCGTAGTCGCCGTAAACCGCAATCCGTTCCCCACGCTCCAGAGCCAGACGCACCCGGGCCGAAGCCCGGTCCATGTCCCGCAGAAGCATGGGGTCGGGGATGGGCTCCGAACGGGGAGAGACCAGCCGGCAGGCTTCCTCCGGACTGACGATCCCGCGGGCGGCCAGCAGTCCGGCAAGCAGGGACGGAAGCCCAGCTTGCTCCAGAACAAGCTGCCCCTCCTTGCAGGGAGGCGCCACCCGCCATTGCTTGTATTTCACTGGTGGTCACCTCCCGCCTGCCGCGCACCCGGCCCAATAAACATATTAACTTTTCTATTATAGCACAGGAATGTTGAGAAGTTCAAGTTAAATTCTACAAAAGCAGGCCGCGCCGCTTGCCCACCCAAAGGAATAGGATAAAATTGCTTGAAATTTCCTCTTGACAAAACCGCAATGCTGTGGTATTCTGTTTTAGCATTTAAGACCGGAAGCCACCCATGCCGGAGTGGCGGAATTGGCAGACGCCCGGGACTTAAAATCCCGTGGGAGCGATCCCGTGCCGGTTCGACCCCGGTCTC
>JAAWIE010000073.1 GCA_022796195.1 Lawsonibacter sp. | reverse complement strand
AGAAAGAGGGGTACATTTCATGTCACTACTTACCAACCCGGTATTGGTCGCCGTGGTCGTCCTGTGCGTTCTGTGTCTGTTAAAGCTGAACGTGCTGATGTCCCTGATCATCTCCGCTCTGGTCGGCGCCTTGATCGGCAGCATCAGCATCCCTGATGCCATGAAGCTGCTGTGCTCCGGTTTCAGCCGGAACGCGGAAACCGCCTTGGCTTATGTGCTGCTGGGCACCTTTGCCACCGCCATCGCTACCAGCGGTCTGGCGGACATGTTCTCTCGGAAGCTGTCTAAGGTTATGGGCCGCAACGGCAAGATCGTGTTGCTCATCATCGCCTTCATCGGCTGCTTCTCTCAGAATCTGGTGCCCGTTCACATCGCTTTCATCCCCATCCTGATTCCCCCCCTGCTGTCCCTGTTCAACGAATTGAAGATTGACCGCCGGGCCGCCGCCTGCTCGCTGTGCTTCAGCGTCAAGGCCCCCTACATCGCCATCCCCTTCGGCTTCGGCTCCATCTTCATGGGTCTGATCTCCCAGAACCTGACCGACAACGGCTGGGCCGCCGAAGTGGGCGACGTGGCCAAGGTAAACTGGATTCTGGCCCTGGCTATGCTCATCGGCCTGCTGCTGGCCATCTTTGTCACCTATGGCAGACCCCGCGAGTATAAGAACGTTGCCGCTGACACCAGCGCCTCTGACGCCGTGTCCGACAAGTTCACCGCCGCCCACGCAGTCACCATCGTGGCCATCCTGGTGGTCGTGGTGGTTCAGATCAAGTGGGAGTCCCTGCCTCTGTCCACCCTGGCCGGTCTGCTGGTCATGTTCGTCGGCCAGGCTGTGAAGTGGAATCAGATTGACGATCAGTTCACCGGCGGCATCAAGATCATGGGTATGGTCGCCATCGTGATGCTGGTAGCCGGCGGCTTTGCCGAGGTTATTGCCGCCACTGGCGCGGTAGACGAGCTGGTTGAGGCGGCCATCGGTGTGATGGGCGGCAACAAGATCGTCGCCGCCACCATGATTACCCTGATCGGCCTGCTGGTCACCATGGGTATCGGCTCCTCCTTCAGCACCATCCCCATCCTGGCACTTCTGTACGTGCCTCTGTGCCAGCGCATGGGCTTCTCCCTGTCCGCCACCATCCTGCTCATGTCCGCCGCCGCCGCTCTGGGCGACGCCGGCTCCCCCGCTTCCGACTCCACCCTGGGCCCCACGGCCGGTCTGAACGCCGACGGGCAGCACAACCACATTTGGGACACCTGCGTGCCCACCTTTATCCACTTCAATATCCCCCTGATGCTGGCCGCGATTATCTTCTCCCAGTTCATCTAATCTTTGCTCTTTCCTTTTCAGGACGGTGCTAGCAGCCTATCCTGAGTAAAAACAGGCGGCCTCCAGAGGGACCCCCTTTGGGGGCCGTGCCTTAATTTTGTAAACTCCCGGCTTTTGCCGGATGAAATATTTTAAAAGTGAGGTAATTTCCATGATTATGAATCCTTCCGCCATCAAGCACGTCGTTCTGGACGGCCACAGCCTGAATCTGGAGAGCTTTGTTGCCGTCGCCCGCTGCAACGCCACCGTAGAGCTGGCCGGTTCTGCCCTGGAGGCGATGAAGAAGTCCCGTGCTCTGGCCGAGAAGATCGCTAACGAGGGCCGGGTCGCCTACGGCATCACCACCGGCTTCGGCGACTTCCAGAAGGTGGCCGTCCCCGAGGAGATGAGCAACCAGCTGTCCACCAACCTGATTCTCAGCCACTGCACCGGCGCGGGCGACCCCTACACCGAGGAAGTGGTCCGCGGTATGCTGCTTCTCCGGGCCAATGCCCTGTGCGGCGGCGTGTCCGGCGTGCGTCCCCTGCTGGTTGAAATGATGATTCAGATGCTCAACGCCGGCGTCCACCCCTGGGTTCCCCAGAAGGGTTCCTTGGGCTCCTCCGGCGACCTGGCTCCTCTGGCTCACATGACCCTGCCCATGCTGGGCAAGGGACAGGCTTATTATAAGGGCGAACTGATGTCCGGCGCCGACGCCATGGCGAAAGCCGGTATTGCTACCCTGGACACCCTGGTGTGCAAAGAGGGCCTGGGCATGACCAACGGCACCTGCGCCATGACCTCCGTGGGTTCCCTGGCTCTGTACGACACCATCTGTGCCGCTCAGCTGGGCGACGTCATCGGTTCCATGGACTTCGAGGGCCTCACCGGCCTGCGCAACGCCTTTGACCCCCGCATCCATCAGGTGCGCGGCCAGAAGGGCCAGATGCTGGTGGCCGAGAATATGCGCAAGCTGCTGGCCGGCTCTGAGATTCTGGACAACTGCCAGACCGACCGGGTGCAGGACGCCTACGCCCTGCGCTGCATTCCTCAGCTCCACGGCGCGGTCCGCGATGCGCTGGACTACGTCCGTGAGAAGGTGGAAATTGAGCTCAACGCAGTTACCGACAACCCCCTCATCTTCCTGGAGGACGAGGCGGTCATCTCCGGCGGCAACTTCCATGGCGAGCCCATGGCCATCCCCTTCGATACCTTGGGCATTGCCTGCTCTGAGATTGCCAACGCCTCCGAGCGCCGCACCGAGCGCATGGTCAATGCCGCTCTGTCCAACGGCCTGACCCCCTTCCTCACCACCAAGCCCGGCGTCAACTCCGGTTTCATGATCGTGCAGTACTCCGCCGCCTCCATGGTGTCTGAAAACAAGGTTCTGGCCCACCCCGCCAGCGTGGATTCCATCCCCTCCTCCGCCAACCAGGAAGACATTGTGTCCATGGGCACCACCGCCGGACGCAAGGCTGGCATGATCGTCCAGAACACCTTCTCAGTGCTGGCTGACGAACTGCTCACCGCCTGCCAAGCCATCGACATCCGCCGCAATCTGAACACCCATGGTCAGGGCATCGCCCCCGTCCATGAGGCTCTGCTGAAGCATGTCCGGGAGAAGGTGGACTTCTACGAGATCGACCGTGAGATTTGGCCCGACATTCTGGAAGTAGAGAAGATGATCCGCAGCGGTGAGCTGCTGGACATCGTCAAGGAATACATCCCCGATTTCCAGTAAGCCGTGGAGCTGAAAGTGTTGCGGGCTAACCCCGCAGGTAATATTACACTATTTGTTCTGGACCCGGTCCCCTTTGGGGACCGGGCCGGAATTGCCGCCCGACTTTTGGATTTGCCTGATTTTGAGGCGGAACAGGTCGGCTTTGTCTGTCCTCCTCTTCATCGCGGCGCAGGGCGGATGGAAATGGCGGGCGGAGAATTTTGCGGGAATGCTACCCGGGCATTTGGCATGTTGGTGGCGCAGCAGAAAGGCGGCCTCAGTCAGGTTCTGGTAGAGGTCAGCGGCTGTGCCGGTCCAGTTCCGGTTGATGTGGACTGGAACGCCGGTTCCGCCCGCACACAAATGCCCTTGCCCCGTTCGGTTCGTCCCGTCCAGACAGACGGCCTTACTGGTACGCTGGTGGATTTGGGAGGCATTGCCCACCTGGTTGTGGAGAATGCGGTTCCTAGTCTGGACTTTTTCGCACGGGTAGAGCCGCTGTTTCAAGATTTCTCTGGACTGGAAGCCTATGGCGTGATTTTCCTGGACACAGCGGCAATGACTCCTCTGGTTAAGGTGCCCGCTGTAGGCTCGCTGGTGTGGGAAGGCAGTTGTGGTTCCGGCTCGCTGGCCGCCGCCCTTGCCCAAAGCCAGGATGCGCCCGACGGTCTCTTCGTCCGGGATTACACCCAGCCTGCCGGAGTGATTCAGGTTTCTGTCCTCCGCCAGAACGGCAGCACGGTCTCCGCCTCGATTGGCGGTCCGGTCAAATTAGATTCTCCGATTACAGTACAGCTCTAAAGGAGGGCTGCTCGGCTATGCCTCGCATTCGAAACGAGCGAAATGATTCTACCGATCAATTGTTCCGCAGCATTTTAGCTCTGCGGGATGTGGATGAGTGCTACCGCTTTTTCGGCGATCTGCTCACGGTGCAGGAGTTGTCGGCCTTTGCCCAGCGGCTCCAGGTCGCCCAGATGCTCTCGGAAGGAAAAACCTATGAGGCAATCCGCACCGAGATTTCAACCAGCAGCTCCACCATCACTCGAGTGAATACCGAACTGCGTTATGGCTCCGGCGGCTACAAGATGATTTTGGAACGGCTGAAAAAACCGGAATAAATAACCAGACGCCCGGAACGAACGATGTTCCGGGCGTTTGTGATGCAATCAGCAGAATTTACAGGGCTCGTCCACAGTAACGGTATACTTCTCTAACAGCGCGACAGGGTGATAAGACAGTTTGCTGGTGCGCAGTCCCAAGTCCCCGGTGTCGTCCTCTCGATTGATGAAGGATACGCCCTCGCCGGCAAATTGCTGGGCATATTGGGCCACCAGCATCTGGTAACAGCCCTCATAATCCCGGTCGGCCTTCTCTATGTGGGTGAACAGGGTATCGCCGATGATCTCTCCCAGTGAGAAGCCGGCAATCCGGCCTTCCACCGACAGGACGCCGCCCAGCAGATCATAGGTCTGGTAGTTGTCCAGTATTTCATGGGTCTTGGCGATGTCTTCATGGAAGGTGGCGGCGCCCTTGTTCCAGCGGGCGGCGTAGCGGTCCAAAAATTCCTTCACATCGGGGATATCCTCGGGAACCATTGGCCGGAAAAGCCAGTTTCCATAGGTTTTTAGGAACTTATTTACATGGTTGCGCTGGCCGCTGAGTTTCTTGCCCCGAAAATATTTCAGGTCCTCCGCCCGGTAGAGATAGTCGAAATTGTCCCGCTCCCCCACGGCGGTACTGGCTGGGAAAAACGCCTGGAGCGCCTCCAATTCATCCTTTGGCACGGGGTAGAACGCGATGGGCATATCCCGCCGGCAGCAGTAGCCGGCGATCTGTTTAAAGTGTTCCGGCCGGCCGCCTCCCAGGGGCAGGGTAAAGGTGGGGCCGAGACCGGGGTAATCCACCTTGAAGTAGAGTGAGCCGCCGTATAAGGCCCATTCGGTTTTGTAGATGTCCCGCCAAATGAAGACGGTGCCGGGGGTGGTATCGCAAATGCGGCTGCGGCTGTAGCCAAAAAATTGGCGCAGTTTGGGCAGGTCCTCCAGCTGGAGGGGGTGGAAGTCAAGCATATATTCAAATCCTTTTAACGCCGGTCTTCGCTTGTCACATATGACCGTTCTTTTTATACCATTATATCCGATAAACGCCCATAATACCAGCCTGTAACTCCTGACTTTTTGCACAAAAAACCGGCTTTGGTTTTCTTTACCACCGTCAAAAGGTCTCCAGGGGCCACAGGCAGATGGTAATCGGTGGAGTCCTCGCACCACAGTCCGGCTGGGCCTTGACGCAGATAGTCGTTTAAAATGTACAGCTCACGTCCCGTCTCCAGGTGGCGGCAGAGGGACCGTTCTTCCCCCTTCTCCAACAGTTTCAGTGCAGAGCGTCCCCAACGGATATTCACCGGGTCGGCGCTTTCCGCCTGGGGGTCCAGCGCCCTGGCGGTGGGCAAGCCGTCCCAGGCGGTCCAGGTAAATGTTTCGCTGCTCTCTGTGGGGAGGAGCAGGGCGTTGAGCTGGCCGTCCACCTTGAGGACGCAGGCCCCGTCGATGGAAATAATCTTTCGGTCCCAGGAAAAAATGGGGGCGGAAGAGGGGATGTGGGGATTGTAGAGGGTAACGGGCCAGTGGCCTACAATTACCCACTTGTGGAAGGAACGTCCCTGACCCAGAAAATCGTCGTTCTTCATGCACTTCCACCGGTCCAGGTTCTCCATCCCCTCCAAGGAGGGGATACCCCCGTGGACAAAGACCAAATGTTCCGTCTCCACAATGGTGGGCATCCTCCGGAGCCAAGCCCATTCCTCCGGAAAAGCGGCGCGCAGGTTTTGGCGCAGTGCGGGCAGATCCTCGGTCTGGTCAAAGCCCCGCTCCCGGGCCAGCTGACGCAGGGTGGACTCTGGGTGCCGGGGCAGGTAGGAGCGGAAAAACCGCTCGTCCAGCTCATCGGTCTCAAAAAAACGCAGGACCAGCCCGTCGCAGTTGCCGCAGATGGGGTAGACAGTATGGGTTTGGGACAAGTCCATAAGATGGCGAAGCAGAGGCAGGCTGTCCCGGCCCTTTTCCAACAGGTCGCCCACCAGAACGAGAATGTCCTCCGGGGTGAGCTGGATTTTTTCCATCAGTGCAAGGAAAAAGGGGAGATTGCCGTGGATGTCACTGACGGCAATAATCCTCCGCCCGGGCTCAAAGGTTGGCCGGACGACGATCGCTTTGTCCATGGATGGCCGCTCCTTTCCGGTCGTCTTTTTTTATGCTTGTTCCCCAGCACCACAGGGGAAGAATCCAGAGATAAAAGGCCAGGGGCAAAGCCTCTACCCCTACCTCCATAGTGGTCAGCGGCACGCTGGATGCGATGGCCCATGGCACCAGACCGGCTAGATTGATGACCGAATTGCCAATATGCTCCGCCAGGTCCAGGGCCGGGAGCTTTCTGCGCTGGTATTCTTTTCCCAGCAGCTGAGCATCCATCACAATTCCAACGGTCTGGTTACAGAACAGAGCACAGCAGCAAAGAGACACCGCCACATGCGCAGTGAACAGCCCAAACCGCTCCACCAGACGTCCTACCCGGTCAGTAACCGGGGCCAGCATCCCGGTGCCGTTGAACATTCCGGAGTAGGCACAGGACATAATGACAATCAGGACCACATTGACCATAGAGATTAGCCCGCCGCCGGAGAGAATATCCGCCAGCTCTGGCTGGACAGGCCGGTAGCCCAGTATACAAGCCCGGAGCAGTTCCCCCGCTGGAATACGCTGAACCAGCAGGGCGCAGCCGGCAGACAGCACACAGCTTACCAGGATGGCCCACATGGCGCTCACGTTTATCCAAGGCAGAATCAACAGTGCCGCCGCTGGAAGGACAACCGGCCAGGTCAGGGAGAAACCGCCCTCCAGAGAGGATATGATCTGGGCGTCCACCGTCTGGATGGGGTACAGAACCGACAGCACTCCATAGAGGGCCAGTGTGAGGAGAAGAGGGGCCGGTGTGGTCCGCCACATCCGCAGCTGAAAGCTGCGCTGATCTGTGCCGGCCACCGCCGCTGTCAGCGCAGCGGAGGAGGAGGCTGGGGACAGCCGTTCTCCCACGTAGATGCCCGACATAACCGCCCCCGCCGTTACCGGCAGACTGGCCCCGCCGCTGCGGGCAATCGCCATCAAAATGATCCCCGCCGTCCCCACAACTCCGAAGGAGCTGCCAAACGCCAAGCTAAATACCGCTGCCAGCCCGAACGCCACCAGCACAAATGTCCTTGGAGTGATAAACTGAATCCCACCCCAGACAAAAAAGGCGACCGTTCCACCGGCCCGCCACAGCGCAGTGAGCAGGCCCAGTAGAAGAAGGATGCGCAGTACCTTCCACGAGGTTCCCATCCCGCCTGCGGCCATTTTCAGCAGGGTGGCGGCTGGCGTACCACGGCGCATGCCCACCAGAAAAAAACAGAAAAATCCTGCCAGCAATGCCCAGAACAAAGACTGACCCAGGACCATACAGCCCGCTACGCAGAGTAAGAATACGCTGAATGCCGCTAATAAATCCATATGACTCTCTCCTAGGTGTTTTTTATAGTTAGGATTGTAGCATTTTCTTTCTGGTTTGTCACCCCATCTTTTTTGTGTCGGAAAGAAGAATGATTCCCCTCTTTTCTTTTCCCCAGTCTTGTGGTATACTACAAATTAAATTTGTATGTAAAGGTTGGGAATCCGTTGGATAACGTTATTCTGATTGGAATGCCGGGTTCCGGGAAAAGTACCGTGGGCGTTCTTCTGGCAAAGCAGCTGGGCTATCAGTTTCTGGATGTGGATTTACTGATCCAGGAGCGGGAGGGCGCCCTGCTGCAGGAGATTTTGGATACCCGGGGAACCGCCGCGTTCCTGGACGCGGAGGAACAGGCGGTCCTCAGTCTGGACTGCCGCCGCACGATACTGGCGCCCGGTGGAAGCGCCGTGTGCCGGGACCGGGCCGCCCGCCGCCTGAGCCAGCTGGGGACGATGGTTTACCTCAACGTCTCTCTGGAGGAGTTGACGCGCCGCATCCAAAATCTGTCCAGCCGGGGAATCGCCATGGAACCAGGGCAGACCCTGGCGGATGTGATGGCATACCGGGACCCCCTTTACCGCAGATACGCCGATTTGACCGTTGACTGTCCCCAGCGGCAGTCCCTGGACCAGACGGTACAGCTGGTGCGCACTGCGCTGACCCAGCGCGGCCTGCCCCGCTGAACAAAACGCCCCAGCCCGCAGGGAAACAACGCGGGCCGGACAGGCTTTGATGTGTGCCGGCAGGCCCATCCTGTCTGAAATAGTAAAGGAAGACTTGAATGCAGTTTAAAGACCTGGGGCTGAAAGCCCCCATCCGAAAAGCCCTGGAGGAGCAGGGCTATAAGAATCCCTCGCCCATCCAAGAGAAGGCAATTCCTCCCGCCCTGGTCGGACGGGACGTATTAGGCTGCGCCCAGACGGGCACTGGCAAAACTTGCGCCTTCGCTACTCCAATTTTGCAGCGTCTGGAGGCCAAAAGCGGCCCGAAACGCCCGATTCGAGCTCTTATTCTCACACCGACCCGGGAACTGGCGATCCAGATCGGGGAGAGCTTCGACGCCTATGGAAAATATTTGAAGCTGCGCCACGCGGTCATTTTCGGCGGCGTGGGCCAGAATCCCCAGGTAGAGGCGCTGCAACGGGGCGTTGACATTTTGGTTGCCACCCCTGGGCGGCTCATGGACCTCCATGATCAGGGATTTATCACGCTGGACCACCTGGAAATTTTTGTGCTGGATGAGGCCGACCGGATGCTGGACATGGGCTTTATCCACGATGTAAAGAAAATCCTCAAGTGGCTCCCCGACCAAAAGCAGACTCTGTTTTTCTCTGCCACTATGCCTCCGGAGATTACCGATTTGGTCAATTCTCTGCTGAAGAATCCCATCAAGGTGGCGGTTAACCCGGTCTCTTCCCCCGTGGAGGCGATCGCTCAGTCTGTCTATCTGGTGGACAAGGGGAACAAAACCGCCTTGCTGGCCCACTTGATGGAGCAGAAGCGGGTGAAGAATGCCCTTGTCTTTACCCGTACCAAACATGGGGCCAACAAGGTAGCCCGGGATTTGGGAAAATCGGGCATTTCCGCTGCGGCCATCCATGGCAACAAGAGCCAGACTGCCCGCCAGCAAGCTCTGGCGGACTTTAAGTCGGGCAAGGTGCGTACCTTGGTAGCCACAGATATCGCCGCCCGGGGACTGGATATTGAAGAACTGTCCCATGTGTTTAATTACAATCTGCCCGAGGTGCCCGAGACTTACGTCCATCGCATTGGCCGCACCGGACGGGCCGGGCGGGGCGGCGAGGCGGTCTCCTTCTGTGATTTTGGGGAAAAGCCCCTCTTGAAAGAGATTGAAAAGCTGATTGGCCGGAGCGTCCCTCTTGTGGAGGGGCACCCCTGGCCCATGCAGATTTTCGAGGCCCCCAAACGGGATAAAAACGGCAAGATTATCAATGAAGAAGACGCCGAAGCCCGGGCCGCCGCCAAAGAGCTGCGTAAGGTGCGGGAGGAAGCACGAAAAAAAGCGCCGCTGGAAACGGCCCAGGCCGCAGAGACGCCCAAAAAGCACCGCCGGAAGAAGAAAGCCGCCCGCCCGGAGGAGGTTATTACCCTCCGGCCTGCCAGCCCGCCTGTGGTGGAAAAACGAGCGTCCGTCCCTGGGCCTAAGCGGGGTGTGCGGTCCGGTTCGCTGGTAGATACCGGCGATTCCGTGCCCAACACGGAATTCCACCGGCCCAATCCGCTGGAGAGCGATGTTATTATGGACGCAACCGCGCGGATGCTGTCCTCGCGGCGCGCACTGCTGTCCGGTCTTTTGCCGAAAGAAAAACCCCGAAAAAAGCGGGCCGAAGCGCCCAAACAGCAGGCTGTGCCGGTAAAGGCGGAACAGCCGCAGAAGCCCGCCCGCACCAGACAGGGCCCCCAGCAAAAAGCCGCTTCCCCCCAGCATAAAAAAGGGGCTGGCAGGCCGCCCCGCCGGGACCGCCCCCGTGGAATGCCGCCGGAGCCGCTCCGGAAAAATCAGCCCAAAGACTCCACAGAACAGGCCAGCCTGATGAAGCCTTACTATTTGGATATCGGAAGGTAACAAAATGCTTTGAAAAAGCGATCCACCCAACGAAATATAGTTGAAAAAATCGGATAATGGAGGAGATCATCATGGATTATCAAGCTCTTTACCAGCAGAAGCTGACCACCCCCGAGCAGGCCGTCAAGGCGGTAAAGTCGGGCGACTGGGTCGACTACGGATGGTGTACAAACCATCCTGTGGCTCTGGACAAGGCCCTGGCCGCACGGAAAGACGAGCTTACCGATGTGAAGGTCCGGGGCGGCGTTACCATGTGGATGCCCGAGATTGCCAAGGCGGAGGACGCGGGGGACCACTTCACCTGGAATTCCTGGCATTGCAGCGGTGTGGACCGCAAAATCATCGGCAAGGGCATGGGCTTTTTCGCCCCTATGCGCTACTCTGAGCTGCCCCGGTTCTACCGGGAAAATGTCTCGGTGGATGTGGCCATGATTCAGGTCACGCCTATGGATAGTCACGGCAATTTCAGTTATGCTCTGGCCGCTTCCCATCTGGCCGACATGCTGGACAAGGCCAAAATCATTATCCTTGAGGTGAATCGGAACCTGCCTTGGGTCTATGGCCTCACCGGCAGTGAAATCAACATCGCCGATGTAGACTTTGTGGTCGAGGGCGATAACCCTGCGGTGGCTCAGCTGGGCGGAGGCGGTGAGCCGACCGACGTGGATCGGGCGGTGGCAAAGCTCATTGTGGAGCAGATCCCCAACGGAGCCTGCCTGCAGCTGGGCATCGGCGGCATGCCCAACACCGTGGGGTCCATGATTGCACAGTCCGACCTGAAAGACCTGGGCGTTCACACGGAGATGTATGTGGACGGCTTTGTAGATATGGCCCTTGCCGGCAAGCTCACCGGGCGGAACAAGGCCCTGGACAAGGGAAGACAGGTTTACGCCTTTGCCGCCGGCACGCAGAAGCTCTACGACTATGTGGACCGCAACCCTGCGGTAATGGCCGCGCCGGTGGATTATACCAATGATGTGCGGGTGCTGGCCCAGCTGGATCACTTTATCTCCATCAACAACGCCATTGATATGGACCTCTTTGGTCAGGTCAATGCGGAGTCCGCTGGATTGAAGCATATTTCCGGCACCGGCGGCCAGCTGGATTTTGTGATGGGCGCTTACCTCTCTAAGGGAGGAAAGAGCTTTATCTGCATGTCCTCCACCGTCACCGGCAAGGACGGCTCGGT
>JAAWIE010000072.1 GCA_022796195.1 Lawsonibacter sp. | reverse complement strand
ATAGTCCTCCGATATGTTGAAAATTCCTGCAATTCAATCACATTCGGCTGATTCCACAAAAGTTTTGGGAGGAACTTCCTTACGAAGTTCCTCCCAACGGGGCGGTTTTTTGTCGCTAAATCTTTGGGGATGAGCATTATCGTGCGCTCTCCTTCAAATGGAAGGAACTTACCAGATTTTTCAGCACACTTGCCTGTGTGGACAACTCTTTACTGGCGGCGGCACACTGCTCGCTGGTAGCGGAGTTGGTATGGACCACAGCAGAAATCTGGTCAATCCCCTCGGTGACCTGAGTGATGGCGTTGGTTTGGCTGTCCACAGCCTCCACCACAACGGACATTTTGCTGCTTACCCCAGCGGCGCTCTGGCTGGTGCGCTCCAGGGATTGGGTGACTTTGGACACTACGTCGCTTCCTTCATTCACAGAGGCAATGGAACCTTCAATGAGC
Organism: Lawsonibacter sp.; assembly: GCA_022796195.1. Classification (GTDB taxonomy): domain Bacteria; phylum Bacillota; class Clostridia; order Oscillospirales; family Oscillospiraceae; genus Lawsonibacter. The sequence continues at coordinate 11,213 of JAAWIE010000072.1, read as the reverse complement.
TCTTTGGTCGCTTTGGCGGCCTCGTCAGACTTGTTTGCCAGATTGCGCACCTCGTCAGCCACAACGGCGAAGCCTTTACCGGCTGTGCCCGCCCGAGCAGCCTCCACAGCGGCATTCAGGGCCAGAATATTGGTTTGGAACGCTATGTTTTCGATGGCGGCAATAATTTTACTGATTTCTTCCGAAGAATGGGAAATTTTTCCCATCGCGGTGTTGAGCTGTTTAACATACTCCACGCTAACCCCCAAATATCCGCTGGCTTCGTCAACGAATTGACCGGCTTCCCGGGTACCCTGGGCAGTTCTTGTAGCGTTTCCAGCGATTTCGGTGGTGGTAGCGGACAACTCTTCAATGGAGCTGGCCTGTTCCGTGGCGCCTTGGGCTAGAGCTTGGGAGCTATTGGAAACATGTTCAGAACCAACGGCAACCTGCTCTGCGCTCTGCCGAATCTGGCTCACAGTATCGTTCAGCCGGTCCACAATACTGTTCATAGAATGTTTGATGGACACAAAGTCCCCAACATATTGCTGGTTGGCATTCTGGGTTAAGTCGCCATTGGCGATGGAACCCAACACACCAGATATTTCACCGATATAGGTACGCAGACGATGGATGGTTTCCTCAAAAATATGTCCCAATTGACCAATTTCATCTTCAGAGTGGATAGTAACGACAATCTCATCGCCGCTGTTCAGCCCAAGGTTTCCTTCTTCCAGGCGCATAGCAACCTGAGTAATTTCGGCCAGGGGGGAGGAGACCGTCTTTTTGAGGAATGCGGCCATAATCAAACTGCACACAATGATAACGGCAACGCTTACAAGAGAAGAAAGTACCACGGTCATAAAGGTCTGCCGGTTGGCCTCGGCAACGGAGATACCAGCAAAAATCAGGCCGTTAATCGTTCCGTTGGCATCTCTGGTGGGGACATACGAGGCCAGATATTCGTCGCCTAAAATAGTCGCTTCACCGACAAAGGATTTTCCCTGTTGGAGTACAATATTGGATAGATCAGAGGACAGTTTGCTGCCGACCACCCGTGTCCCATTGTGAACCACGGTAGTGTAAGTACGAGTGTCGCCCTCGAAGATGGTAAATTCACAGCCCATGCGGTCTTTCAGCTGGTCCAGAAACAGGTCTGTCTCAACTCCACCCTGTGACTGTTCCAGCATATAGGCTAACATATCCGTGCCGCTGATGCAGCGATCTTCCAGAATTTTGGTAGTTAGAGAGCGGAACATGGTCACACACATAGTTACCGCAAAAAATACGGATACCATCTGCATAACGATGACTACAATACCCACTTTAGTACCGATTCGTTTTCGCCAGCCGCCCTTAGACTGCTGAACCTCTTTCATACTCATTCACTCCATCTATACATATTTTGTGAGTGGGTACAAAACCCAACTTTCCCAGTATAATGTGAGGAAAAGTTTTTTGCAAGTCACTTTTCTATTTTTGGTTGGATTTGGAAGAAGTGTCATTTTATTGGCGAAGTTGAAATGAAAACTGGATAAATAGTAGAATAACGGCCATATATAGGAGAAAAATGAAATTTTTCAACCATTTTATAATATTTTTTATGATGGAAATTCTGTTGTAGTATATGGCAGAGAAATGAAAAAATTGCCGCTCAGTTTTATCCCCATAGCTGGAGGAAAACCGGGCGGCAATCAGTGCTTAAAGGTCTATTTTCTCTCTGTTTGGTCTCTTGAACCGGCGGAATTGACAGACGGATATGGGTGGAAACGATCCCTAATCCTCCCTAGCCCAGGCCAGGGCACATCGCACCGCCCGGTTCCAGCCCTTGATGAGCGCATCCCGTTTTGCTTCGGAGATGGAGGGGAGGAACTCACGCTCACGGCCCCAGTTAGCGCGGATTTCGTCCAGATCCTTCCAGTAGCCAGCGGACAGACCTGCCAGATAGGCCGCGCCAAGGGCGGTAGTTTCAATACACTGAGGCCGCTCCAGACGGATGTTGGACAGGTCGGCTTGAAACTGCATCAAAAAATTGTTTGCACTAGCCCCGCCATCTACCTTTAGAGAAGTGATGGGCAGGCCGGATTCTTCCTTCATGGCCAAAAGCAGATCGTTGGTCTGATAGGCCAGGGACTCCACCACGGCCCGGACAAAATGTTCTTTAGACACGCCTCGGGTCAGGCCCAGTATGGTGCCGCGGGCGTAGGGCTCCCAGTAGGGCGCACCCAACCCGGCAAAGGCGGGCACCACATAGACGCCGTGGGCATCTTCCACGGCAGTACAGTAACGCTCTGACTGTGGAGCGTCGCGCAGGAGCCGGAGCTCATCCCGCAGCCATTGAATGGCTGCTCCAGCAACGAAGATGCTGCCCTCAACGGCGTACGAAACCGGCCCGCCGACACTGGCCGCAATGGTAGTGAGCAGTCCTTTGGTAGATTGTACCGCATCAGAACCTGTATTCATCAGGAGAAAGCCGCCGGTGCCGTAAGTGCTTTTTACGTCCCCTGGGTCAAATCCGCACTGTCCAAATAGAGCGGCTTGCTGGTCGCCCGCCGAAGCTGTAATGGGAATGGAGCCGCCAAATTTTTCAGTGGTTCCGTACCGGTGGCTGGAGGGACACACCTGAGGCAGTATGGAATGGGGAATGTGAAAGTAGTCTAAAATTTCCTGATCCCAGCATAGCTGGTGGATGTCGAAAAGCATGGTGCGGGAGGCGTTGGTGTAGTCGGTGGCGTGGACTTTTCCGCCGGTCAGGTTCCAGATGAGCCAGGAATCCACCGTTCCAAACCTCAGTTCACCCCGTTCGGCCCGCTTCCGGGCGCCAGGGATGTTGTCCAGAATCCAGGCCAGCTTGCTGGCGGAGAAATAGGCGTCTGGGATGAGACCGGTCCGGCGCTGGATGGTCTCTGCCCAGCCGTCCCGGCGCAGACGCTCAATCCGGTCCGCCGTCCGGCGGCACTGCCACACAATGGCGTTACAAATGGGTGCGCCAGTGGCGGCGTCCCATACGACGGTGGTCTCCCGTTGATTGGTGATGCCTATGGCGGCAATCTCGTCGGGGCGGGCGTCAATTTTCTGCATGGCCTCCATGGTAACCCCCATCTGAGTGGACAAGATTTCCATAGGGTTGTGTTCCACCCAGCCGGGCTGGGGATAAATTTGAGGGAACTCCTTCTGAACAACGCTGCAAACCTTTCCCTGCCGGTCGAACAGGATGCACCTAGAGCTGGTGGTGCCCTGATCCATGGCAATCACATAGTTCTTTTCCTTCATGGCTGTTCCTCCAGAGATTTTTATAGCGCATGTACCAGTTCGGCGCAGGCACGGAATTCCTCTTCGTCGGTCCGCCACAGCTCATACTCAGACAGAGAGGGCAGGCCCATGGAGACAGTTTCCTTCCGGTAGGTCATGCCGCTGTCTACCGGGCCGGTGCGGGCAGAAGTGTGAAATACCCGAATACCGGTGTATGCGGCGAGCTCCTGAATCGTTCCCTGTTTCACCCCAGCTCCGGCCATCAGGTCGATCCGTCCATCCGCCCGAAGGAACAGCTCACGCAAAAGCTCCCGTCCGGCTGGGGCGCTTGGGGCCTGTCCAGAGGTGAGAATGGTGGTACAGCCCAGCTGGACCGCCGTTTCCAACGCGGCGAAGGGGTCATGGGTCATATCAAAGGCCCGGTGAAGGGTAACATCGATACCTCTGGCTTTCTCCATGAGGCGGGCCATCTGCTCTGCGTTCAGTTCACCGGAGGGGGTGAGGATGCCGATGACAACGCCGTCCGCCCCCAGTTCCCGAAAGGCTTCAATCTCCTCTGACATTTCCTCCAGTTCTGCCGGATTGTATAGAAAATCACCGAAGCGGGGGCGGATCAGCACATTGATCCGGACTTGGAAGTCCTGCCGTACCTGCCGGAACAGAGCACGGGAGGGGGTGGTGCCCCCGATAGACAGGTTAGCGCACAGCTCCAGCCGGTCTGCGCCGCCCCGGACTGCGGCAAGGGCGGAGGCATGGGAGTCCACACATCCTTCAATAAGAGGAAGATTTGTCATGATTCTTACTCCTGTTCCTGTTTGATGGCGTTGATCAAAGCGGGAATCATCTGTTTTTTCCGGCTGACCACACCGGGAAGGAAGGCCATGCCATTTTCCAGGGTGGTCTGGAAGGTTTTCTGGATTAACTCCTCTGCACCGGGGCCGGACATGAGCAGCTCGGTGCTGGAGTTGCGCACATCGGTGAACATGTAAAAGATGTAGTCAAGCTGTTGTTTGGACAGGGCTTCAGGCAGGTAGGGCCCTACCAGGGCCTGTGCGGCCTTGCGGTTTTTCTCCGTCATGTAGCTGCCCTGTCCCACGCCGAAGCGGATGTCGCCGCAGGTAAAAATTTTGTAGTCGCCGTTAAAGACCTCCGCAGCCGTTTTGCCGGCCACATCGCCGCCGTGTTCAAACATCGCATCGGCGTATTCTTCCAGATCTACTCCAGCCAGCTGGGCCAGAGAACGGGCGGCCCGCTCGTCAGTGGAGGTACAGGTGGGACTGCGGAACATGAGGGTGTCGGACAGAATGGCGGACAGCAGCAGTCCGGCGGTGGTGGGGTCGATGTCCACATCGTTCTCCCGGTACATCTGGTAGACGATAGTGCAGGTGCAGCCGACCGGGACGTTGCGGAAGTACACCGGCCCGTCAGTTTCGATCGCGCCGATGCGGTGGTGGTCGATGATTTCCAGTACCTCCGCCTCTGCGATACCCTCCACGGCCTGACTTTTTTCGTTGTGGTCCACTAGAATCAGCTGCTTTTTGTGCAGATTGAGCAGGTTCCGGCGGGAGACCACACCGATGTATTTTCCATCGTCATCCAATACGGGGAAGTAGCGGAACCGCACGGAGGCCATTACTTTGGTGGCCTCCTCCACCGGGGTATGGAGTGTAAAGGTAAGCAGCTTGCCAGTGGTCATATAGTGGCGGATAGGGGCGGCTTGGCTGAGCATCTGGCCGGTGACATAGGTGCTGTTCTGGGTGATAATGACGATGCAGCCTTTTTCCTCGGCCAGCATCTGCATGGTGCGGGATACCCGGCTGCTGGCGCACACGATGATGCAACCTGCGTCCATTTCCAACGCGGCCAGCTGGCTTTCGGCCCGGTTGCTGACCACCACCACATCACCAGGTGAGATGGATTTTTCGATCTGTTCGGCACTGCCGGAACCGATGATAATGCGGCCCTCCACCGTCTTGCCGGACACATCGCCCACCAATACAGTACCATCCAGAATGTCGATCACATTTTGGTAGCTGGTTTTGGCAATCTCCAGGGCATGGGGGTCCATGCCATCCATGTTGGCGGTGGCAACGTCCTTGACAGTAATAACGCCTTGTAGGTTTTTCTCGCTATCCACGATACACAGGGTATCCAATTCCTGGTCCCGCATGGTCATCCAGGCCCGGCGCAGGCTGGTTTCACCGTCCACGCCCTCCGCCGGACGGATATCTACATCTCGGATGTGGGGGCTTACGTCGGTGTAGAGCTGAGGGAGAGGGGCCTTAAAGTAGTCCAGCACAAATTCCGTCTCCCGGTTGAGCAGTCCGGCCCGGCAGGGCTTGCAGGGGTGCTCCGGGTCTAGAATGTTTTTCAGGCGGCTGTAGGCGATTGCGGAACAGATGGAGTCGGTGTCTGGATTGCGGTGACCAATAACCTTAATGGCACGGGGGGTGCCTGTTTGAATATTCATAGCGGTCCTCATTTCTTTGATTGAGTTTCTGTGCCGGCGGAATGTGGATCGATTCCGGCAGCGCCCGATGTTTTGTAAGTATCATCATACCATGGAGGATATTCTTTCGCAAGAAAATTTGTCCTGATTTTGCTGTTTTACTATAAACGGGAAAGATGCCTTACAGCATCTTTCCCGTTTGATGTTCCGTTTAGGATTGGGAAGGGGGGAGAGACTCTCCATTTTGATAGTATTGGTTGGAGTTTAGGAGTTTTTCGATCTGCACAGAGCTGATGCTGTCAGTAATATCCTTAATGAATACATAGAACAGGCGGTGCTCCTCACCCCATTTGGAAGTCTCCAAGTGGCCGTAGTCATCCACCCAGCGGATTTGCCCGTCCCTGCGAATAATGCGGTACTGTACAAAATCCATATTTTTGTCGGAATGGCGAATCTGCTGTTCAATTTCCCACTCAACCCGATCCAGGTCCTCTGGGTGAATCATGCCCCGAAAAGAGGAACCGACCAGCTCCATCAGCTGTTCCATGGTTTCACAGCCGAAAATTGCCATAACGGCTGGATTGGCGTAAAGGATACGTTCGTCCTCCATAGCCCGGTAGATAAAGAAACCGTCGGACATGCTGGCCAGAGATTCCGCCATATGCTCCTGTTGGCGCTTTGCTTCTGATTTGATGATGTCGTCAATGCTTCGGATGGTGATAACGGCGGTTTTGGGCTTTCCATCCTCCCGCTCGCTGACGGTAACACTAGTCAGACACCACTCGTCCGGGTTTTCCTTGGTACAGCGGCGGTAGCGGTAGTCCACAGAGTTTTGGGTTTGAAGGGCTTCGCGCAGATACTCCAAAGATAAGAACCTGCGTATATTGTCCCGGTCGTGATCCAGAATTCGGCCTGTGCCGAAGTGCCGCTCCACCATAGCCTCATAGTTGCCCCGCTCTAAGATTAGAGAGTCGTCGGGATAAATCATTCGGCAGTAGTTGTTCTGAAGCTGGAGGTGGTATACCTCCCGGTATGCCACCACCATACTGTGGAAGGCCCCCTCGTAGAGCTGTGTATGGGTGACGTCCCGCACCAGGCAGGCCGCGTAGCCGTACTCAAACTGAAACAGAGTGAACTGAAGATAGTGGCTTGAGATGGAACTGTAGGCGTAGTGGTTCAGCGTGTCCCCAAGATATGCGGCCTGATAGGCTTTCTTCAGCAGACTGCTGGTGTTTTCACCGAAGGCTTTGGAAATAAGATGGCGAAGGCGGTTCAGGTCGTTGCCGCACATTTTTTCCATCTCGTGATTGATATAGACGATATCGTAGTCGATGGGTTGGCGGTTTTGATCCAGAACAATTCTGGATATTCCACAGCCGCAGGGAAGCGGGCCGTAATAGCGGTCCAGATGTTCCAGTTCCTGTCCGGATATGGCGGATACGGGCAGAAGAGATTGCTCCTGCCGCCGTTCCCGCAGAGAAGTGATGTCAGAAAGAGAGACAAAATACATCCGGTGCCCCTCTTTTTCCCGGAGAAAGAAGACCCGCAGACGCACCCAAAGAACCTTACCGTCCACGCGCAGATAGTGAATGTTCCCTTCTGCACAGACTGGGCGGCTTTCGTAGGCGTGTTCAAAAAGGGTCAACAAGGTAATCCGGTCGTCATCCCGGACGTTACTCCAGACCTTTCGGCTCAGGTCCTTGTTATCGGATGCCTCAAGACCGGCCAGAGCATAAGCCTGTTCGTTGACTCTGGTAATCTCAATCTGATTTTCATAGACGTCGTAGATGGCGGCGGGACCCAGTATGGTGTTGACCATGGTGTCGGTAAACAGGTTTCCGTCCATAAATTCCCGCACATGGAAAGCCTCGACCTGTTTGTGATGCAAACCGGTAAAATCCAACTGCCGCTCGTCGGCCAGTGTGGACTCAAACTGCTCGATGGGGAGCGGCTTGTAATAGTAGTAGCCCTGGGTGTACCGGCACCCCATATTTCGGAGGATATTTTCCTGCTGAAGGGTTTCTACGCCCTCCACAATGATGGGCAGACCCATAAGCCGGGCCATGTTCACAATGGATTCCAGAATACCGATGCCTTTTTGCTCCTCTTCTTCCCGAATCTCCAAGAAGCGCATATCAATTTTGATTACGTCAACCGGCACGCTTTTCAGCATGTTCAAAGACGAGTAGCCGCTGCCAAAATCATCCATCATCACCAGGAAGCCGGCCTCTCGGAGCCGGTCCACGGTGCGGTTAATAGTGGCGTCCTCCTCCGCGTAGGCGCTTTCCGTAATCTCAGTCTTGATGTATTTGGCGGGTAAATCGTATTTTTCCAACAGACCAATCAGGCAGTTGGGTACATCTATGGCCATAATGTCGATGCGGGAGACATTGATTGAGATGGGAACCGGCTGATAGCCCCGGTCAATCCAGCTGCGGAGCCACTGGCACACCTTCTCCCAGACCTGCTGGTCCAGTAGATAGATCATGCCGCTTCGCTCCAAAACGGGGACAAATTTACTGGGGGGAATCAGTCCTCTGGTTCTGTGGTGCCAGCGCACCAGGGATTCTGCGCCCACCACCTTGCCGGTAAAGATATCGCACTGAGGCTGAGCAAAAAAGGTAAACTCATTTTGCTCCAAAGCCGCCATGGCGTCTACCAGCAGACGCATTTCTTCCTCTAAGATATCCTCCATCTCCGAGTTGTAACAGGAGATTGTACTGTGTACGCTGGCATGAGAGAGTGCCAGCGTAGCCCGGTCATAGTAAATTTCCGGGGGAAGCTGAATGTCGTCAATGGGGGCGACACCTAGGACGGGGGTCACACTCATAAGCGAGGACGTGTTGACGGTGCCGGCAAGCTGAGCCAAACCCGCAAGAATGTCAGATTTCAGCTGTTCGATCAGTTCCATCCGCCAAGGCATGACGATGGCGAAATTATCGCCTTGATAGTATCCGGTTACGCCGCCGTGTTGCTTGCGGATACGCTCCAAACATTGGGCGATATGCCGCAGAAACTGGTCGCCGGCGCCGCGGCCATGGAGCTTGTTGAACAGACGGAAATGCAGGATATCTGTGGCGATCATACAGTAGGTGTTGGGTACAGTCTGGGGAAGAAACAGTCTTGCTTCTTCCATAAAGCCCAGAGGAAAAAACAATCCTGTCAGAAGGCATTGGGGATAGTTTTTTTCGGAGTGGGGAGGGGGACTTGCTGCGGTTTCCTTTTCCATGTATTGTTCCTCCATAAGGTATGGGGATTTCTCATCCAATTCCATCCGTTATCTTTTTGCTAAAAATAGCACAAAATCCAGGTTTCGTCAAGCATAGAATGGTTGTTCGCGCTCTTTTTGGCCCAGATAGACACAAAAAAGCGGTAATTTTCCAGCCATTTCCATTCTCTGCCCGGTGAAAATAATTTGACAGCCGGAGGCGAATCGAGTAAACTGAACGGTGTACTGATGAGAAATGGAGCAGTTTTGATGAAACGAAACGCGAAGGTATCCACAGCGGTGATCCGCAGGCTGCCACGGTATTACCGGCACCTGTCTGAGCTGCAAGAGGCTGGAGTAGTGCGTATTTCCTCCAGCGCCTTGGGCAAGTCCATGGGGTTGACAGCCTCTCAGATCAGACAGGACCTTTTTTGCTTCGGCGAGTTTGGCCAGCAGGGCTACGGCTACAAGGTGGACAGCTTGAAGGAAGAGATTGGAGAGATTTTAGGGTTTAGCCGGGGGCATACTCTGGTAGTAGTGGGCACTGGCAATTTGGGCCGGGCCATCATCCAGAATTTCCGGTTTTCCGGCAACGGCTTTCAGCTTTTAGCGGCTTTCGATGTCAATCCGGCGGTAGTTGGCACTTGGATTGCCGGGGTGCCGGTCTACCATGCGGACGGGTTGGAGTCGTTTATTACCAAACACCGCGTAGATGTGGGGATGCTTACGGTGCCCATTGCCGCCGCCCAGCAGATGGGAGACCGGCTGGCCGAAGCGGGCGTGAAGGGAATTTGGAATTTTACCAATTATGAAATTGCTTGTGCCAAACGAGATGTGGTGGTAGAGTCTGTCCACTTCTCAGACAGTCTTTTGGCTTTGAGCTACATGATTTCTCAGCGTGAGGAACCCAACAGACAGGAGGAAGATCCATGAAAAAATATCTGCGCCTTTTGGGACTGGCACTGGCTTTTTTAATGCTGACAGCGGGGGCCTATGCCGCTGCTTCCGGAGACAGTCTGATTTCCTTGAACTATCTGCAAAATACCTTCTATCCTCAAGCGGTTCAGGCGGGCGAGGAGGCGGGGAATAAAGCCCTGCAAAAGACCTATGACGATGCCAAGAACCAATTGGATGCGGTCCAAGGCGGGAACGCTGGGGGAGGGGAGGGGCTGTACAGCGAAACGCTTCAGCGCCGGAATTGGTCCGACGGCCAGATAATCACCCTGTCCACAGGGGGCGGGTTCGTGCTGATGGACGGTTCCGCCACTTTGGTCCACACTGGAGTGGTGGTGGACGTCACCACAGGAACCGAGACCGCCTCCGGAGGAACATTGGTCCTCAACCACCGCTACTTGGTAGGGGAGAACACTGCGGCAGCAGTAACGATCCGCTCGGGCGCGGCGGCGTTGGGGCTTCAGGGCGGTTACACCCTGATGGACGGAAAGAGTCAGCACACCCCCTTTTACGATGTAAGTCAGTCCGACTGGTTCTACGCTCCCGTGGGCTATGCCTACGAGCGAGGACTGTTCTCCGGCGTGGACGCAAACCACTTTTCTCCCGGAACGGATATGAACCGGGCCATGCTGATGTCCGTACTCCACCGGCTGGCGGGTTCTCCGGCGGCAGGAAGTGCGGCCTTCACTGACGTACCCGACGGGCTGTGGTACACCCAAGCAGTGCGCTGGGGGGCCTCGGCGGGGGTTACCTCGGGCACTGGGGACGGAAAATTCTCCCCCAATGGACAGATTACCCGGGAACAGGCGGTAGCCATGCTGTACAACTATGCGGCAAACTATATGATGCTGGAAGTAAACAGCGGTGCTGATCTGTCCGGATACAGTGATTTAAACCGGCTCAGCAGCTGGGCGCGGCCTTCCATGTCCTGGGCGGTGAGTCAGGGCATCATCAGCGGTGCGGCCAACGGCAGTTCCCTCACGCTGGATCCCCAACGGGGGGCCACGCGTGCGGAGATGGCGACCATGCTCCGGGCTTTCTGCGAGAAAGTTTTATAAGGAAGTCACCATTTTCCTCCACCGCCATATGATAGAATTGAGAGCGGCAATCAGCCCTCTTAAAACTTTCATATTTCGGGAGGTACTCAACTTATGGGGTGCTGCAATAACAGTTGGGGCGGCAATAGCTGCCTGTGGATCATCATTCTCATTATCATCCTGTTCAGCTGCGGCGGCTGGGGCGGCAACAACTGCTGCTGCAATAACAACAACTGCGGCTGCAACAACGGCTGCGGCTGTTGAGACAGGAGGGCCGAAGGGCGCGGAGCTTTTGCTCCGCGCCCGGCTCTTTTTCGGTGGAAAACGCGCTTAA
>JAAWIE010000071.1 GCA_022796195.1 Lawsonibacter sp. | reverse complement strand
AAACTGGTAGACATCCGGTAGACAGCCTGAAATGGGAAAAGCCTGGCAACCCCTGCGCCGCAGGGATTCCCAGGCTTTTTTGGTAGACATTTGGTAGACATTAGTTAGTATTGGTGCAAAGCGCGGAAACGAGAAAAGTGGAATTGATCCATAGAATCAGGCCAATTTCATGATGCTAATTTAGTGGCTGAATTGACTGAGCTAAGGTGGGGGAGTTATGCCAAGAAGCATTTCAGCTGAATTACATTTTAAAACATTTTATAGTAGACCACTGTAGCAAACAGGATTAAGAAAAAGGGAATAAGCCCTTGCGAAAGCAAGAATGGTGGATTATAATAAGAGGCAAAGATTTTAGCAAAGGAATGAGAACAAGATGAGTACGCAGCTCCTCCGGCAAATCTGGGAGGCACAGGATGCCGCCTATAATCTCATAAGTGAATACGATTCTCTGCCTCATTATTACGGCAGTGTAGTGCTTTATCAGGCGGAAGCCTATATTGTAAATTTGGTTGGACAGCACCCAGGTATTACGGTGACCCAGCTGGCAGAAATTTTGAACAAGACCACCAGTGCTTGCTCACAAATTGTGCGGAAGCTGAGGGCCAAAGGTTTTGTAGAACAGAACCGAAATCCCGGCAATAACCGGCTGTACAATCTGGAGCTGACGAAGGAGGGTGCAGAGGTTTTTCAAGCGCACATCAAGTTTAATCAGGAGTGCCAAACGAAAACCTTTGCTTTGCTGGAGGGCTTCACAGACGAAGAGCTGCTGATTCATCTGCGGGTTCAGGAGAGGCTGAATGAAGCGTATCAGGATGATGTAAAGCGGAGTCAGGAACAATTTTCGAAAGTAGAATGAATGACGGGAGGGGCCGGACGGTGTATACCGCCTGGCCCTTTGTGTAAAGTTACAAAACTGAATGGTCGGAATTGTGCAGAAAAATAAAGTATCTTTATTAAATGAAAATAACTTGATTATTGCGCATAGTAATAGTATTATAAATGTGCTTGATTATTAAGCCACAACTTTAAAGGCGAAGGAGGTTTTTTTATGAGCAAACCAATCATCGGTATTTTGAGCAGCAGAGCAGATATCCCAATTCCCAATGGACAGTCTATTACGGTGGAGTACATCAACAAGGTATACTGCGAAGCGATCATGCGGGCAGGCGGAATTCCGATTTTGCTTCCCGTGACGTCCGACCCGGACGCGGCGGAGCAGATGTTCTCGCTGTGTTCCGGGATGCTGTTCCCGGGGGGAGTGGATGTGGACCCCAAATTTTACGGAGAAGCGCCGGACCCCCTGATCGGAACGATTGACTGTGTGATGGACCGTTTCTGGCTTCAGGCACTGGAATTTGTGCGGGCACACAAGATTCCTGTTCTGGGAATTTGCAGAGGTTTGCAGCTGGTGAACGTGGGCATGGGCGGCAGCTTGTATCAGGACCTTTCCCGGCGGGGCGTGCCCTCTTACCTGCACAACCAGAAGCAGAACCGGGACTACCTGATGCACGAGGTCACCATTGAACCAGGCAGCCGTTTGGGACAGGTCCTGGGTGAGGAGCCGGTTTACACCAACACCATCCACCATCAGTGCGTGAAGGCGGCGGGCAAGGGACTAAAGCTGGTGGCCCAGACTGGTGACGGCGTCCCCGAGGCACTGGAATCGGAGGACGGGCAGATCATGCTGGTCCAGTGGCATCCGGAGGCCCTGCTGGATGCAGAACCCAGAATGCGCCGCCTTTTTGAGGACCTGATCGAGAGAAGCCGGAGCGGAAATGAAACATAAAAGGGGGAACCGATACCATGGACCGTATACAAAAGCTGCTGGAGGCGATTGACCGGTGGGCGGATTTCACCATTAAAATCCGCCGCCAGATTCACGAAAATCCAGAGTTATCCTACAAAGAGTTTGAGACCAGCGCCCTGATTGCCAACGAGCTGACGCGTTTAGGCATTCCCTATGTGGAGAGCCCGGTCAAACCCGGTCTGATTGCCACGATCGACAGCGGAAAACCCGGTAAGCTGCTGGTGCTTCGCGGAGACATGGACGCACTTCCTGTTCAGGAGGAGACCGACCTGCCCTTTAAGAGCAAAAATGACGGCATTATGCACGCCTGCGGACACGATGTCCATACCTCCAACCTGCTTACGGTGGGTGGTATCCTCAACGAGATGAAAGAGGAGTGGACCGGACGCGTCCGTCTGGTGTTTCAGCCCGCCGAGGAACACGGCGGCGGCGGCCGGGAGATGATCAAGGCCGGTCTGTTTGACGAGATGCCCGACTGCTGTCTGGGCGTCCATGTCTGGCCCGATAAGCGGGGCAAGATCACCTTGGGCCGGGGATACCGCACCGCCTACTCGGATGGCTGCACGATTACGGTACACGGCAAGGCGGCGCACTCCTCCAAACCCCAGGAGGGGGTGGACGCAGTTCTGATCGCCGCCAATATTATTCTGGCGCTGAATACCATTACCAGCCGGAACCTGGACCCCAAGGACGCAGCCAACCTCAATGTAGGAACCATCAAGGGCGGCACCGCCCCCAACATTTTGGCGGATGAAGCGGTCATGCTGTGCATGATGCGAAATGTGAACCCGGACTCCCGCGAGGTCATGTTCCAGCGGGTGGAGGAGATCTGCAAAGGGACCGCCAAGGCCATGGGCGGCAGCTGTGATACGGACTTTATCCGCAGCTACCCCTCGGTGTATAACAACCCTGAGGTGGCGGATTTCCTGTATGACACATTCCGGAAGCACAAGGACGCTCTGTTTCAAGGTCTGGATGAGGCCCCGCCCGACTATCTGGAGGAGGCTCCGGAACAAATGCTGGCGGCAGAGGACTTTGGCTACTACGGGCAGAAGGTGCCGTCCTGTTTTCTGTTTATCGGAACTGGCGAGTATGCCCCTGCCCACAACCAGAAGTTCCAGGTGGACGAGCAGTATATCAAGTTCTGCACCAGAGTGATGGCGCTGGCGGCGCTGGAATACATGAACCGCTGAGCGGCTTCCGCTTCTCGGTTCCGGCGCAGAGAGCTGGAATGTGTCCCGCCTGAGGAGGCAAACCTATCAATTATAGATGAAGAAGGATGAACAGGATGAAATACGATTTTACTTCCATTTTAGACCGCCGGAATAAAGATGCACTCGCCGTCGATGCGCTGGGCAGTATGCCGGATATGGCGCCCAAGCCCCCTAAGGAGGGGTTCGATGTTATCCCTATGTGGGTAGCCGATATGAACTTTCCGGTTCTGCCCGAGATTCAGCAGGCCATAATCGACCGGGTGAAGGAGCCGCATTTCGGCTATTTCGAGCCTCGGGAGGAGTACTATGACGCCATCATCCGCTGGCACGAGACACGCAACGGGGTGACCGGTCTGACCCGGGGGAATATCGCCTATGAAAACGGAGTTCTGGGCGGGGTACTCTCCGCGCTGAACGTGTTTTGTTCCAAAGGGGACCGTGTGCTGGTTCACTCGCCCACCTATATCGGCTTTACCAAGAGCCTGACCAACAATGGCTACAACATGGTTCACTCTCCGCTGGTGAGGGACGGCAACGGCGTATGGCGCATGGACTTTGCGGATATGGAGCGGAAGATTGCGGAACAGCACATCCACGCCGCGATTTTCTGTTCTCCCCACAACCCCTGCGGACGGGTCTGGGAGCCGTGGGAGTTGGAGCGGGCCATGGAGCTGTTCCAGAAGTACGAGGTGGATGTCATCTCCGATGAAATCTGGTCTGACATCATCCTCGGCGAACACAAACACATCCCGGTTCAGTCCGTTTCGGAGTACGCCCGTAATCATACGGCTGCATTTTACGCGCCCTCCAAAACCTTCAATCTGGCGGGGCTGATTGGCGCATACCACATTGTCTACAACCAAAAAATCCAAGAGCGGATGGCAAAAGAGTCCTCTTTGTGTCACTACAACGACATGAACGTCCTCTCCATGCACGCGCTGATTGGGGCCTACCAGCCCGAGGGCTATGTGTGGGCGGACGAACTGAGGCAGGTTATCACCGAAAATGTGGACTACGCCTGCGATTATATCGCCCGTCGTTTCGACGGGGTGGAGGTTTTTAAGCCGGAGGGCACATACATGCTCTTTGCGGACTGCTCCAAGTGGTGTGAAACGCATGGCAAGACCTTGGACGAGTTGGAGCAGGCCGCTTGGGATGTGGGCGTCGCTATTCAGGACGGACGGATGTTCCACGGCCCCTGTCATGTGCGCATCAATCTGGCCCTGCCCCTCAGCCGGGTTAAGGAAGCCTTTGAGCGGCTGGATCGTTATGTTTTTAACCCCTGACCCAGGTATAAAAGTCCGGCACAACGGCGCCGGACTACGACTAGATTAGGAGGACAGCCAAATGTCTGTTTATACAATTACATTCAGTCCCACCGGAGGGACAAAAAAAGCGGCAGACCGTCTGGCCGCTGCGTTTGGGCCGGAGGTTCAGGAGATTGACCTCACCGCCCGAGAGACCGATTACAGCCGGTTTTCCTTTGGCGATGGCGACATCTGTGTTGTTGCGGTTCCCTCATACGGCGGACGCGTCCCCGCAGCGGCGGTTTCCCGTCTGGCTCAGATGAACGGAACGGGCGCAAATGCGGTTTTGATGGCGGTTTACGGCAACCGCGCTTACGAAGATACCCTGTCAGAACTGAAGGATGTTTTGGTCCGGGCTGGATTCCGCTGCATCGCGGCGGTGGCCGCCGTGGCGGAACATTCCGTTATGCGGCAGTTTGCCAGCGGACGGCCCAACCAGGAGGACCTGGAAACCCTGGGCGAGTTTGGCCGCCGCATCAAAGAGGCCCTTACCCAGAATCCGGAAGGGACGGCGGTGGAGGTGCCCGGCAATATTCCCGATCAGGAGTACAAGGGGATTCCCCTGAAGCCCAAGGCGGGCGAAAACTGCGTCGGATGCGGCCAGTGCGCCCGGCAGTGCCCTGTGGGAGCAATCCCGGCGGACCGCCCCTCGGAGACGAACCCCGAACTCTGCATCAGCTGTATGCGGTGCATCCAGGTGTGCCCGGTGCAGGCCAGAACGCTGGATCAGACGATTTTGGCCGGGGCTTCCCAGCGGCTGGAGCCGGTATGCTCGGTACCCAAGGAAAATGAACTGTTTCTGAATTGACTGCTTCCTGCGGCGGGAGCATCTGGAAGGTAAAAAAGGCGCAATGCGCCCTTATTTCCATTAAATGTATGAAAACGTCCCACTTTTTGGCCTTGCCCATGTTGGTTAGAGGGTAAAAAACCTTCCCCCCCCTTCAGGGGGAAGGTTTTTTTATCGCTCTCAAGATGATTGGAGGAAAACAACATGGCAAGCAATTATACCAGCAGCTACAAACTGAACCAGTGGGCAGCGTCGGACCGGGTGCTTCGGACGGAATTCAACGCGGACAACGCCAAAATCGACGCAGCCCTGTCCGCCCTGGACAGCGGGAAAGCGGACGCCTCCGCGCTGAGCAGCCTGCAAACTACGGTGAACAGCCTGAAAACCAGCAAGGCGGACCAATCTGCGCTGGAGGCGCTGAAAACCACAGTAAACCAGCAGGGGACTGCCCTGACTGGCAAGGGAAACTGTAAGATTCACACCGCGTCTTACACCGGAACGGGCGTTTACGGCAAAGACAATCAGACGTCTCTCGCCTTCCCGGCGGTGCCGGAAATCGTGTTCATCACATCTTCGGACGGATACCAGGCGACGTTTATCCGGGGCGCGACCTTAACTCACTCCTCCAACGGAGGCACCGGCAATCCTCTGGCGGTTACCTGGACTGGGAAATCCATGAAATGGTATAACCACATGTCCCACATCGCCCAGCTGAACATGGCCGGCACACAATACTTTGTGGTCGCGCTGTTGAAAGCCGATTGATAAAAGGCCCCCGGGCCGAAGCCCGGGGGTTTTAAGCTTGTTATTAATTGCTGAAATGTCTTACGTTCCGCTGGGCGCAGTTGTTGTTTCTTTATAGTCGCTTACCCATTTTACGCCCTCCAGATTTAGCGTGTACTCAATCCACTCTCCATCGCTTCCAACTTTCACTTTCACAGCTCCATAGGGATCGTTTCCACTCATCGGGGCTACTCTTATGACCTGAGTTACCACCCCGCTATCGTATGTGGCATCGGTTTCCTTGTACTCTTTGCTGTACCCAGCCTGGTTGTACGAAGTGAATCCGCCCACAGAGCTCGGCTTCATTTCGAAGGTCACGAAGTAACCCGACTCGGTCTGCTTGAATCCCAGTTTATCGCCGGTGACAATGCTCCACGCATAAGGCGCGTTGCCCTCGCTGATCATGTAGACGTCACCTGTCACAATGATCTCCTTTGTGCTGTGATCCACGGTCACTTTGTAGTTCGTTCCATTGCACAACAGGCTCTGGTGTACCGCTTCGGCGTCATTTGCGTCGGACAGCTCATGGCTCACCGTGAAGGGTACGCTCTGCTTCAGAGTCACGCCAGAGAAGTCCACAGGGTATTCTTTCACGATTGTGTTTTCTGCCGGGTCTGTGTCAGCGGACCCTGCCTGGTTCAACACATAGAGGGTAGTCGTCTTGGACGTGAGGTCATCCTTCTTCAGGTTCTCATCGCCCAGCTGGTAGATAAAGTCCTCGTGGTTCTTAGCCGCGTACTGTCCCTTGGTACCCCGGATAATCAGACTCTTGGCCCCGGCCACGCCGCTGGCGTCGATGTCGAACCACACGAAGTATCCCGTATTATTGTCCCCCCAGCCAGCATTCATTTTCACAGGAGTCAGATTGCCAGAGACATAGACAGTGCCGTTCTTCAGTTCAACCTTGAGGTCCTCCTGGAACTCAGAAGCCTTCAGGCCCCCAAAGTTATCAGGCAGCTTAGTGGTCATCGGCTTCAGTGTCACATCGCCGGTGCCTTGAGGCTCCAACTTCAGCTCGGAGAAGTCCACGGTGTAGACAACCACCTTCCCATTCCGGTTGTCTGTGATTACGCAGTTACCCTTGGTCTTAGCCTGTCCAGTTCCGGTGGCCAGATCGGCAACACGGAGAACCAGAATATCGTTCGCAGTATTAAACGTTCTGGTATTGGGTGTTCCGCCAGTGTTCGGGTTCGAGCACGTGGCCGATTCGGTCACAGGAATGGCGCTGCCGTCAATTCCGATTGCGACGAAGTAACCGTCCTTATAATTTCCATCACCCCACGCTGTAGTCCAACCTGTGATAGGCTTCAGGGTGCCGGTCAGCTTGATGGTCTTCATAGCACCAGTACCCTCGGTGGTGACCGTTACGCTGTCCTGGATATTCGCAACCGTCTTGCCATACAGATCTTCCTTACTGTCCTGTGCCAGGGCGGAGAACACCAGGTTCTCAGGAGCGGGGCAGTTCAGGCCAGAGAAGTCGATTACATACAACTCGGTATGGTTTTCCATCTCGTTTACAACCCGAATCCTACGGTTCAGCAGCTTTACGCCGTCAGCGCCAGCCACCTTGCCGACGATCTGCTCTACCTTGCTGCTTCCGCTCAATGCGGTCTGGTTCAGCTTCTCCTCACCATTCTCGTCATAGGTAGTGAGGTAAACCTTCGTTCCACTGGGTACATTGGACCAATCCAGGTCAAGGGCTACGAAATAACCCTTCTTTTTCTCCGCATTGTCGGAGTAGCCTGTCAGCTCATTGATGTAGACCAGGTCGCCAGTGACAACAAACTTCTTGTTCTCAGCGTCATAGGTAACCTCGATGTTGTCCTTCTGAATCTTGGAAACAGCAGGTCCACCGGTGAGGTCAACTTGTTTTTTCGCAGTCACATCCAGAGTAACAGGCAGGCCAGCCATCTCGTCCACGGCGGTGGTCACGTCAACGGTAGCCGCAGCGGAGAAAGTCTTGGTCCAGGTGGTCGCGCCCTTTTCCAGAATAACGGCCTTGCCATCCACCTTGACCTCGGCCAGGACGTAGCCCTCCTTGGCGGTGACGGTGACGGTGGTGGTTTTACCCTCGACGAACTCGCCAGCGCCCGTGGCAGTGGCGTTCTCGTCGGTGTTCACGGTGACGGTGAACATCTTGTCTACCTTTACGACGCCGTCTCCCTTAACTTCGCCGTTCTCTACCGACACGCCGCTATTGCTGTTCATGGTATCAGCAGGGACGGAGTAGGTGGTCTCACCGACGGTAATATGGGTGTCGCCGGTGACGTCTGCGCCATCAGCGGCCTTTACGACCTTGTAGGTGTACTTGAGGTCTTCGCCCTCGTCGGCAATGCCGTTGCCGTTGGTGTCGCCTTCCCACACGATTTCTGCGGTCAGGGTGTCGTCAATGAGAATCTCCTTGGGCAACTTGCCGCCAGGCATGGGCTCGCCCAGGTCCAGGTCAACCTTGTTGGCCTTGCCGTCCTTACCGGCGGTGAAGGTGGGCTGTTTCGTGGTGGCGGGAACTTCCTCGCTGTTCTCTGCGGAGGCGGTATAGACGATACTTCCGTCGGGCAGCTTCTCGCCCTCGCCGAGGGTGGGATTGCTCACATCCCCGTCAATTCTCAGGAAGCTTACTTTGATTTTCTTGTTCAGATAAGTCATTTCAAAGATGAAATCACCCAGTTTGATCTCGTACTTGCCGCCGTCATCCAGCTTCTCAATCTCGCCAGGAATCACAGCGGAGCGAAGCACGCTGAACATAGAAGCAGCCAAGGCTCCCTCAGGCTTTCCGGGCAGTTCAACCATGTCCACAATATTGCCATCTTCGTCTCGGATAACCTCGAACCAAGTGCCAAAGATGTTAAGATATTCCTTTTCGCCGGGATTGGCGGGAACAGTGAAGGTTTTTGTGATGGTGGTAGCGGCGGTCTCACTAGCTCCATTATAGTTCAGGGTCCAGCCTTCGGCCAGTGTGTAACCAGAGGCGGCGCTGAGGGTGATGGTAGCAGTGTAGGTCCGGCCAGCGACGGCTGTTGCGTCGTTGGGAGCCCAGGTAGTAACCGCAATCACACCGGTGCTGGCAACTGCCTGGGGCAGAGCATTACCGGCAGTGGGGGTGGCCAGAGTCACATTTACATTTCTCACTGGGGTGCTGCCGGTGCTGGCATTGAAGTTGTAAATGGTGACCACGATCTTATTGTTGCGGCTGAAGTTCTGATTGATGTTGAACTCAGCGCGCTGGCCAATGATCCGATCGGCGGCCACGTTGGCCTGGTCGAAGCGGTACACGCCATTCTCAGTAACTGTGATCCGGCTGGCGCTCGCGCCAATCACATTGCTGGCAACAGGAATCTGAACAGTCAGGTAGCCGTTCGCGTCCTGAGCGGCATAGATATTGCGGTTGGCAATGCCTGCGTTGGAGCTCTGAACGTTAACAGTAATATTGCCGATGGTGTTGCTGGCGCTGTTGTTGTAATTGTCATCGGTGGTGCTGGTGGGAGTGTTGTCGATGAACACGACCCATGCGGCCACGCCGTTGCCGTCCAGAACGGCAATCACTTCGCCGTCGAACTGCTTGGCGCCGTTCTTATTGGTGTTGGGGTCCCTGTCGGCGTCGTTCAGCACGCTGTAGGCGGCGCTGACGGAGTCATAGTTGGTCCACTTGCTGCTGCCGTTGATCGTCTGGTTGACAACCGCTTTGGCATTGCGGGCCACGGGCAGAGCCAGGTCGTTGTTGCTGGCGTCATAACGCAGGGTGTTGCCCTGGAAGGCCAGCGGGGTGTGGCCGTTGCTGTCCAGAGTGGGCATGAGCACGTTGTTCTGACGGGCTGCGTTGGTGTTGGTCTCAACATGATAGACGTTGTTGCCCTTCAGGGAGTTCACGCCGTTCACAACGGAGGTCCGGAAGTCCTGGTTGTTGTACAGCTTGTCATCCATGGCCCCGTTGCCGGGATAGGACACGTTCTCGATCTTGGTGACATAACCATCGTTGTCGATGATCAGTTCCTGCACCTGGCCGGGCCGGAGCTGGTTCACGGTGCTGGAGAAGCGGCTCTTGATGGTCTTGGTAACGGTCTCGCCGTTCATCACGGCGTCGAACTCCCAGAAGTGAGTCACGTTGCCGTTGCTGTCCGTCTCTTTCCACTCGCGGCCGATGCCGTTGCGGATGTAGGCGTAGTTCTCCACAGTGCCCTCGGCTTCGCCCCAGACGATTGCCGCGACAATGTAGTTGTCCTTCCAGACGGCGTGAATCCACTTGCCGCTGGGAATCACCAGGTTCACGTCCTGAGCGCCGGTGTAGACGCCGTTCACCTCGGTGATGCTGTTGCCGCCAATGTTGGTGTCCACGTCGCCGTTGCCCACAGTGATGTAGATGGAGGCGTCCTCACCGTAGGAGTTGCCGGTTCCGAAGCTGCCATTAGCCTTATACTGGCTGCTGGAGAGGTAAACCTTGGAGGAGTTGACGTTGCGGTCGGCAGCGGGAGCAATGCCGTTGACGTCTTTGGTGTAGCCGTCCACGGGGGTCAGGGTGTAAACGCCCCGGTTCTCCGTGTACTGATACCACATGTTCTCCAGGTTGTTGCCGTCCACGCTGCCGGGTCCGACGGGCTTGGTTGTATTCCACTTGGCGTACTCGGTGTGGCCGGTGTTCCGCTTGTTCCAGGCGTCGATGTTGTCGTTGGTGGCCTTCACATCCACGTCAACAGCCTGCATGGTGCCGTCGGTGAAGATGGCGCTGGCCTTGGCGGTGTTCACGGAGATGTTGCTGCCATTGCGGTCATAGCCGGTGATGAAGACATACTGGTCCTTGCCGGAGTACAGATCGATACCGATAAAGTTATCGTACTGGTCCATGAAGACAGTGTAGGTCTTGTTCACCAGGGCGCTGGCGTTGAAGTCGTTCAGGGTGTTGTACTTGTACCACGCCTGAGCGTTGCTCTTGATGGTCTCGCCGCCGGTGATGATCTCACTGACGTACGTGTTGCTGTTCTGGTCGATGTTACTGCTGTCTTCGCGGTCGCGCTTGAAGGAGGTGACATCCTGGTCCTCGCGGATTTCCACGTCGAACGCATCAACAATGGCCTTCTGGCTGTGGGCGTCGCTCTCGTCAGCCCACTGCACCAGGCACCAGTCGTCCTTCTTCATGTTCATGATGAAGGGGGCGTCCTCCACCTCAACGCGCTTGGAAATGCTGACGCCGTTTCCGCCGTCATAGACGTTCAGGGTGATGGACTCGCTGTTGGCGTTGTAGTCCGTAGCAGCCCGGGCCAGCCAGGTGTTGATGGATACAATGCTCAGCTCGTCGTGATCGGTATCCAGATAGATCTCGGTCAGCACACCGCGGCCGGTGCCGTACAGGTCCTCGTCATAGGAGCGGACCAGCTGATTTTTGGTGATCTTGACGTTGTCAGCGCCGTCCAGGAAGGTGTACAGATCGTTCTCCCGGATGGCGGACTGGCCCAGCAGTTCATAGACGGCCTTGCCGGTCACTCCGACGGTGTAGGAGCCGTTGGGAACCAGCAGTTCCTTCTTGGCATAGGAGCCGATCTCGGTGCCGTTGTAGACCCAGGTGCGGGCAGGACGACCGAAGTCATCGCGGTTGTTGTCCCGCAGCTCCAGCTTGCCGTTGTACAGCTGCTCACCCAGTTCGATGACGTAGCCCTGGACCTGGTTCAGGCCGGTGCCGACAACCTCGTCCTTGCCGATGGCGCGGGCGAAGGGCTGGCTGGAGGCGGTCACCACGTAGTTCACCTGGCCGCCGGTAGCAACCACGTTGCCGTTAGCGTCGGTGATGCTGATGGTGTTGTCATCGGGCTCCACAATGGGAGTCTTCAGGGTGTTCAGGGCCAGCTGAGCCACGTCGTTGCGGGTCAGAGGCTCG
>JAAWIE010000070.1 GCA_022796195.1 Lawsonibacter sp. | reverse complement strand
TTGGTAGACATCCGGTGGACGACCTAAAATATGGAAAAGCCGCCAGGCCCTGGGTTGCAGGAGCCTGACGGCTTTTTTGGTAGACATTTGGTAGGCCGGGGGGTGTTCAAAGCTCCATTCGCTCAGGAAAAGAGTCTTTTCTCAGCAGCCCCCACATCTTGTCAATATAGGCTAGAGTATAAAAATTCTCGTAGTAATGGTAATAAAACGCGCCTTTCAGCGTCATCTCATATACGCCATCCCTCTCTGTGACGAGCCTCAGCAATTTGGCCAGACCCAGCTCGAAGCCATACATTTTTCTAAGGGAGACACCAAAAAAGCGCTGAAAAGCCTTGGCGTCCACCCTGGTACTGTAGGCCGTCCAAAATAGATAGTATACCATACGCTGGCGGAGGGTAAAGCGCAAAGTCAAAGCGGTGGGGAGCGTCCCGCCGTCAATCCGCTTACAGTATTCTTCCACAGAAAAGGTGTTAATTTTAAACTGGTTCCACAGGAGAGTGGTGGCGGAACAGCCAAAGCCCAGAAAATTATCCCGGGTCATGGAGGAATAGCCCGCCGCCGCCTCGCTGGAGAAGGTCCAAATAGAGTTTCTTGTGTATCCCTTTTCCAGGCAGTAGCGGGTAATTTGATCCAGCAAGAGCCGCTTCTTCTCTTTTTCCATAGCCGGGAGGATGCTGGAGGTAAAGGAGAAGTCAATAAAGGGATAGATTGCCACATGATTCGCGCCGCTCTGAAAGGCGGCATCGATGTCTGCGCGCAGGTCCGCAAAGGCCTGCCCGGGCAGAGCAAAGATAAAGTCCATGGAGACTGTCTCAAAGGGCACCTGGGTCAGGGCGGCCGACAGGGCCCCGCTGTCCACTGGGGACCTGCCCAGAACACTCTGATATTTTTCCTGAAAGGACTGCACTCCAATGCTGAGCTTGGTGACTCCGGCATCCCGCAGCATCTGCAGCACCGGAACCGTCACATTGTCCGGGTGCAGTTCTACGCCGATGCCCTGTGTAATAACAAAGTGCTCCTCCAGGGCGGCAATCACTTCTCCCAGCCGCCCGGCGGCCAGAGCGGGCGTCCCGCCGCCGAAATACAGGCTGGTGACCTGCTTCCTCCCGAAGTGCTGTCCTCCCACCAGATGGATTTCCCGGATCAGCGCATCCAGATAGCGGTCACACTTCTCGGGGGAATAGATCTCCCTGCAGTAAGGGCAGAAGCTGCACAACTGCTTGCAAAAGGGGATATGGACATAGAGCCCCAGGTCTCTGCAATCTTCGAAGGGCAGAAGGGAGTCATAATCATTTTGAAAAACAAAAGGCTTCACCGACCGGGTGAGCCACATCCTGGTCAGAGTCGTGATCATACCCATAGCCCGCTCCTATATATATTTGAGGTAGGTTCTCAGCATTTCGGCGATAATCCGCGGCTTCCCTCGGAACAGCAGGGTATACTCAGCAACGAAGAAATAGCCGCACCGCCCGCACAGACCGGGGACCTCAACGCACCGCCCGCAGGTGCTGAGCTTCCCGCCCTCCATCACCACACACTGGTGGCAGGGGGTGGGGAAACGGTTGTGAACAAGATAGGGAAAGGCGCTCTTCAAGTTGAAAACCGGCGCGCCCTCATCCATCATCCCGGCGATGGTCCGGCAGCAGGCCTCTTTCTCCTCTGCCGACAGGGCCAGGTCCTCGGTGTCCGGGTAGGGGGTATGGAAATTGAAGGATACCGCCCGGACGTGCTCGGTGTCCCGGGCCGCGACGCAGACGTCCCGGACCGCGTCCTTGTTGATTTGGTTGATGGCCATGTAGAAGCAGATGTTGTCCGCCGGGGCATGGCGGATATTGTCGAAAATCAGATCGTAGGTGTCCCCCCGGATGGCGTTGTGCCGTTCCCGGTCCCCGTCCAGGCTAAGCAAGATCAGGTCGGCCTCGGGCAGGTCCAGCGGGAACGTGCCGTTGGTGACCGCATTGACGATCAAAAAGCCCATCCCCTTGGCTTCAATCACCAGGTCCCGCAGACACTTTCCACTGTCCGCCCACAGAAAGGTCTCCCCGCCGCAGAAGAAGAGGATGCGCACACCCATGCCGTAGAGCTGGCGCATCTCCGCCTGGATCTGGCGGTAGGGGTGGATGACGGCTGTGATGTTGTTGACGGAACAGTGCTTGCAGCGGAGGTTGCACTTGTCCGTCAAAATGATGGTACCCAGAATTGGCTCCTTTCTCCGAAACAGGACGGTCCGAAGGCCGAAGCGTGCAAAGTATAAAAATGAGGACACTTTCATATCAGTTCTCTCCTGGCCGGCAAGATGAAGGATATATTTGATTATAGCACAGTTCCCCCTCCGGGAACTGACCGATTATCCTCCAAAACCGACCACTTATCCCGGGCCTATGTCAAAACCGGGGGCGGTACCCCGTCCCCGGCCATGGCCTATTCCTCCGGCGCGATACAGTCATGGAGCAGGTTCATCCTGGCAATGGCCGGGATTTCCTCCTGGAGCAGGCGGATAAACCGCCGGATAAACAGCGGATGAGGGACATTCTTGTGGCTCACCAGGTCGATGTGGATATTCTGGTCGAAATGGTTGATGGGAAATGCGTGGAGCTCCCCGTTTCTCTGGCGGGAGTACTGCCGCATGTAGGGGGTGTCCAGCAGCATCTTGGGACAGAGGGCCGCGCAGATCCCGGTGGCGCACAGCTGGATCTGCGTCTTGCTGTCACTGATGTTATAGATGACCTTCAGCCGGATATTGTTGTTGTTCAGATACTCCTCAATGGCGTGGTTTACCTTCCCGGTGCGGAAGCTGAGCGTAAATGGCACATGGGAGAAGTGGTTCAGATTCACGCCGTTGACCATGCCCTGGATTTCGTTCCGGCTGAAATTCCGCATCAGCAGGTCGTCGGAAATGACCAGCATGATCCCCTCTGACGCCAGCGTTTTAATCTCATAGTCCGGGTGTGGGGTTGTGTTGATCCCAATAAACAGGTCGATATCCCCGGCCCGGAGGCGCTCCTCCAAAAGCTGGGTGTCCTCCTCGATAAAGGAGATATTTACTCTGGGAAATTCCTGATAAAACTGGGGCAGCACCCTGGGCAGGATGATGGGGGCACGGGAGGTGCTGATTCCGACGGTAAAGCTGCCCCGGGTCCCCTCCGCCACGCTGCTCAGGTTCCGCTTCATGTTGGACTCCAGGATCAGGATATTCTGCAGACTTTGGAGCATGATTGTTCCCGCCTCTGTCAGCTGAAACTTGGGCTTGCGCTCAAACAGGGTGACCTGAAACTCCCGCTCCAGGCGGCGGATATGGTCGCTGGCGCACTGCTGTGTGACATTCAGCTGCTCCGCCGCTCTGGAGATGCTCAGCTCCCGGGCGACCGTCAGAAATACTTCATAGCCAATTCGCATAAAAACACCTTTCTCTAAAGGAGCGTCTGCCTGTCAAAGGAACGCCTCCAATCTCGCCCAGACGGAAAACGGCGATCCATCCCGAAACAGAATGAACCGCTGCTCTCCTTTTTGTGAATTTGTGCGGACTAATAGCTGTAGCCCATCAGCCTGGGCAGCCAGGTGATGATGCCGGGCACGTAGGCGAAGAGGAACAACAGCAGGATCTCGGTAATCAGGAATGGCAGCGAGCCTTTTACAATCTGCTTGAAATTCAGGCCTGAGATGGATACCGCGGTAAACAGATTATATCCAAAGGGCGGCGTGACAAATCCCACCACCAGGCAGATGCAGAACAGCATACCGATATGGAGCTCGTTGCAGCCCAGCTGAATGCCTACAGGAATCAGGATGGGGGCCAGGATCAGGGTGGCCGCCACGTTGTCCATCAGGCAGCCCACTACCAGCAGCACCAGCACCAGGATCAGCAGATAGAGTGGCTGGCTGCCGCCCACCAGGCTGATAAAGGTCTCAGAGATCACAACGCCGATCTGGGACTTGGACACCACCCAGGAGAAGAGGGAGGCGGCGGCGATGATAAAGTTGACCATGGTGGAGGTCTTGAGGGAGGAGATCAGGATGCGGGGCATGTCCTTGAGCTTCAGCTCTCCCAGGGCAAAGCCCAGAATCAGCGCGTACACGATGCCAATGGCGGCGGACTCTGTGGGGGTAAACACGCCGCCGTAGATGCCGCCCAGGATCAGGACAGGCAGCCCCAGGGCGCCCAGCGCTTTCCAGAACAGCTTGAGGGAGAGCCTGAGGTTAAACTTCATCTCGCTGGCGTGCTCAATGACCTGGGGGTTGCGGTAGGCGAAGGCCACATTGACCAGGGACAGGGCCAGGGCAATCACCAGGCCGGGGGTCACGCCGGCCACAAACATGGCGGGAATGGACAGATTCATGGTGACGCCGTAGATAATCATGGGGATGCTGGGGGGAATGATGGGGCCCAGGGCGCCGGCCGCGGCCACCAGACCCGCGCTGGTCTCCTTGGAGTAGCCCGCTTTCAGCATGGAGGGGAGCATAATGGAGCCGATGGCGGCCACTGTGGCCGGGCCGGAGCCGGTAAGAGCGGCGAAGATGGCGCAGCTGAACACGGTGACGATGCCCAGACCGCCGGGCAGCCAGCCCAGGATGCTCTTGGCCCAGTCGGTCAGCCGCTTGGAGATGCCGCCGAAATCCATCAGGTTGCCCACCAGGATAAACAGGGGGACGGCCAGCAGGGTGAACGAGTTCAGCCCGTAGATCAGGCGCTGGGGGACCACCAGGATGCTGGATCCCGTGGTGGCCAGATAGGTCATACCGGCGGACAGGATGGCAAAGGCCACCGGAACACCCAGCAGCATCAGGCCGAACAGAGCGATAAATACGAGCGTCATACTGTTTCATCCTCCTTTTTCAGCAGGAGCACCGCAATTTTGACAAGGGCCTGGAACATGAGCAGCAGGCCCCCTACCGCCACCGAGGAGTTGATGCACCACATGGGGACAGATAGGGCAGTACTCAGATTGTTGCGGGAGCTGTAAGCCAGCTGGAGGCCCGCATACAGCATGACGGTGCCGTTGAAGAAGATAACCAGCTCAATAATGACATCCACCGCCTTGCGGACAGCGCCGCGGAGCAGGTCCAGAACTGCTGTCACGGTGGCGTGGCCGCTGCCCTCAATGAGGAGCGACGCGCCCAGCATGTGCATCCAGATAAAGCAGTACCGGGCCAGCTCCTCCGTCCAGGACAGGGAGTTATTCAAAACAAATCGGAAGAACACCTGCATCACACAGGCAATGATCAGGGCAAGGAAAACCGCGATGCCCACATAGCCGACAATCCGGTTGACCGTGTCCGATACGCGCTGCAAAACTTTCATAAATGCTTCCTTTCTCTTGGCAGACGCCTCCGGATATCTCCCCTGCGGTCCGCGTCACGCGGTCTGTCTTTTATTGAGCCTCCTCTCCCGGCCGCGGGAGAGGAGGCCGCAATTTCAAATCGGGAAAGATATCACCCGCGGTTGTGACGCGGTCTCAGGACAGACCGACCTCACTCTTGATTTTGGCCAGCCAGTCGCTGCCCACATAGGACTCCATCTCCTCATAGCAGGACTGCACGGCGTCGCGGAACGCCGCGTTATCCACCTCGTCCTCGGCGATGATGGTCATGCCCTGCTCAGTCAGGTCGGACTCCATGCGCTCGGCGGTGGCGTCGTTGTTGTCCCGGGCGGCCTTGGCGGCCTGGACGGCGGCGTCCAGCAGGAGCTGCTGGTCCTCAGCGGACAGAGACTCAAACAGGTTTGTGGAGATGCAGATGGGCAAGGGGGAGTAGAACAGGTTCACATTGTCGATATACTGACAGATATCGGGGAAGCCGTTGGTGTACAGCACGCTCAGGGGGGCGTCACAGCCGTCCACGGTGCCCTGCTGCAGGGCGGTTAGCAGTTCGCCCCAGGCCATGGGGGTGGCGTTCACACCCAGAGAGGCGTAGGCGGACAGGTAGGTCTTGGTCTCCATGCAGCGGATCTTCAGGCCGCTCAGGTCGCCGGGAGTGCGGATAGCCGCGCTGCGGGTACACAGCTGACGGAAGCCGCCCTCGGAGAAGGCCAGGCAGGTCACGCCGGTGCCGGCCATGTTGTCAATAAGGGACTTGCCGAACTCGCCGTCCACCACGCTGCGGGCCTGCTCCAGGTCGGAGAAGATAAAGGGCAGGTCCAGAGTGCCGTTGGCGGGCACATAGGAGGAGACATAGGCGTTGGTCATAACCGCCATATCACAGGTACCGGTCTGCATGCCCTCCCACATCTCGGGCTCAGAGCCCAGCTGGCTGCTGGGATACTCGTTCACGGTGATGCGGCCGCCGGTCTTCTCCTCCACAATCTCCTTGAAGCGCAGGGCGGTCAGGTGGTAGGGGTCGTCATCGTTGGAGGCGGTGGTGTAGCCGATGCTCAGGGTCAGGCTCTTGCCGGCGCCGCCGCCGGAGGTATTGCCAGGCTGGGCGCCGTTGCCGGAGGTGCCGCCGGGCTTGGCGCTGTTGCCGCAGGCGGCCAGGCTCAGGACCATGGCGCCCGCCAGGACGCTCGCAAAGATTTTTTTCAGTTTCATTCGTGTTTCCTCCCTTAATAGAGTTGGTGAATAGGTACTTTAGAAAATACCGGAATACATGGGCATGTCCTCTTTTGTATGTACGGAATGTCCCGCCTGTATTCAGGCAAGCTCTAACTTAGAATAGCCTCCGGCACCCTCTGTGCCATGTCCCGAATCTCCTCCGGGCTCAGTCCGGCCTGGAGCAGCTCCTGGATAAAGCGCCGGAACTCGGAAACCGGACTGGGCTGGCCCCTCTGGCCCCGGTCTGTGGCGATATAGGTCCGCCCGCTGCCCACCAGCCGGATGGCGGCCGCCATCTCCTGGACAGTGACCCGGCCCATTACAATATTGAGCCAGTTTTTCTCAATGAACACGCCCAGGTCCGCCATCTCCTTTTGGACGGCGGGCTCAATAAAGGTCCTGGGAAACTCCGGGTGGGTCAGAATCATACGCACCCCCCGGGCTCTCCCCTCCCGGCAAAGGAGGACGGACTCCTCCGGACTGAGGTGGCCGGTGGCCAGCACGGCCCCGCTGGCCTTGACCGCATCCATAATCTCATAGACGCAGGGCTTCAGGCCGCCGTTCTCATCCAGAACCGAGATTCCGGGACGGCGGAAAAAATCCCCCTCCATATCGCCGAAGCTCAGGCTGTTTTTTGAGTCGCGGGTGGGCATCCATATGATCCTGGCCCCCGCCCGCAGAGCGTTCTCCACAGCGTAGATATTTAATCCGCCTACCGGCCAGTTCAGCGCCAGCCCGCCGTAGGCCTTTGCCTTGCAGCCGCTGTGCCGGTTGACCAGCTCCGCCCGCAGCGCGGTGGGCTCATAGTGGCTCTTCAGCATTACGCCCGCCATTCCGGCGGCGTCCGCCTCCTGAACCAGTTCAAACCCGTCCTCCATGCGCGGAAATACCGAGGGGCTGGAATGGACGTGTAAGTCATAAGCGCCGACCAGCAGTTCGCTGGCCTGTGCCGCTGTTTCGTCTTTCATCTTGACTCCGCCTTCCCCCATTCATGTTGGTTTTGGAAGTTTGCGCAAAAGCAGCTGAGGACCGGTCATAACTTGCTTTTCATTGAGTATATCATTGGGCAAAGCAAAGTGTAAAACAAGAAATAACAGCATTAAAACAAGTTTAAACTTTAGATGTGACCCGTTTTCCCGGAAATTCTTTTTCGTTGAAAGACCCGGGTTGTTTCATTTGGAGACTATTTCCCAGTTTTGACCATTTTCAATTCAAGAGAATGGATTGAGATACCCTTTATGGTGCGTTCAGGCTTCTTAAACAGGTTGAATTTCCCCGCTCGCCTCCATTTTAAGCGCTCCTTGGAGCTGGGACCGCTATCCCGCGCTTTCCTCAAAAAGTTGTGAATCTCTACAAATATTCCTCCGCAATTTCGGTAATTAATACGGACCTTTTTCAGGGGGGAGTCGTATGCTTTTGCCCGCACTCCCCCCCTACTTCCACTAAATGTATAAAAACGTCCCACTTTTCGTCCTCCCACACCCCTATTGGAGGGAAAAAGCCTCCTTTGGCAAGGGGGCCTTTTCCCTCCCGACAACTTTTAAGGAGGAACGAACCTATGGACAAAACGTCAAACTACAACCTGAACCAGTGGTCGAAGGACGACCGGGTCCTGATGGAGGACTTCAACGCTGACAACGCCAAGCTCGATGCGGCCATTGATCAGGTGGACGGTAGGGTGGACGGTCTGGCAGAAAGCAAGGCGGACAAAACTGCGGTAACCGCGCTGCAAGGCCGAATGACGGCGGCGGAGGCCAAAGCGGGGGCGCGGCTCATTCAGCGGGGGACGCCGCTGGGGGCGGAGTCCGGGGTCTACACCGTTTCCTTCGCCGGGGTTGACTGGAGCCAGTGGAAAACCATCTATTTGCTTCTCACCATAAAGGCGAACACAAGCAACATTTCCATCGGGCGGAATTCCGTTCAGCACCAGGCCAAGGCATACCCGGGCAAGAAGCTGCTGATTTTTTATCCATTCTTTGATGGGGACACCTCTGCGGTCGGGGTAAACCCTGTGGCGGACATTGGGGAAAACTTCGTCTCGCTGGGCGGCGCGTACAAGAGTGCGGAGCTGGTTCTGCACACATATAACAATGAAAAGCTGCTCCCGGGCACCACCTACGAGTTCTGGGGGGAGCGGTAAGAGGGGAGCAAAAAGCCCCCGGGCCAAATGGCCCGGGGGTAAGTGTCAGGATGCAGCGTCTTGGTTGGGGATACCGGTGAGACCACTGGTGTTAATGGTGTAGCTGGTGGTCAGTTTCGCGTCAGTGAGGGTGTAGGTAGTGCGGCCACTGTCCGCGCTGGTCAAAGGAATGAAGAAGAGCTCGTCTTCGACCGTCACATAGAAGAAAGCAAGCCGGTTCTTTCCGGAGCAGTAAGGAGCAACATCAAAGAACTGGCTGATGCTAGTGAAGAAGGAGCCCTGTTGCTCCTGGCCCCACCAGAAAGCGTTGATGCCAGCCAGCTCATCCGCATTGGTGCTGTTCTTCTCGATGATCTTCATAGCACCGGTGAGGGTAATGGTGCCGTCGTCAGCGACGGTCTGAGTAATGCCGTTCGAGATGATCTTTTCGATATTATCGAACTTACCGCCATCGACAGCGGCGGCTAGCTCGGCATCGGTCATCTGCGGAGCAACATTGTTCTTCTTATCGGTTACAACAGCCACGTCGAGCTCTCTGGTCGAATCGTCCCACTCCATAACGGTGTGGTTGGTCCACGCACTGGCCAGCTTGTAGTACTTGGGAAGGGTCAACAGGTCCTCGGTCAGAGTACCAGCGCCGCTGGAAGCGGGGACGCTCACAACCTGCCTGTCGCCAACCTGCGTGCCACTATCCTTATAGGTGACAACCACGCTGATGGAGTTGGTCAGGTCAGGCTTAACCACCAGCTCATAGGAAGCATAGGACTCGGCAACGCCGTCAGCGCGGTCGTTGGTGGTCTCCACGATGCAGTAGTAGTAGGTGGTGCCGGCGGTGGAGGTAGCGGGCTGATAGGTCTCGCCGGTAGCGCCGGCGATGGAGGTCAGAGCCTTAACCTGGGCCAAAGTCAGGTTTTTCTTGTCGCTGGAGTACCACTTGTAACCATTGATGTCGTCATAGCGGCCCAGGGTAGCCTTGGCGGTCAGGGTAACATTGTCGCCGACAACAACACTGTTCTTGTCGGAGGTGATGGCAACAGGCACGCTGCCCGCGCTGCTGCTGCTGTCCACCTGCTGGATCACCAGAGTCTTGACCAGGAAGTCCTTAACCACGGCGTAGAATGTATCGTCGTCGTCCACGGAGATGCCGCGGTAGCTGCTCTCGGAGATGTTGCCGTCCTTGTCCACATACCAGATCTTGGCGGCGTCATCCACGGTGATGGTCTTGGGAGTGCCGGCGGTGTCCAGAATGACAGTGTAGTCCTTGGAGGTCTTGTCAATGCCGATGCCGGTGGTGATGCCCTCAGCATCGCTGTTGGCGTTCCAGGGGGCATAGGTCTTCACGCCGGTGATGATGCCGTGTTTGTCGACGGTGTAGCTCTTGTACAGTCCGCCGAAGTTGTCCTTGGTAGCGGCACTGTTGGCGAAGGCAACACCGTTGACCTTTACGGTCTCGTCAACCTTGGTGTTCTCGGCGATCTCGGTGCCGATGACGGCGTCATACTCGAAGTAGTCGCCAACATTGTCGTGGATCAGGTTGCCCACAGACTTCTTGGAGATGAAGAGCAGCTTGTTGCTGCTGTCCTCGATTTCCAGAGCGGACTCGGGGAAGACGAACATAGCGGTAATCATCTTGCCGCTCTTGCAGAACCAGTAAGCGGCCACGCCCTTGTTGGCATCGCTGGTTGCGGTTATGGTGGGGGCGTTCTTGATGCCGGTGTAGGCGGTGAAATCGCTGCCGGAGCCGTCCACGCCTGCATCCGCGACCACGATGGCGGTGGCGCTGTTGGCGTTGTAGACAGTGGCGGCGGCGGCGCCGGAGTAGCTCTTGGCACTGGCATCCACGGTGATGCCGGCCTTGTCGCTCTTCATGTTGAAGGTGTCGGCATAGTTGGCGGGGTCCAGCTCACCATTGGCCTTAGCGGTGTGAGAAGCCACATTGCGGAAGCTCTTGGTGCTGTCCACGGCCTTCAGAGTGTACACGCCGTCGGCGTCCACACGGACGGTGACGATGGTGTAGTCAGGAATGCTGTCGCTGCCGGAGTTGTAGTTCTTCTCGGTCTCCACGTTCTTGATGGTGCCGTCGGAGAACAGCAGGCGGGCGCGGTTTCCGATAAAGGTGCTGTTGCTGGCGGTGTTGATGAGCAGAGCGTAGTTGTTGATGGCAACATCGTTCTCCTCAACATAGATCATGTAGCCGTAGAAGTCCAGATAAATGGTGTACTCGGCCTTGACGGTCACGTTGCCGATGGTCTCACCGGCGTTCTTGGCGGAGGAGGCATAGCGCTGGCCGTCCAGGGTGATGGCCTTGCGGTCACTGTTGTCGGTGTTGGTGTTCTCGGTCTTGTCTACAGCACCGGAGACGGACTCGGCCACGGCCAGGTCAACGATACCCTCGGTGGCGAAGGAGTAGGTGTACAGCACCCGGGTGTCGTTGGCGATGGAGGCGTCGGTCTCGAAGTTCAGAGAGCCGTCGTTCACAGGCCGGTTCTCGCTCTCGGTGCTGACGACCACATAGGCGTCCCTGGTGCCGCTGGCGGCCACGCTGCGGGTGACCTCACCGGTGTAGGTGTTGACCTCGGTGATGATGATCTTGTCCCGCTCGTTGGTCCGGGCGCCGGGGAAGTAGAACACCTGAGTCAGCACGCCGTTGCCGCCGTACTTGTTGGTGTCGTCGCCCTTGCGGATGGCGTTCACTTTGTCCTTGCCGCCGATGGCGGTAATCTCAGCGCCGTCGATGAACACGCGGACGTCGCCGGCGGCGACGGTGTCGCCCAGGCCCAGGTCCTTGTAGATGTCGCCCACCTTGACTTCCTTGGTGTAGGTCAGGTCGGCCTCATCCACAGCCTTGATGATGCTGGTCTTGATGTTGGCGTTGACGATGTTGCCCTTGTCGTCCAGAGCGCCCCGGATGGTGCCGATGCCCCACTCGGTGGAAGGACGGTTGAAATCGTCAGTCTTGTTCTCGTTGTAGACCAGGTCGAAGTTCTGATAGGCCAGGGTGTCGCTGTACCGGAAGTTGACGCCCTGCATCAGGCTCTGGGAATCGGTGTAGTACACGCCCCAGCGCTCGCTGTACTGGACGGGCACGGCCTTGGTCATGGTGTTGAACACCATCTCGGCCACGTTGTCGCGGGACAGCAGCTCGTTGGTGCCCAGCTTCAGATTGCCGAACATCT
>JAAWIE010000069.1 GCA_022796195.1 Lawsonibacter sp. | reverse complement strand
ACCGACTCCACCAAGAAGAACCTGGAGATGCGGGTCGAGGCCGAGAACGGCGCCACCGCCGGCAAGGTCGCCCTGGCCAAGATGGCCAAGGAGCAGAACTTGGACGCCATCCATGATACCGTCCACGAGATGGCCCGCGACGAGGCCCGCCACGGCAAGGCGTTTAAGGGCCTGCTGGAGCGGTATTTCGGCTGAGCAATAGATACGCATCAATGCAATTAAATGCAACGGGAAGCCCCTTATTTTCACGCTGTGGATTGCATTTCAGAACAAGTATACAAAACACGGATAACGAAAATTCGTTATCCGTGTTTTGCTATATTGATTTGCCCATGTACGAAACCGGCTGTATACACTTTGCCGCGGCCTGAGCTGTTCCAGCATTTCCTACCGTCTTTTTTATCCAACACAGTGCAACCCACTTGAAAACCTTGCCGATTGGTGTTACAATAATATAGAATCATGAGTGACAAATGTTCTGGGAAAGGAAGTGGGACCCTGCATGGAAGGCCGAAGTTGCCAGACAGGCACAAAGGAAAGCTGCCACGAACGGGGGGCGGCAGACCGGGACCGGCAAGGGTCCCCATCTTGCCGCCGGAACTGAGCGCCTGTCATTTCCAGGGGGGAATACAGGGTGGTTCCTCCCCTTGTCCTGTGCAGCCACAGGTCCGTCGGCCTTGGGTCCGGCGTCCCTGTGGTTTTTTGTGCCTTGCGTAAAAACGGAAGGAGGAACACAATATGCACGAGAACTTTGACCTGGACCAGCTGATGGAATTGGTCCGAGAGCGTAAATTCCGCGCCCTGCGGGAAATTTTGATCGAAATGAACGAGGTGGACATTGCCGGTTTTCTGGATGAGCTGGAGGTGGACCAGGAGATCCTGGTGTTCCGCCTGCTGCCCAAGGACTTGGCGGCGGAGGTCTTTTCCTATCTGGAGGAGGACCAAGAGAAGCTGATCGGTACGCTCAGCGATAAGGAGCTGCGGGAGGTGCTGAACGAACTGTATTTGGATGACACCGTCGACCTGATTGAAGACATGCCGGCCAACCTGGTTTCCCGGATTCTGCGCAATACCGATGCCTCCACCCGAAATCAGATCAATCAGCTGCTCAACTACCCCAAGGACTCCGCCGGGTCGCTGATGACCACGGAGTTCGTATACCTCCACCCCAACAACACGGTGGAGGAGTCCTTTGCCCGCATCCGGAAAGTGGGGCTGGATAAGGAGACGGTCTACACCTGCTATGTCACCGCCAACCGGGTTCTACAGGGGGTGGTGACGGTACGCCGTCTGCTCATGTCCTCCTACGAGACCCGCGTCAGCGAGATCATGGAAACCAACGTCCTGTCGGTCACCACCCACGAGGACAAAGAGGACGTAGCGCAGATGTTCTCGAAATACGACCTTACCGCCCTGCCCGTGGTGGATGGGGAGGACCGGCTGGTGGGCATTATCACCGTTGACGACGCCATGGACGTTATGGAGGAGGAGGCCACCGAGGATATCGAGAAAATGGCCGCTATCCTGCCCACCGACAAACCTTATTTTCAGACCGGCGTGGTGGAGACCTGGAAGCACCGCATTCCCTGGCTGCTCCTGCTGATGATTTCCGCCACCTTTACCGGTACTATTTTGGGCTTCTTTGAGGAGGCTCTGGCCGCGAACGCCGCCCTTACGCTGTTTATCCCTATGCTCATGGACACCGGAGGCAACTCCGGCGGACAGGCGTCGGTCACCATTATCCGCGCGATGTCCCTGGGAGATGTGGAATTCTCTGACTGTTTCCGAGTCATCTGGAAGGAATTCCGGGTGTCTGTGCTGTGTGCGGCAACCTTGGGGAGCGTTGTCTTTGGCAAGGTGATGGTGGTAGACCGGAAAGATGCCATGGTGGCCGCGGTGGTGGCCCTTACCATTTTCTTTACCATTGTAATCGCCAAACTGATTGGCTGTACACTGCCCATGCTGGCCAAACGTCTGGGCTTTGACCCGGCGGTGATGGCTTCTCCCTTTATCACCACCGTGGTGGACGCGCTGTCCCTGCTGGTCTATTTCGCTATCGCCACCCAAATTTTGGGACTATGAAAACGCCCCGGCTGGTAAGACCAGCCGGGGTATTTGATTTTGGAAGTTAAACCTCAGCGGCAAAAAATTGCCGGATAATCAGCTTTCGTTCATTGACAGCAAATACTGAATTTGAGGAATCCCTTCTTTTAACCGCTTATATTCTTCTGTTTGGCTTGGACTGCTGACATCATATTGGATATCGCTGGCAAACGTCAGGGCATAAGTGCCCTCCGCGGTTGAAAACAGAT
Organism: Lawsonibacter sp.; assembly: GCA_022796195.1. Taxonomy (GTDB): domain Bacteria; phylum Bacillota; class Clostridia; order Oscillospirales; family Oscillospiraceae; genus Lawsonibacter. Next base: position 9,994 of record JAAWIE010000069.1, on the reverse strand, counting down.
ACTGACAGTTCATTGGAGACTGAGCCGCTAACTCGTCCGGCGTCAGCGGTTCGTCATAGACCTTCCCCACCTGAAAAAGCCGGCCCTCATAGCCTTCGCCGCCGCTTTCTCGGATCGACTTCACATATAGACTGCATCCGGAAGCATCCTTGTTCATTTCAACCCCGTAAGCGTCTTTCCAGCTGTCAGGCAGGATAAGCGTTAAGCCAATGCCGGACAGTTCAACGGTTTCCGCCTCCACTGCGGCAGGCGGGAAAAACCAAATTCTTACGGCAAAGCCGATTGCGACTATGGCTGCAATTGCCGCTGCAACCAGGAGAACCCCAAACCTTAGGTTCTTTTGAGGTTTATTACGCATATAGTTCGTTTACCCAGCTTTCAAAGTAGGAATTACCTCTGCATTTTATTTAAGACACCCGGAATACACTGGCTGTCCCTTACGTCTTTTCTCCTGTTGTTGGAGCAGAGATCATCCGGGGTTTGTAGCGTATTGCGCCACTGAGACATCGCCGTCAATCAATCCGCCGGACTGGATTGCTTCAATCAAAATGTAATAGGTTCCGCCGCCGGCAGTACGGTCATAGTAAACCATAGATTTGTTTTCGTCGCCTCCTACATACATATAGCTGACCCGCTTGGGCTCCGGGGTCCTGTTTGTCTGATAGAGGCTGACCACACATTTTTCATTCGTTTCATTTCCAAACCAGTAGCGGATGTAGTCGCCGCTTCCCGATGTGGCGGTAAACTTTACCGACTGCCATGCGCCGCTCTTTTCGGAATAGGCACGGTCTGTGTAGAGGGATGCGAGGGGCATAATTCCGGACTCACCCTTGGCTGTGCCAGCCGCTATGGCGGCACCGGTGAGCATGGAACAGCAGAGCGCGAAAGCTACCATTGCCCGAAGCAGACTATGCATTTTTTTCATAATTTTTTTCTCCTTTATTTCTATTTGAGACACCCAGTTTATACTGGTTACCTCTTGTTTCACAGTATATCTTAGAATTAGTTATTTGTCAACAATTATTTTTTAATAACAAATATACTTGACAAAGAAATAATTTTAATATAACATTGTACTAACATTAAGGTTATTTGGTGTGTGACATGTCAGGAAAAGAAAAAACGGGCGGAAACCCCGCAGGTATTCAAATTGCATTAAAGAAGGCTACTACCGAACTGATGGTCCTCCACCTTCTGCGTGAACGGCCCATGTACACCTATGAAATGATGAACCTGATCGAAGAACGCAGCGGCGGGGTCATTGCCTTCAATACCCTTTATCTCTCCATCTACCGCTTGCAGGAGAAAGGGTTTATCCGGGAACACGGCAAGATGATGAGTGAAGACAACCGCACCCGCATTTACTTTGCCATTACCGATACCGGGTCTGCTTATCTGGATGAGATTATTCAGGAATATAAGCGGTACACGGCGGCGCTGGCCCAGGTTCTGGAACTGGAGTAAAGGGGGTGAGCAGTGTGGAAAACGTCAACAAGGAATTATCCCAGTATTTCCAGCGATTGGAACGTCTGCTGGACTGCCCCAAAGACCTCCGCAGAGCTTTTTTGAGCCAGACTCGACGTATGGCGGAGGATTTTGTTCAAGGCAGACCGGATACCACTCAAAAGGAGTTGATCGACTACTTAGGTGAACCGGAAGAACTGGCCCAGGGTTTTTTGGAAACATTAGAACCTGAAATATTGGAGTATCATAAACGCAGAAAAGTACTTGTCCGTTGGTGCCTAATTGGTTTTGCAACAGCAATCATGTTATTGCTAAGCGCCTGGATCTACATTTTATTGATGCAACCAATACAAGCAGAAATAACAAGAGTTATAACAATACGCTGATGAGAGGGGAACATCATGAATAAAATGAAAAAAAAGTTTGTGTTTCTTATTATGCTTTCAATCCTTTTGTGTTCGATAATCATCTCAGCTGGTGCTGTCGAACAAATCTATCAGGAGACTGAGATAATCTATACTGAATTTGGGGTTATTGAAAAGGTTTCTGTCATGACCGTACATAACTCCCCTATACGTAGCAACACCAGGTTTGTCGATGTATCCGATACTTACAAATATAATGGAAAAGTTATCGGAGAAGTTACATTGTCTGTTACTTTTGGCTATGATGGTAACAAAGCCTGGGTATCGAGCGCCAGTGGTTCCCATACTACTTACGATGGCTGGTCTTACGGCAGCGAAGATATTAAAAAATCCGGTGGAACTGCTTCTCTTACTGCTAAACTATCCCATCTACTGTATAGGGATTTATCCGTCAACATTTCCATCACCTGTTCTCCGACCGGACAAGTCAGCTGAATAGAAAAGGACCGCCCCCAACTGAGACCAGCTGGGGGCTTGTCTTATTCAGAGCTCGTCCATATTGCGCAGATAGGCTTCGGCGCCGTAGCGCAGGCACCGCTGAAGCCGCAGCTCCCCGCGCTTGATGGTGCGGGAGACAGTAGATTTGTCAATCCCCATAACCTCGCCGATTTCCCGCATATTTTTACCTTCGGCGTAATACAGCAGGAGCATTTGCCGCTGTTTGGCGGTAACATCCTCCCGCAGGGCGCGGATCAAATTGCGTTTCAGGCGGCTGATCTCATGGCTGTTATCGGCCGCAATCTGGCGGCTGTACATGGCCATATCGGCGGCATACAGCTTGCCTTTTCTATATCGTGTATTTGGCATTCCGGCGGTACCCCCTGTCATAGTAACGCTCGGTCAGAACGGCTAGTTCTCTGGCCTCCCGCAGCATGGTAGACAGCATCCGAATACGGTCCTCAAGCTGACAGCGGCAGTCCGCGTCCGTTGTCTGCTCCAGTTTATGTTCCAGCTGGCAGAGCCGCAGGTCCAGCGCGTGGGCGTGGGCCCGGTACTCCACTGACAGCTCAGCTAATGTCATAACGTCTCCTCCTCAGCTTCCAAACGGTAATAACATTGGGCGCACAGCCAACGTCCGTCTCTCCATCCGCCCCTGTCCAGGCGGTATTGTTCTCCGCCGCACCGGGGGCAAATCCAGGCCGGACGCTCGGTTTGAAAATCTCTGGCAGGCAGTTGAAAAAAATTTTTGTTTTTTACTTGACAGACCTCCAATCTTTTGCTATAATGACGTTCGTTGTTGGACAACCGCCACGAATGTGCTGGTGTAGCTCAGCCGGTAGAGCAGCTGATTTGTAATCAGCAGGTCGGGGGTTCGAATCCGTCCACCAGCTCCAATTAAATATGGAGGAGTTCCCGAGTGGCCAAAGGGGGCAGACTGTAAATCTGTTGCGTTTCGCTTCGGTGGTTCGAATCCACCCTCCTCCACCAAATTGCCGTATGCGTTATGTCGCTTACGGCAATTTTTTTAAGTTTTGTTTCTTGTTCGAATATCAAAGGGGGCTTACAAGTATGAAACGATGCAGAGCAAGCAGGGCAGGTGGGCTGGCCGTACTGCTTGTCCTAACCCTTCTGACCGGCGGCTGTGCCGGATCGGAACAGACCTCTGTATTAGAGCCGGACGCCGCTCAAAGCACCTCCGCAGATACAGTGGACCCGGCGGCGGAGGCGGAACGCCTTGCCGTCCTGCATGACGCCGCGGCCAGGCTGGAGAGATACCGCTGGCCCCGGGAAACCGTCAAAAAAGACATTCTGGGGCAGGAACTGGAATTTTTACTCTACCACGGCAACGGCTGGACCATCCATGTCCCCGTCGCCTGGGAGGAAACCTGGCCCGCTGAGTGGCAGTCGCCGTCCCAGCGTGCCGGTTTTGAGGTCAGCAAGATGTTTCTCGGGGTAAACAACCCCAAATCGTTCCGGGCCCAAGCGGGCTCCTGGCGGCACGAGACCGGCTATGATCCCCCCTTCGACTACTACTACGATAACGATGGAGGCTATACGCCTCCGGACGGCTCCGCCGATTACCGCTACTTCTTCGCGCCGGACGGGGATGACCGGAGTTTTGAGTTTACCCTGCACTCTGTGGCGGGTGAAATCACCGAGGAAGAACTGGCGATCCAGGAGGCGATGCTGCTGAGTTTCACGCTGGATGACAGCTCCCGCGTCCTGCGCAGCGAGCCGTATACTCCGGGGCGGACCGAGTGGGACGCCGCTCTGGCGGGGCTGTTGGCAGAGACGGAACCTATTTGGTTCCACTGGGACGGCAACACCGGCGTGTGGGAAGACATTATTGATGGCAAGGGCGACCCAGACTACCTGGACTGCGCCCTGCCGCTGGAGGAGTACCGGACGGAAGAATTTATCCAGACCTTTTTCGGAAACAGGCCGGAAGAGGCCCCGGAACCGGGCGGCAATCTAATTACCCTCTGCCTGCCTCAGATGAAACTTTATCTGTATTTCTACGACGGTTCCCCCTGGGTACATATCTCCCACGCCGGGGAGGATTACTGGGCCGTATTTCAGCATGAGGATGGCCCGGACAAGGTGATTTTCGATGCTGTGTACGCTTGGTTGGAGGCAGAACGCACTTGGGCGGCTGGTTAGCGTGGAAACGGGGCGCTTAAACAGCAGGGCGCGGGGCGTTCTGCGGGTACACGCAAAGAAGAAAAATACAGCTATAGAACGGAAGTTCTACAACTGCGATTAGGATACTATGTTCGAGCCGGAATGTCAAGTTACGCAATAGAAAATTTGTTCTATATTAGACCGGATTAACGTACTATTACAGGTTGGATAGCCCGCGAAACCGGTTGAAAACAGTGAAAAACGGCTCCCCAGCCTAAGCTGGGGAGCCGCATTGATTACAGGGTGTTAGAAGAACTTCTTAACGCCGTCGGGGGCGAGGGACTCGTCATCGCTGATGGTGATGGTAAACTTGATGTTGTGCTTCTCGCCAAACTTGTTCAGCCAGTCCAGGAACTTCTCCGTCTCGTGGTCGCAGTCGCCGCCCACAATCTTGGTAAGACTGTCAATAAAGACATGGGTAATGTCGTAGTTTCCGGCATACATACCGCTGATGAAGCCCTTCAGGGCGGTGTAGCTGGCGATGTCGTAATCGCTGGCCTCCACCAGGCGGATGTGGTAATGGATATCGAAGGTCAGCTTGTTGCCTTTCTCAATGCAGACCACGCTGCCGTGTTCCGTCTGGACAGCGTTATTGATCATCTCAATGACGTTCTTGGTCTTGCCGGAGCCCTTCTTGCCCATGATAACGCGAATCATGTGTATCACTCCTTACTGATTTGACATCGGGGGTGTCCCTCTGTTTATCTATACTCTAACATATTATGGCGTTTATTTCAACTAAAATAATTGTGAATTTTTAAAAAAGCTCCCCACAACGGGGGAGCTTTCCTATCACAGCTTGGCCAGGAGCTCGGCACGCAGGTCCTCGTAACCGGGCTTGCCCAGCAGGGCGAACATGTTTTTCTTATATGCCTCCACACCGGGCTGATTGAAGGGGTTGACCTCCAGCAGATGGCCGGAAAGACCGCAGACGTACTCGAAGAAGTAGATCAGGAAGCCCACACTCTTCTCGCTGATCTGGGGCAGTTCCAACAAAACGTTGGGGACGCCGCCATCCACATGGGCCAGGATGGTCCCCCGCATGGCCTGTTCTGCCACAAAAGCCAGCGGCTTACCGGACAGGAAGTTCAGGCCGTCTACATTGGCGGGGTCATTGGGGATGGTGTACGCTCCGTCCGGCTCAAACTTGATCACGGTTTCAAACATGATGCGTTCGCCGTCCTGGATATACTGGCCCATGGAGTGCAGGTCGGCGGTGAACTCCACACTGGCCGGGAACAGGCCCTTACCGTCTTTCCCCTCGCTCTCGCCGTAGAGCTGTTTCCACCACTCGGCGAAGAACCGGAACCGGGGCTCGTAACCGGCCAGTACCTCCACACGCTTGCCGCCCTGATACAGGGCATGGCGGGCGGCGGCATACTGCCAGGCGGGGTTGTCCAGGCCGGGGACGGACAGCTCTTCCATAGCCTGACGGGCGCCGGCCATAAGGGCTTCGATATCCACACCGGCCACGGCGATGGGCAGCAGGCCCACGGCGGTGAGTACAGAGAACCGTCCGCCCACGTCGTCCGGCACCACGAATTCTTCATAGCCCTCCGTGTCGGCCAGGCCCTTCAGCGCACCCCGAGCCTTGTCGGTGGTGGCGTAGATGCGCTCTTTGGCTCCGTCTTTGCCATACTTTTTCTCCAAAAGCTCTTTGAAAATGCGGAACGAAACCGCCGGTTCTGTGGTCGTGCCTGACTTGGAGATTACGTTTACCGAGAAGTCACGCTCGCCAATCAGCTCGATCAGCTCCAGCAGGGCGTCGGTAGACAGGCCGTTGCCTGCGAAAAAGATGTCGGGAGTGTCCTTCTTTTTCAGGTTGTAGTTTTGGGATTTTAGCACCTCAATAACTGCCCGGGCGCCCAGATAGGAACCGCCAATGCCGATCACAACCAGCACTTGGGACTGCTTCTGGATTTTCTTTGCCGCTGCCTGGATACGGGAAAATTCCTCCTTGTCGTAGTCACGAGGCAGGGTGACCCAGCCGGTGAAATCGCCGCCCGGGCCCGTGTGGGAGGCCACCATCTGGGCCGCTTTGGACAGCTTGTCTTCCCGCGATGTGACATAGTCCTCCGGGATAAAGCCGTTCAGCTTGGAAAGGTCAAGTTTTAGCATGGAACATTCCTCCTTCGAAAGAATGGGATATACGACCTTTATTATAGCACACTTCCGAGGGTTTTTCACGGTAAATTTTATGCTTTCCTACTCTTTTAAAAAAATTAAAAATCTCGAAAAAAGTTGGGACGTGCTATTGACAAATGGACTGTACCTGAGTATAATAACCATTGTTGTTCGGACGATTAGCTCAGCTGGTAGAGCATCCGCTTGACGTGCGGGAGGTCACAGGTTCAAGTCCTGTATCGTCCACCAGAAAGCGCCCTGTATTATTTGAAATACGGGGCGCTTTCTTCACTTTTTATCCCTTTTTGCTCAAAAAAGTTGAACAGGAAATTTTGTACCCCTTAACGTACCCCATACGGATTTTTGTGTAGGGTAAGCGTTACAGCTAAAAGTCGATTCAGTCCACGGGGGTGGTTGCCATATTCATGAGAACGTGGCAGCCACCCCCTGTGTCAAAATCTATGTCAAATGATACGCTTTCCCTTTGTCATATTGTTGATGTACTGCTGCATCCGGTTGGCACTGTTGCGCCGCATCTGTTCCGTTACGTGGGCGTACCTGTCCAGGGTAAATGCCGCCGTGGCGTGTCCCAGATTCTCTTGAAGTGTCTTAGGATCGTCGCCGGCCAATAAAGAGAGAACTGCATAAGTGTGGCGAAGATCGTGGACACAATGGCCAGGAATCTTGAGCTTATCCATGACGCGCCTAAAGCAGTCGTAAACCGTTCGGTAAGAGACATGTTCACCCAGCTCGTTGGTGAATACAAGGCTGGTGCCGTTCACCCCGGTGTAGTCTACCCCGGTATCCCCCCACAGTTCGCCCGCCCTCAGTTTCTGCTTCTCCTGCTTTTCCTTCTGTAACCGCAGCAACTCCATAATGTCGGGGGCCGGAGCGATTATCCGCGACTTCCCATTTTTAGGGGGACCGAAATAATAGTGTCCTCCCTTACACTTCTCCCGACAAAGCTGACGCTTTATATGGATGGTTCCACGCCTGAAATCTACGCAATCCCACATCAGGCCCAAGACCTCACCCTCACGCATTCCCGTGAACAGTGCAAATTTGAATATGTACTCATGACAGTGGCCTTCAATGGCGTCAAGAAAAAGCGGAATCTGGTCCTCATACAACGGCTGAATCTCCTTAGAAATAGCCCGAGGCGGCTTGCAGCCGCTGGTGGGATTGCTCCTAAGTTTATTGCTCACAACGGCCTGCTGGAGTGCCTTGTGCAAGATACCATGAACATTTCGGATGGATTTGGCAGACAGTCCTTGTTTTCTACTGCTTTCTTCTCCAATCTTCTTGTAAAATCTCTGGATGGTATCGGTGTCCAAGTTCTCCAGCCTAATATCACCTAAAATAGGCTTGATATACAACCGGATTTGCTGCTCATACAAGAGTTTTGTGGATGGCTTGACATCGCTCAGATAGTTCTCCTGCCAAAAGTCCAACCACTGGCCAACAGTCATTTTGGAGGGCTCCCGGTATTCCCCCTTGTCCAAAGCGGCCACGGCCGCAGTCATCTTTTGACGAGCCTCTTTTTGTGTTTTTCCATATACGCTTTTGCGGAGAGGTTTACCGGTCTCTGGGTCAATACCAGTCACAAACCGCGCTTCCCAGAGGCTCTTTTCCTCTTTCCACCTTATAGTACCCTCACCGTGGGCCCGGCGTTTTTTCCTTTCTGCCATGGTACTAAAGTTCCTTTCCTTATATTTGACACCATGGCTCAAATTGTGGTATAGTAAATGAGCGCAAGGGTGCCTTGATTTGATTGGGAGGTCATTTTTGTGCATCCGCCGCTGGTGTTGGGAGCACCGGCGGCTTCTTTTTTTGCCTTCAAGCGCCTTTAGGCGCTTGGAGGTTTTTTATTGCTCACTCTTGATTCGGTTGTTGTTGGTAGCGGGGTATCTCTGCTAACTCCTTGACACGGCCCACAGCGCGTTTCTGACCGGCACTGGTGAGTTTCTCAAATGTAGACAGAAGTTCAACAGCCCTATTTTGACCATCATCTGGGAGTCTGTAAAAGATTTGTAAGAGCGTATTGAAGCGTTTTTCGCTTTGCTTCGTCATTGCAACACCCTGTGCCATACTTTGCTCTGCAACACTCTGTGACAGCCCGCTCCTGATTTGCGCATCAGTAGTTACGGCGGCAGAAACCTGTTCTTGGAGGTATTGCTCAGTATCGGCAATTATCTGTCTTGCACCTTTAATCTGTTCTGGTGTCGCCTTTGAGTTTTTTTCTGCCTGCTGTAATTTTTCCTTCATTATGTTTAGCGCGTTGACTGTACTGTTAATTTGCTGTTGCTGCTCAGACGGAAAACCATAGAGCTCAAAAACCGAAACGCCAAGTGCTTCGGCTATGGCCTGGCTCTGGGAGAAGCGTAACTCACGCTGGCTCAGTTCGTACCGGCTGATAGCAGCTTTTGTTGTGTTCAGGGCAGCGGCTAACTCTTCTTGCGTCACCCCTTTTGCGATTCGCAGTTGGCGAATTCGTTCTCCGACACTAATCATGTTCATCACCTCTTTTAATAATACAAATCAGTATATGGACTATAAGATGGTCTCAAACGATTGTGAACTAAACGAGACCAAATTATGCCTTGTCGTTATTATAAATGTAAGTTCTTTGAAAGTCAACAAAATTTTTCCAAAATAGTATTGACTTTGGTTACTTCCAGTGATATACTCCGGGTATAACCAAAAACGAGACTTTTACAAAAAAGTTTCGGAGACAAAATGAACAGGAGGAATACCACTTGAATATCAACCCCACGAAAGTTGAGATTCTCTTGGCAGAGCGGAATATGAACAAAGCTGCCCTTGCCAAGGCGTGCGGAATTTCCCGCCAGAATCTCAGTACGCTTCTCAGGCGCGGAAGCTGTGAACCCAGGACCGCCGGAAAATTGGCCGCTGGTTTGGGCATTCCGGTCTCTGAGCTCATTAAGGAGCCCTGACATGAAGAACGGTATTGACTTGTCACAGAAACTGACCCTCAGTGTTCCGGAGACCGCTCTGGTCCTTGGTGTATCTACTAAGGTAGCTTACGAGTTGGTTCGACGGGCCGATTTCCCCGCTTTCAAAATTTCCCCCGGTCGAGTAGTGGTCAGCAAGGCCGCTCTGGAGGAATGGATTCTAACGCAGTTAAAAGATAAGGAGATTTAAAATTATGAATACTTTTATTAACGGCCCCATCCCCGGTGCGGGGGTGGCTGCCACCCCGGCTGATCATAAGCACCAGCCGATGAATCCGACCAACCACAACCCGTTTGACCTTGGCGCTGGAATCCTCCAGGTCTTGCTGTACGCTTACACGGTTCTGGGCCGGCGCGCTGACAACGACGAGTTGGATGAGCGGCTTA
>JAAWIE010000068.1 GCA_022796195.1 Lawsonibacter sp. | reverse complement strand
GTAAGCCGGGCGATCCGGATTATAAGGCGGATCAGTACCTCTGGAACGAGGGCGACCCTGTCTACCCCTATCTGGTTGAGGAAAAGTCGGCTGATGGCAAGACCTACTACACAAATGAGTATGCACCGGTTGACTATACTGGCAAGGTTGCGGCCGCTGAAGTGCCTGCGACAGGTTCGATGGGCCTGGGCAAGACCAACATGGTGGTTGGCCAGAACACTGACGAGCTGCGCGCCTCCGATGAGCTCCATGTCCAGCTGAAAGAGGTCAGCGTGCAGAAGAATGGCGCCATCCAGGGTATCGCCGCCAACGGCGACACGGTGATTATCGGCTATATCGCCATTGCCAACTGCGACAGCCCCGACGGCGTGACCCACATCGACGGCCCCTACTACAAGGCCATGGGCGGCGCGGGCGCTCTGCGCGTATCCGCTCTGAACGGTGTGCTGGAGGGCAAGTATATGGGCAATCAAAGCATGGATATCTTGGGCGCAGCTGCTGGCAACCCGGATACGGATCCCGTCATTGACCCCATGGACTATATTGTGAACGAGAAAGCGGTGGAGCTTCGCAGCAGCGGTCTGGAGTCCTCCAGCACCGACATTGCCCAGGAGTTCACCGACATGATCAAGACCCAGCGTGGATATCAGGCCAACACCCGCATCATCACCGTCACCGACTCCATGCTGGAGGAGCTTGTGAACATGAAGCGGTAAGCGGACCCCAGCAATCTAGTGCGTTGTTGACCGGCCACCCCCTTGGGAAAGCGCCCTGGGGGGATGGCCGGGGAAGGAAGGAAAGGAAGGTTTATCATGATTCAACTGACAAAGCGTAATGGAGAGCGTTTTCTGGTGAACCATCAGCAAATCCAATGTATTGAGATGATCCCCGAGTCAAAAATTGTCATGATGAACCGGGACTATTTTATTGTGAAGGAATCTCCGGAGCAGATCATCCGCCGGATCACGGAGTATAACGCCAAGGTCCAGGACGTGCATCGGGCGCTGACCATCGAGGACCGGCGCTGAACGGGACAGGGGCGTGTTTGACAGGCGTCAGACGCTTGCCGGAGGGACTTTCTGCGGCAAAAGCAGAGCCGGACGGCTATCAAATGCGCCCTGAGACAGAAAAAATACCCCATGCGGGGAGAGGAGCGGACATACAGCAATGAATATTACCTATATCATTGGTACCATAGGTGCATTCGTGGTCATGGTCATCGGTATGATCCTGGACCTGAGCGCACTGAGCACGCCCGGCGGTCAGCTGATCAACTTTGGCAAGGTTATGAACTTCGTTGACCCGTCCAGTATTTTCATTGTGGTGGGTTGTACCGTGTTTGTGTTGGTGGCCAGCTTCCCTCCCAGCGCTCTGGCCGCCATCCCCAAGCACTTCGCGGTTATGATGAACAGCAAGAAGTATGACCCCATGAACTTTATCGATCAGCTGGTGGAGCTGGCCCAGGTGGCCCGTAAAAACGGCCTGCTGGCGCTGGAGGAAAAGGGCAATCAGCAGGAGGACCCCTTCTTCAAGCAGTGCATCATGCTCATCGTGGACAACAACGACGCCGACCAGGCCAAAGAGATCATGATGAATGACATCGAGCAGTCCGCCGCCCGGCATGAGGACGCCGCCGCTATGTATGATAAGGCGGGCGCTGTGGCCCCGGCCTTCGGCATGGTGGGTACGCTGGTAGGTCTAATCAATATGCTGAAGGCGATGGACGTCTCCAGCGGCGGCGGCGACCTGGGTCCCTCTATGTCCACCGCTCTGGTCACGACCCTCTATGGCTGCGTGCTGGCCCATATGATTTTTGGCCCCATCGCCAACCAGCTCCGCAAGCGGGACGAGGAGGAGACCCTGTGTAAGCTGATCATCGTGGAGGGCATTATGTCCATCCAGTCCGGCGCAAACCCCAAGTTCCTGCGGGAGAAGCTGCTTACCTTTATGGCCCAGAAGCAGCGCGACGGCGAGGGCAAGAAGTAAGCGCACGAGTCAAAGAACTGAGGTGAAACTATGGCAAGCATTAAAAAGAAGAGCTCCGGCGGAGGCGGCGGCTCCAACTGGATGGATACATACGGCGACATGGTCACCCTGCTGCTGTGCTTCTTCGTCCTGCTCTACTCCATGTCCACCATCGACACCGAGAAGTGGAAGTGGATTGTCAATCAGCTTAACCCCAGTACCATTGAACAGGAACAGCCCGGTCCCACCCCCAGTGATACAAGCAACAAGGGGGGCGAAGAGCTGCCTACCACCACCGATATGGAGGTGGCGATGGATGAGCTGTATGATTTCCTGGTGAACTATGCCCAGAACAACCCGGAGAACTCCGTTTCGGTGAGCCAGGGAGACGGCTATGTGTTCATTTCCTTTGACGATACCGTCTTCTTCGACGGCAACAGCTCCTATATCCGGGAGGAGGGCAAGGTCATTCTGGACAGCATTATCCCCGCGCTGGATAAGGTGACCCCCTTTGTGGATGAGCTGAAGGTGCTGGGCCACACGGCGCAGCAGTATGCCTACGAACCCAACCCCATCCCCAACGACCGCCGCCTGGCCTCCGAGCGGGCCACCGAGGTGACCATCTACCTCCAGCAGAATCTCGCTGATCTGGAGCCCGGCCGTCTGGTGGTTACAAGCTACGGTCAGTGGCGTCCGGTGGCCTCCAACGAGACCAACGAGAGCCGGGCCAAGAACCGCCGTGTGGAGCTGATTATTACAGGTCGTGAGCTGGAGGATAAGCTGCAAGACAATGTGGCACAGTACTTTACCATGTATGAAACCGCTACCGGCCAGCCGGTGGGCGGCGCCGAATAATGAACTCCCCCGCGCGGGACGACCTGGTTATCAAATGAGGGAAGCAATATGGCTGAAGTCTTATCGCAAAGTCAGATAGACGCCCTGCTGAACGCGGCCAGAAGTGGAGAATTGGACGTAGACAAGCCGGCGGAAAAATCTGCGGAGCAAAAATATCGTAAATACGACTTTTACAGTCCGCGGAAGTTCACCAAGGACAGGCTGAAAATGCTCAACAGTATTTTCGAGAGCTACGCCCGGGTGATCAATTCCCGGATCAACGCTCTGCTCCACGCCACCTGCGAGATCGAGGTGGACAGCGTGGAGGAGCAGCGGTACTACGAGTTTTCCAACGCCTTGACGGAGAGCGACGTGGTTGCCCTGGCCAAGATCGATTTGGAGAAGCTCCAGGGGGACGACCCGATCCTGGTCCATCTGGACACGCCGGTGGTGCTGTCTATGCTGGACCGGCTCATGGGCGGAGAGGGAGACCCGGACCCAACCCTGGTCAATGACTACAACATGACTGATCTGGAGCTGGATATGTACGAGGACCTGATTAAGGACCTGGTCCCCATCATGGGCAGCAGTTGGGAGAACTACATTACCATCCGCTTTGAGTATACCCGCACTGAGGTGAATCCAACCCTGGTCCAGCTCATCGGATATGACGAGACGGTGGTTATCGTGGGCCTGAACATCAAATTTCCAAACTGTACAGGCCGCATCAGCTTGTGTCTCCCCGGTGAGATGCTGACGAATGTGTTCAGCGAGATCAGCAAGAACACAACGCGCCGCACTACCGGAGAGGACAAGTCCGAGGAGATTTTTGATACGCTGCGTGAGTCCGAGCTGGAGATTGTGGCTGAGCTGGCGCGGACCCGCATCCTGCTTAGCGATTTGTATCACCTGAATGTAGGTGACGTGGTGGATATTAAGCGGCCCAAGGACTCCCCTGTGTTCCTGAATATCGGCGGGCGCAGGTGGTTTGACGGCCGCATGGGCACCAGCAACAAGCAGGTTGCCGTGAAAATTGGAGAGACCTACATTAAAATGTAGGCTAAAAGGAGCGAATCTGGATGGAAGATATTATTTTTAGCCCGATGGAAATAGACGCCATCGGGGAGATCATGAACATCAGCCTGGGCTCCTCTGCCACTGCGGCCTCCAATATGCTGGACCACCGCGTGGACATCACGACGCCGCGAGTCAGTGTCGTCAATGCAGAGGAGTTCAGCCTGGGTAAGGTTGAACCGGCGGTGGGCGTAGAGATCAAATACGTCTGCGGCCTGGAGGGCAGCAACATTATGCTGCTCAAGCGCAGCGATGTGAAGGCCATTGTGGACATCCTCCTGTGTACCGAGACCCCAGATGAGGAATTTGAGCTCAACGATCTGTCCATCAGCGCTGTGTGTGAGCTGATGAACCAGATGATGGGCTCCTCCGCCACAGCTCTGTCCGACTTCCTGGGCCGAATGGTCAATATCACGACCCCCGAGTCCTTCGAAATGACGGACCTGGATAAGGTGAAGGAGGAGCATTTCCCCGTCACCAAGGGCCCCGTGGTGGTGGTGCGGTTTAACCTGACCATCGAGGGGGTCTTGGACAGCGAGTTTATGAACGTCATGTCGGTGGAGTTGGGCAAGGAACTGATTGCCGGCTTTGGATTGGACTTGAATGGGGACTCGACCGCAGCTTCCGCTCCCGCCCCGGCTCCGGCGCCAGCCCCCGCCCCGGCTCCTGCCCCTGCGGCTCCCGGCGCGGCCCTGAGCCAGGAGGAGATCGAACGCCTGATGGCAGGCGGAGCTCCTGCGGCAGCCCCGGCCCCGGCTCCCGCCCCCGCTGCACCGGCGGCGCCGCCCGCAGCGCCCGGCGCACCGGCGGCTCCCCAGGGGATGCCCCCCGCAGGCGAGATACCCGGCGGGTACCCCGGCTATCCCCCCTATGGGCAGTACCCCTACCCCTATCCGCCCTACCCCATGTATCCGCCGCAGCCGGCCCCCGAGCCCAAGGTTATCAACGCGCAGCCGGCCCGGATGCAGCCCCTGGACGCCGAGGCCAAGCTGGGTCCCGAACAGAAGCAGAATCTGGACTTGATTATGACCGTTCCCCTGGAGGTGGCGGTGGAAATTGGCCGTACCCGGCGGAAGATTCAGGATATTCTGTCGTTCTCCAAGGGCTCCCTGGTGGTGCTGGACAAGTTGGCCGGCGACCAGGTGGACCTGCTGGTCAATGGGCAGTGCGTCGCCAAGGGCGATGTGGTGGTCATCGACGACAATTTCGGCATCCGGATCACAGAGATCCTGCAAAAGCCGGATATTAATGAACTGATCCACGGTTGATCCCTGCAACTATACGATATAAAATATGAAGTAAATTTGAAAAGGATGGTTAACTATGGCTAGAATTCTTACGGTCGATGACGCTGCTTTTATGCGCAAGGTCATTAAGGACACTCTGAGCAAGGCTGGTTACACCGATATTCACGAGGCGGAGGACGGCGCTCAGGCGGTGGAGAAGTACAACGAGCTCAAGCCTGATCTGGTGCTGATGGATATCACCATGCCCAACATGGACGGCCTGGAGGCCCTGAAGGCCATCCGCGCCGCCGACGGAAACGCCAACGTGGTCATGTGCTCCGCCATGGGTCAGGAGACCATGGTTATCGACGCCATTCGCTCCGGCGCCAAGGACTTTATCGTCAAACCCTTCAAGCCTGAGCGCGTGCTGAAGACCGTCACCTCGATTGTGGGCGAGCCCTGATGCCTTTTCAGCAAATCCTCTCTGTTTTTGGTCTGCTGGCTGTTGTCCTTCTGGTGCTGGCGGGCGCCTGGATCTTTACCCGCTGGGCGGGGCAAAATCTGGGCGGCGGATTGGCCGGCGCTCTCCGGGGCGGCAGCCGGATCGAGGTCCTGGACCGGGCGGTTTTGGGCCGTGACCAGGCACTGCTGGTGGTGAGAGCCGGCGAGCGGTATCTGCTTTTGGGCAGTGCCCCCTCCGGCCTGAGCCTGCTGGCAGAGCTGACGGCAGAGGAGGGGGAGAGCTGGAGACCTCCAGCCGCTCCCCTGAACAGGCAGCAGTTTCCCGACTTCCGCGCCCTGATGCAGCGGCTGAGAGAGAAAAAATGAGGACCAACGACGGCCGATGAAACGAGGTGAGGAAGAATGCCGACCGATGCACTGCTCAATGTAAACGGCACCAATGTACAGGCGCTGGAGATTTTGTTCTTCACCACGATGATGATGCTCCTGCCCTCACTGGTTGTCGTGATGACCTCCTTTACCCGATATGTGGTGGTCTTCTCCTTCCTGCGCAACGCCATGGGGACCCAGCAGACCCCGCCCAACATGGTACTCATTGGTATGGCGCTGATCCTGACCCTCTTTACCATGAATCCAACCCTCTCCGCAATCAATGAGGAGGCGTTCCAGCCCTACCAGGAGGAGGAGATCACCCAGGTGGAGTTCTTTGAGCGGGCCCAGATTCCGCTGAAGCGGTTTATGCTGGAGTGGTCGGGGCTGCAGAGCATGGAGCTGTACTGCAATATGTCGGGGAACCCGGTGCCCAACACAGTAGAGGAGGCGCTGGAACTGCCCCTGACGGTGATTGTTCCCGCCTTTATTACGTCGGAGCTGAAGCAAGCCTTTATGATTGGCTTTTTGCTGTACATCCCCTTTATGCTGATCGACATGGTAGTGGCCTCGACCCTTATGTCCATGGGTATGGTCATGCTTCCGCCCTCGATGATCTCGACCCCATTCAAGCTGTTGCTGTTTATCCTGCTGGACGGGTGGCAGCTGCTGTTTTCCTCCCTGGCGCAGGGCTACGGCCTCGGGTAAGGAGGGGACATGGATATCAATGAAATAACTCAAATCGTTCGAGAGGGCATTTGGGTCGCCATCAAGCTGGGTGGTCCTATGCTGATCTTGAGTATGCTGGTGGGTGTATTTGTGGCCATTTTCCAGGCGGTCACCCAGATCCATGAGCAGACGTTGGGCTTTATCCTCAAGCTGATTGTAGTGATCCTGGTGCTTCTGATCGGAGGCGGTTGGATGATGGAGACCCTTCTGGAGTACTCCGAGAAGATCTTCGCGCTGATTGCCGTCCGCTAGAGGAGAGGGGGACCGCTGCTGTGGATTTGGATTGGAATATCCTCACTCTGTTTTTAATGATTACAGGTCGGATGACCGGCTTTGTGGTGTTTAACCCTCTGTTTGGACGGCGGGGCATTCCCAATATTGTCAAAGCGGGATTGATCCTCACCATGTCGGTGTGTGTGTTCTCTATGACCTCCGCACAGACGGAGATGCCGTCTACGCTGCTGGGCCTGGCCATTACCTTCCTGATGGAGCTGCTTTTGGGCTATGTGCTGGGCCTGGTGGTCAATTTCTTTTTCTACATTCCGGTTATGGCGGGCTCTGTTGTGGATATGCAGATGGGTCTGTCCATGGCCTCCACCTATGACCCCGCCTCGGGGATCCAGGTGACAGCCACCTCAAATTTCCTCAATGTGCTGATGTCCCTGCTGTTTTTTGCGGCCAACGGACACCACACTATGCTCCGTATTTTCCTCAACTCCGGCCTGGTGGTCCCCTTTGGAGAAGTTGCCCTGAGGGAGGACTTTTACAGTGCCATGATTCAAGTCTTCCTGGACTGCACCATTTTGGGCGTGAAGCTGTGTATGCCCATTTTAGGAGCGGAGATGCTGGGCCAGGTGGGGATGGGCATTCTGATGAAGGTTATCCCCCAGATCAATGTGTTCGCCATCAATATTGAGTTGAAGGTGATCGTGGGCCTGGTGCTGCTCCTGATGATGCTGGCCCCCTTCAGCAGCTTTTTGCTGGACGCGGAGGCTGAGATGATTCTTACACTCCGGCGCGTCCTGCCCCTCATGTCGGGCTGATGCCCCATATCCCAGTTGACTGACAAAGGGGGGATGAACCCGTGGCCGGCGACTCCAAGACCGAAAAGGCGACACCGAAACGAAGACGGGACGAACGAAAAAAAGGCAATGTCCTGATAAGTAAGGACGCCGTGGCGGTGGCCACCCTGATTGGGAGCCTCTTTATGGCCCAGTTTATGGGAGCCATTATTCTGGAGCAGGTCAAAGGGGTTTTTACCGTCTGCTTTTCCTATATTGCGGCGGACAGTATGACACTTGCGTCCAGTGCGATCAAAGACCTGCTCAAAATTATGGCCCTGTCCTTTGTGACTATGGCCGGCCCCTTTCTCGGGGTTACCGCGCTGCTGGCGGTGGGCGTGACCTTCTTCCAGACCAAAATGCTGGTGGCGGGCGAGTCCATCAAGCCCAAATTCAGCCGGCTCAGCCCCCTTCAGGGCTTTAAGCGGTTGTTTTCTCTGCGCAGCATTATCGAAGCGCTGAAGGGAATTTTGAAAATTTCCATCTTGCTCTTCCTCATTTATAACTACTTCAGCCATGTGGCCCTTAGCTTCAGCCGGTTTCTGGACATGAGCCTGTGGCAGTCCTGCGGCATTTTGTTTCAGGACATTATGACCCTTGTGATTCAAATTGCCGTGGCCTTTACAGTGTTGGCCTTCTTTGATTACCTGTACCAGTGGTGGGACTACGAGCGTCAGCTGAAGATGTCCAAACAGGAGATCAAAGAGGAGTACAAGCAGACAGAAGGCGATCCCCAGGTCAAGGGAAAAATCAAGCAGATCCAGCGCCAGCGGGCCCAGCAGCGCATGATGCAGCAGGTACCCGGCGCCGATGTGGTCATCCGAAACCCGAACCATTTCGCTGTGGCCCTGGGCTACAACGAGAAGGAGAACAACGCTCCCGTGGTGCTGGCCAAGGGTATGGATGAGCTGGCCCTGCGCATTGTCAAGGTGGCCGAGGAGCACAACGTGGCCACAGTGGAGAATGTTCCCCTGGCCCGAGCGCTGTACGCCAAGGTGGATCTGAACAAGGAGATTCCGCCGGAGTTTTACGGCCCGGTGGCCGAGGTTCTGGTCTACGTTTTGAAGCTGGATCAGAAGGCTCCATAAATTTGCGAATTAGGTCCAATTTGGACGTTTTCATAGAAAATTCAGGGAAAGGATGACACCATGCGGCGTATTTTTCAAAACAGCATAGCGCTTCTTGTGGTGATCATCGTTATGTTCCTGATCATCCCTCTGCCAGAGACGTTGTTAGACATTCTGATTATTGTCAATATCTCCCTTTCCATTGTCATTCTGATGATTACCATGACTATTTCAGAGGCGCTGGAATTCTCTATCTTCCCCTCGCTGCTGCTGATTACAACCCTGTTCCGGCTGGGCTTGAATGTGTCCACCACCCGGTCCATACTGGGCTATGACGGCAGCACCAGCGCACCGGGGACCCAGGTGATTCAGACCTTCGGCCAAATGATAACCCAGGGAAATATTGTGCTGGGCATTATCATCTTCTTTATCATCGTGTTAGTGCAGTTCATCGTCATCACCAAGGGCGCAGAGCGTGTGGCCGAGGTGGCCGCCCGCTTTACCCTGGACGCCATGCCCGGCAAGCAGATGGCCATTGATGCGGACCTGTCCTCCGGCCTGATTAACGAGCAGCAGGCCCGGGAGCGGCGGTACAAGATTCAAAAAGAGGCCGACTTCTACGGGGCAATGGACGGCGCCACCAAGATTGTCAAGGGCGACGCCATTATGTCCCTGATTATCACCGCAGTCAATCTGATTGGCGGTATCCTCATCGGTTCCATCAACGGCATAGGCGACCTGGGCGCAGTGGCACAGACCTACTCCATCGCCACCATTGGCGACGGCTTGGTCTCCCAGCTTCCCGCCTTGATGATCTCCACCGCCACCGGTATGATCGTAACCCGGTCGGTGTCCGAGGGCAGCCTGAACACCGATGTGGTGCAGCAGTTTGCCCGGCAGCCCCGAGCGATCCTCACCGCCGGCGTAGTGCTGGCCATTCTGGGCCTTATCCCCGGGACCCCTACCATTCCTCTGCTGATTGTGGGTGTGGGCCTGTCCGTGTTTGGCTTTATGATGAGCAGCCGGCTGGAGCAGCAGGAGGCTGCAGCTTTGGCACAGCCAGAGGAGCCTGCGGAAAATCCCATGACCGCTGCTCCCAGCGAGACGGATTACTACAAGGATATCAATAATGTATATGGGCTGCTCACCGTGGACCCCATTGAGATGGAGTTTGGTTACAGCCTGATCCCCATGGTGGACGAAAACAGCGGCGGCAAGCTCATCAGCCGTATTGTGATTTTCCGCCGCCAGTACGCCCAAGATATGGGCTTTGTCATCCCCTCTATTCGCCTCCACGACTCCTCCGCATTGGGAACTAACCAGTATGTGGTGAAGATCAAGGGAGAGGAGGTGGCCCGGGGCGAGATTTTGGTGGATTACTACCTGGCCCTGGAGCCCACCAACCCCGCCGGAGAGATCGACGGAATCGAGACCATCGAGCCCGCCTATGGTATTCCCTCCCGGTGGATTTTGCCTGAGAACAAGGAGATGGCGGAGATTTACGGTTACACCGTGATCGATCCTCTGTCCGTCATGCAGACCCATCTGTCTGAGGTGGTCCGCCGCCACGCCTATGAGCTTCTGGGCCGGGCGGAGGTCATTCAGCTGGTGGAGAACCTGAAGAAAACTGCTCCCGAGCTGGTGGAAGAGGCAGTCCCCAATATTCTGTCCTACTCCAACTTGGAGCGAATCCTGCGCAATCTGCTGAAGGAGGGCGTTCCCATTCGGGATCTGGCCACCATTCTGGAGACGGCGGTGGACTCCGTGGTCACCACCAAGGACCTGGATATGGTGACCGAAAACGTCCGCGTGGCCCTGAGCCGCACCATTACGCGCCGCTTCTGCGAGCACGGTCAGCTGCGGGTTGTCACGCTGGACGCCGAGATCGAGAAGCGAGTCATCAGCTCTCTCAGCAAGAACGAACAGGGTATCTACCTGGCCATGGGCCCCGATTTGATGCAGGGCATTGTAACTCAGCTGGGCGAGTACCTGAAAAAGTTCAACGACCTGTCTCAAACCCCCATTGTCCTCACCAGTCAGGTGATCCGCATCTACCTGAGCCGGATGCTGGCCCAGTTCTACCCCGGCGTCTATGTGCTGTCCTTCAATGAGATTACCAGTGACGTGCAAATTCAGTCTCTGGGCAACATCAGCTTTGACTCGGCTCCGGCCAGACCGGCGAGAAAGGCGGCTGCGGTATGAGCGGCGCTGCGGAGCGGATCAAAGAGGGCTTGACGGAGGAACAGCTGGAGGAGCTGTCCGCGGAGGAACTGTTTCAGCTTTATAAATCCACCGGCGACCCGGAACTGAAATGGCCGCTGATTATGCGGTACGTGGGGCTGGTACGCAGCATTGCCCTTCAGGTGCGGGGGGTGTACAGCAGCTTTGCACAGGTGGACGATATTGTCAACGAGGGCCTGCTCACCCTGGCCGCGGCGGTGGATAAGTTTGACCCGGACAAGGGGATCAAGTTTGAAACCTATGTCTCCAAACGCATCCGGGGTGCGGTGATTGATTTGGCACGGCGGCAGGACTGGGTGCCCCGCAGTGTGCGGCGGAAGGCCCGGGATATCGACCAGGCCAGCAGCGAGCTGTTTGCGGAGCTGGGCCGCTATCCCACCGACCGGGAGATGGCGGAGCGGCTGGGGGTGTCCCAAGACCAGTATCAGGAGGACTTGGCCAATTCCTCTATGTGCAATGTCCTCTCCCTGGACGCCCTCTTTGAGGACCGGGAGCAGACGGGCCGGGCTGAGCTGCCTGACGACGCCTCGGAGAGCAGGCCGGAGGACTCCATGCTCCGCCAGGAGCTGCTGGAGACCCTGACCAAGGCGATTGAGTCCCTGCGGGAGAATGAACAGACGGTTATCTCCCTGTACTACCACAAGAACTTGAGTATGAAGGAGATTGCCCAGGTCATGGAGGTCAGCGAACCGCGGATTTCCCAGCTCCACTCCCGGGCCATTCAAAAATTAAAACTTTATATGAATCAATATATGACCGGGGACCGCTGAGGCCGCCGGAGATGAGAGGAGTCTTGCTTTATGATGAAGGGATTTTATAACCTGACCTCTGGGATGCTGTCCCAGGGACGCAGGCTGGACGTGGTTGCCAACAACATGACAAACATCTCCACCGCCGGCTACAAGGCGGAGACCTATACCGACCGGACCTTCGATGAGGTGATGGTATCCCGCATCGGCAATAAGATCAAGACCCCCTATCAGACCTTCGAGACCTACCAGGCCTACATTCTGGCCCCCGACCAGCTGTACACCGACTTCAGCCAAAGCTCCTTCGAGGAGACCAATCTGCCCCTGGACTTTGCCATTCAGGGGGAGGGATTTTTTGCCATTGATACCGGCGACGGCGTGGCCTACACCCGGGCGGGCAGCTTCACCTTGGACAACGAGGGCTACCTGTGTCTGTCCGAGCTGGGCCGGGTCCTGGACCGGGAGGGCAACCCCATTCAGATGACCACCGACCGGCTGGAGCCGGACAAGCAGGGCGCCCTGTACAGCGCCGAAGGCAACGAATATTTTGGGACCCTGGGTGTGTTTACCTTTGAGGACAACGACGCCCTGGAGCGTACCCCCTACGGCCTGTTCATCGGGGAAGGGGCCCAGGTCAATGAGGATGTGGTCATCCACCATAAGTGGGTGGAGCGCTCCAACGTGAACATGGTCAAGGAGATGGTCAAAATGATGGCCACCCAGCGGGTCCTTCAGAGCGCAGCCCAGATGAGCAAGATTTATGACCAGGTGATTACCAAAGCTGTGACCGATATTGGCCGGCTGTAATGGCGATATTTGAAAGAAAGGCGTGAGATCGGAATATGAATATGTCCTTTTACACCGGTGCGGTTGGCGCTTGGCAGCAGGAACTGCGGATGAATGTGCAGGCCAACAACATTGCCAATGTAAATAACTTTGGCTACAAGGCGGAGCGGGCCACCTTTCACCACCTGATGTACGGCAACGTGAC
>JAAWIE010000007.1 GCA_022796195.1 Lawsonibacter sp. | reverse complement strand
ACAGCCCTTTGCAGTTTTGTTAATCAGTTAAATACCGCCAGACGGTTTATGTGGAACAAGGCTACAAAAGCAAAGTGTTCTGTGGATGCAGCATCACAATCTTATCGCTGGAGGTTTTTATGATTTGCGTAGGAATTGATGTGGCCAAGGACAAGCACGACTGCTTCATCCTCAACTCAGAAGGCGCCGTCCTGGTGGATGTATTCACCATCGCCAATAACCTAGAGGGCTTCAACACTCTGCTGGACAAGCTCCGGGCCTGCTCTACACCCCAGGACAGCATAAAAGTAGGGCTTGAGGCGACCGGGCATTACAGCTACAACATCCTTGGGTTTCTCCTTGACAACGGTCTGTCCACCTATGTCTTGAACCCTCTGCGCACCAACCTTTACCGGAAAAGCCTCAGTCTCAGAAAGACCAAGACGGATCGGGTGGACGCGCGAACGATTGCGGCTATGCTTCTGTCCGATACGGGCCTCAAGCCCTACACAGATACAGCATACCACAACGAGGAGCTAAAGTCACTCACCAGATATCGTTTTGACAAGGTAAAAGAACGGGCCCAGTTGAAGCAGTCTGTTTCCAGGCTGGTGTGCATCCTCTTCCCCGAACTGGAACAGCTGGTTCCGACACTTCACATGGCGTCTGTTTATGCGCTGTTGTCTGAGTTCCCAGGGGCCCAGCAAATCGCTGACGTACACCTGACCAGGCTGAAAGCCCTGCTGGCCGATGCCTCCAAGGGCCGCTACGGACGGGATACGGCAGTGGATATCCGGGACGCTGCCAGATGCTCTATTGGCTCCAGGATGCCCGCCAAGTCCTTGGAATTGCAACACACCATTCGGCTTATCCGAGAGCTGGACGCCGAGATTGAGGAAATCGAGGCTGCAATCCAGGCCATCATGGAGGAACTGCATTCTCCAATTACTACTATTCCGGGGATTGGATACCGCATGGGGGCCATGATCCTGGCCGAGGTTGGCGACTTCTCCCGGTTTGATTCCCCCGACAAGCTGCTGGCTTACGCTGGGATGTCCCCATCTACTTACCAATCCGGGCAGCTCAAAAACTGCTATCCCCACATGGAGAAGCGAGGCTCCCGTTATCTTCGTTACGCCCTCTATAACGCCACCAAATACGTCTGCCTCTGGGACCCCGCCTTTGCCGTATACCTCGCCAAGAAACGAGCTGAGGGCAAACACTACAATGTTGCCTTATCCCATGCCGCCAAGAAGCTCGTGCGGCTCATCTTCGCTCTGGAGAAGTCCAGGCAACCCTACTGCCCGGCAGTTTGAGTTCCTTCGATAGCTTTCCGGGGTCCTCCTGGACCTCTGCTTTGCTATGCCTTTTTTGAACCGTCTAACTTTTTCCACCTCCCTTCATTTTGGGGGTTGACTTTTAATAGTTAATCTTTCTTGTTATAAATCTTAAGAGCTTAACCTCTTGCTGCTATAGACGCAGGTCGCAGGAAAAAGTTTCCACAAGTTCCCAAACTTTGAGGCGGCATTTCGATTGTCATCGCGTCTCGTCTTGCGCTTGTCCGTTACAGCAAGCGGCATCCGACAAAACTTCCCTTTGTTTTACTCCATTGGCCTTTGACAGACACCGCCGTACCCTTTATACTGATGATACGGAGCAAAGTACAATAGGAGGAGAGAATGGGGATGGAGTTTTCAGAGTATTTTCCTATCTGGGACCAGCTGACGCCCGGATAGCGGGAAACGCTTTCCAGCAGCCTGGTCAGCCGCAGTGTAAAGAAAGGGGCCGTCCTCCACAGCGGCGGCAGGGACTGCATTGGGTTGCTGCTGGTGAAATCTGGCCAGCTCCGGGCCTGCATCCTTTCAGACGAGGGGCGTGAGATCACGATTTATCGCCTGTTTGATCGGGATATCTGTCTGTTTTCCGCCTCCTGCCTGCTGCGAAGCGCACAATTTAACATTACCATTGAGGCGGAGAAGGATACCAGCCTATGGGTGATCCCCGCAGAGGTATACCGGGATATCATGGAAGCGTCTGCCGCCGCCGCCAACTACACCAACGAGATCATGGCCGCCCGATTTTCCGAGGTCATGTGGCTGATGGAACAAATCATGTGGAAGAGTATGGACAAGCGGGTAGCCGCTTTTCTCCTGAATGAGGCATCCATTGAGAATACCACGCGGCTGTCCATCACCCATGAGACCATCGCCAGCCACTTGGGGACCCACCGGGAAGTGGTGACCCGGATGCTCCGCTATTTACAGGGCGAGGGGATGGTTCAATTGTCCCGGGGTACTGTGGAACTTCTGGATAAAAGAAGGCTCACAGACCTGCGGGATTCGTGAAAAAGCCCCTCCTCAACTCCGCTGGAGCATGAGGAGGGGCTCTCTTGGTTCATTGGTCCATGCCGCAGGCTGTAGCCGATTCGATGAGACGGCGTTCCCTGGTCACCGCATCATAGAATCGGAACCCTCCAGCAAAGTTATACGTCTCGTAACCATACCCGGCCAGAATACGGCAGGCAATATAGCTGCGCAGGCCGCTCTGACAGATTACATAGACCGGCTTGCCCTGCTCCACTTCATCCAGACGATCCCGCAGTTCGTCCACGGGGATGTTTCGGAATCCCTCGATATGGCCCCCGGCGTATTCTGCCGCGGTCCGGGCGTCCAGAAGGGTCACGCTGCCGTCGCAGGGCAGACCGCTTATATCCGCAATGTGGAACTGCTTCACAACTCCCTTAGACAGGTTTTCTGCCATAAAGCCCGCCATATTCACGGGGTCCTTAGCGGAAGAGTAGGGCGGCGCGTAGGCCAGGTCCAGCTCCTTTAATTGGATGGCCGTCAGCCCGGCATGGATCGCAGTTGCCAGCACATCGATCCGTTTGTCCACACCCGCATAGCCTACAATCTGAGCGCCCAGGAGACGGAAGGTCTGCCGTTCAAAGACCACTTTTATGGTCATCAGCTTTCCGCCAGGGTAGTAACCCGCATGGTTCATGGGGGAGAGGATTACCGTATCCACATCCAGACCAGCTTTTATCGCGTTCATTTCATTGATGCCGGTGGCGGCCGCCGTCAGGTCAAAAATTTTGATAATGGAGCTTCCCTGACTGCCAAAATACTGGCTGTCTCCGCCGCAGATGTTGTCTGCCGCAATGCGGCCCTGTTTGTTGGCGGGGCCGGCCAGGGAGATGACCGCATTTTCTCCTGTGACAAAGTGCTTCACTTGGACGGCATCCCCCACAGCGTAGATGTCTGGGACAGAGGTCTCCATCCGCTCGTTGACCACGATGCTGCCCTTGAGTCCCAGCTCCAGTCCTGCTTCCTTCGCCAGAGCGGTGTCTGGGGTAACGCCGATGGCCAGCACCACCATGTCTGCGTGGAGGGGAGCTGCGTCCTTCAACAACACATCCACCCCGCCGTCCTTTTCCACAAAGCCCTCTACGGTGCGGCCAAGGGCCAGCCGGATGCCGTGCCGCCGGACCTCGCTGTGGATAAAGGAAGCCATGTCCGAGTCAAAGGGATTCATCAATTGCCGGGGCCGCTGGACAATGGTGACCTCCATCCCCAACTCCCGCAGGTTTTCCGCCAGTTCCAGGCCGATGAAGCCTCCTCCTGCCAGCACAGCGGATCTGGGGCGGCGGGTGTGGATGTAGTCCTTGATGAGAAAGGTATCCTCCACCGTGCGCAAAGTGAACAGTTTCTCCAGTCCCACCCCGGGAAGCTGGGGCTGAGCGGGTTTTGCGCCGGGGGAAAGGATCAGCTTGTCGTAGGGTTCTTCAAAGTCCTCCCCGGTCTCCAGGTTTTTGCCGGAGACCGTTTTTTGGTTCGGATGGATCGCGGTTACCTCGTGGCGCACCCGCATGTCAACCCGGAAGCGGGCAAAGAAGCTCTCCGGTGTCTGGAGGGTCAGAGCCGCAGGGTCTTCAATCACCCCGCCGATGTAGTAGGGCAGGCCGCAGTTGGCGTAGGAGACATATCCCGACCGCTCAAAAACCACAATCTCCGCCGTCTCGTCCAGCCTCCGCAGCCGGGCCGCCGCCGTGGCCCCTCCTGCTACGCCGCCGATTATAATTACTTTCATTTCAAAGCCTCCTTATTTTGTTCGGTAATTATACCGTCCCTTCCGCCTTTGGCTTTGCAAATCAGCTGGGTCATGGTTCCCATGGGACAATAGACGCACCAGCTGCGGGGCTTGAACAGGATCATGGTGATGAGTCCCAGAATGGTAGAGGTCAGCATGACGCTGTAGAACCCGAACGCAAACTGGGCGGCTCCGGGAGAAAAAAGGGTTCCATGATATGCCCAGTGCCAAGGCAGCTTGAAGGTCCACAGCAGGGTAACCACTTGCCTGAGCTCCTGCACGCCGGCAAAGACCAGATAGGTATTCCACAGCATTTGGAAGAACGTGACAAAGAAGAATAGCAGAAATCCATAGCGGAACCACCTGCATTTCATCCACTTGGGAATATCCTTTTTTCGGGACAGTCCGAAGCGTCCGCCCAATAGACCAAACAACTGTCCACGGCCGCAGCAGTGGTTGCAGTAGCCCTTTGTACCCCAGATCAAGGAGATAATCAGCGGGATGCAGAAGAACAGCATGCCCAGCCAGGCGAACAGAATATTGAAGAATCCAAGGGCCATGTAAGTCAGCTCCGCGATCCACAGATAATCATACCAGTGTTTTTTCATTCCTGTACCTCCTGAAGCTCAATCACGGACGCAGGGCACTCCTTCGCACATTTGCCGCAGCCTACACATTTGCCTGGGTTTACCTCCGCTCTGACCCCGTGCCAAACCTGAATGGCGGACAGGGGACATACCTTCATGCAGCACCCACAGGCGACGCAGAGGTCTCCGTTTACGACAGCCCGCCGCTTTTTCCTGATTCCCATACTGTGACCTCCCAAAGTTGATAGTATTATGATACCAGAATCTGTCCGCGGGTACTGTGATAAAATCACACAGCCGGTACAGGCGGACGAGCCTCCAGCTGAATGCTGAAGGCTCGTCCTTTACAATTATGGCGGTTATTTGGCGGGCAGAACGATAATCTGACCCTCAAAAATGGTATTGGCGTTGGCCAGACGGTCGCTATTGCGCTGGAAAATGGCGCTGTATGCGCTGGCCTTGCCATACTCGGCGGCGGCGATTTTGCCCAAGGTGTCGCCAGCTTGAACCGTGTACAGCTTCTCACCGGCGGCAGCGACAGGAGCAGGGATTCGGGCGGCGCTGCCCAGTTTCTCGGGCAGTGCGATGACCGCGCCTTCTTTCAGAGCCACCCCTTGGTTGGCATTCTGGAGGGCGTAACACTGGGCGTTGCTGCCGTAAAAGTTGATGCAGATCCGGCTCCAGGAGTCGCCCTTCTGGACCGTATAGCTTCCGGTGGAACTGGGGGGAGTGACGGGGGTCTCCGGTTCCACAGGGGGCTCCGGTTCCACAGGGGGCTCCGGTTCCACGGGAGTCTCCGGCTCCACAGGAGTTTCGGGGGCCTTGGAGGCGGCTACGTCGGCCTGCACATAAGCAATCAGCTCCAGGGCCAGCTTGTGGGCTTTTTCAGACATTCTCTCGTTGTAATCAGTAACCGCAGCTCGGGCGCTGTCAGAGGGGACGGTCATCCCCGCCAGGGAGGTGTTCAGCTTATCGAACTCGCTGTAAATTTCCTGCTGGAGAACGGCAAATTTGGCTTCTACATACTCGATGGCCTCTTGACTGACGGCCCCGTCATCATTGCCGGAGAAGAGAATGTAGTTGGACAGACCGTCGAAGCACCAGTAGAACGATGTTTCCCAGTTTTTGGGGAGAACGGTGTAGCCGGTGAGGTTGCCGTCACGGTCGGGAGCGCGGTAGTACAGGCCGCTTTCTGGCTTCTCAGCGACGTTTTTCTGGGCTTCGCCCACAGCGGCGCGGTAACCGGCATACGTCTGGTCCATGAGCATGGGGTAGTTGGGGATAAATACGTTGTAAGCGCCGTGGCTCATGGAGGTCCACTCCACCGTGCCCAGTTCCAGGGACTTTGAGGAATCGATTTGGAAGAAAGCGGTGTCTGTGTTGCCAGTGTTGGCGATGCCGTCCACTTTAAAGTAATTTGCCACATCGTCAGGGGTGAACTTCCGGTCAGCCTTGATGTTGGTGTACAGAGGGACGATCTTGCCATCCTTCACATTGGAGATGGTGAATTTGGTGCTGTCCGCCAGAAGGGCTTCCTCATCGTAGTTGTACGCTCCGTTGACAAAATTCAGGCCATTGGAGAGCCGGTTCTTGCTGCTGGCAGCCAGACGAGCATAGGAGGCACGGAAGTCGATGGTGTTTTCTGCCTCGTCACCCACATAGGTTCCGGCCTGTTTGGCTACCTCAATGAGCCGCTGAGAGGCGATGACATTATCCGTGTCGTCCAGGTCAATCAGGCCGATGACCGAGATGTTGGGTTCCAGAAACATAATGTCGGCGGGCAGTTTCAGAGCCACATACTGGGTGCCGGAGCAATTTTCAATGTACCAGATTTCATTCTGGTCGGCGATAAACAGACCGGAGGCGTAGTAGCAGCCATAGTTATCATAAATATCCAGCAGGAGTTCTACCCCCTCACGGGCAGTAGCGGCCTCAGCCAGCAGAACGGTGGGGATATCGCTCTCTTCAATACCTACCTTGCCGTCTACCTTGGTTTGGCGCAGGGGGTCCACGCCCTCCTTGGTAACATTTTCATTGCCGTACAGGGTTTCGGTGGCGCTTACGGTGACGCCCTTCTCATTGGTGCCGGACTCTGTATAGGAGGGGTGGCCGGCTACACCGCATTCGGGGCATTTCCCGTCGGGGTCAAATTCGTTGTCGGCCTTGAAGGCGATGAAACGGTAGCTGTCGTGGGTCCAAGTCCACTCGAAGGCGCCATAGCCTTCGCAGCCGATGTACGTTTCCCCAGCCTGGTAGGTTCCGGCCTGGCTGATGTAGAACATTTTCGCGCGGCTGTTGGTGTAGTCCTCACTGCGGGCTACAATAGGGTTGCCGTCCTCGGTCAGGGCGCTGCCGACGAAGAGTGTGGTGCAGGCCATACTGCCCATGGTGGACATCAGGGACAGCACTGTGGCGGCGGCGATAGCGGAGAACAGTTTTTTGCGAGATTTTCTCATTGCATGTATCTCCTTTCCTTTTTATCTGCCGTTGGCAGATTGGAAGTATTATACCATAGAGCAGTGTGGTTTGGAATATATTTTTGGTAAATTTTTAAAATTTCTTCCGGCAGAGTCCCTGAACAAACAGACCCTGGCAGAGCGGCGGCGGCATGGCAAATAAAAAAAGCGTCTCCCACTGGGAGACGCCCATAATTAAGCCAGAGCCGCTTTGGCGGTCTGAGTAAGCTGGGTAAAGGCGGCTTTATCGTTTACAGCCAGCTCAGCCAGCATCTTGCGATTGATGACAATGCCAGACTTCTTCAGTCCGTTCATGAAAGTGGAATAGTTCATGCCGTTCATTTTGCAGGCGGCGTTGATTCGAGTAATCCACAGCTGGCGGAAATCGCGCTTTTTCAGCTTGCGGCCGGTATAGGCGTATACACCCGACTTCATCACGGCCTGGTTGGCCATCTTAAAGTGCTTGGACTTGGAGCCCCAATAGCCCTTGGCCATTTTCAGAATTTTATTTCTTCTCTTGCGCGTCATCATCGCGCCTTTCACTCTTGCCATTATTCGTTCCCTCCCTCTGTCTTACTTGTAAAGGATCATGCGCTTGATGGCCGCTTCGTTGGTCTTGTCGGCATAGGTGGTGCCGCGAAGAGCCCGCTTCAGCTTGGTGGTCTTGCCGTGACCGTTGAGCAGATGGCGCTTTTTGGTCATGGCGCGCTTGACCTTGCCGGTCTTGGTGAGGGAGAAACGCTTTTTGGCGCCGCTGTGAGTCTTGATCTTGATTTTGTTCGCCATAACAGTTTAAACTCCTTTTCTTACTTTTTCGCGTCCTTGGCGGGCTTGGGAGACAGGAAGATGGACATATGCCGTCCCTCCAATTTGGGAGACTTGTCCATGACGGCGCTCTCGCCGCACTCTTCCGCAAATTTGAGCAGCAATTCCTGGCCGATATTGGTGTGGGCCATCTCACGGCCGCGGAAGCGGACGGTGACCTTGCACCGGTTGCCCTCCGACAGGAACTTCAAAGCGTTGCGCAGCTTCACATTGAAGTCGTTCACGTCGATGCTGGGAGACATGCGAATCTCCTTAATTTCCACCACCCGCTGGTTCTTGCGGGCTTCCTTCTCGCGCTTGGTCTGCTCGAACCGGTACTTGCCGTAGTCCATGAGCTTGCACACGGGGGGGACGGCACTGGGTGAGATCTTGACCAGATCCAAGCTGCGCTCCTCAGCCAGACGCAGAGCCTCTTGAGAGGACATAATACCCAGCTGTTCGCCGGACTCTGAGATCAGCCGGACCTCTTTGTCGCGGATCTCTTCATTGGTTTGATGACCTGTGTTAGCGATGGGAAAGCACCTCCAGACAAAATAAAATGTGGGCTGCCGGTAAGGCCCCCACATCACAGCAAAACAGCGCCGAATCTTCGGCGGTGTACTTCCATGTTAACCCTTTGGCTTAACGTGCCGGGGGTGAGGACGGGGAACCGTACCTGCTTTTTTGTGCATTTCGAATTATAACATGGTACACGGGCAGTGTCAAGAGGAAAAACCACGTTTGGAGAAATGATTTTCCGAAACAAGGTTGATATTTACATAACGTCAGTCTATAAAAGCGCCTGGGAAAAGTTTTAAACATTTTCCACAGGTTTTTCAACACCCCCTGTGGAAAAACCGCTGAGGCGTGTGGAAAGGCGGGGAGCCCCTCCACAAAAATAGGGTCTCTTCCATCCTGGACAGAATAAAACTAGGTAACATAACGCATTTTTAACAGACAATCAGCATACCGGCGCCCGGTGGCAGTGCCATACAGAAAACAGGTGGATGAACCGGCAGAAGCGGCCTGTAGTCCGTTTACGGTATCGTTATCCAAGAGAAATATCCCGGGTTGCGTAGGCGTTTAGGTCCCAGCCGGCGGTGCGGCCGGCCTGAAACTCATAAAAACCTTGACAGCCGATCATAGCGGCGTTGTCCCCGCAATACTTCAGTTCCGGGAGAAAGAGCTGATCACCGCTCCTGCCGCAGGCGGACTGTAAATCAGCGCGAATGCGGCTGTTTGCGGCAACCCCTCCGGCCACAGCGATTTTTCCATAGCCCGCCCGCTGGGCGGCGGACATCACCCGGGGAATGAGGCAATCGCTTACCGCCCGTCCAAAACTGGCCGCAAAGTCAGGCAGATTTAGCGGCTCCCCCTTCTGCTGGGCGTTGTGAATGAGGTTGAGGCTGGCAGTTTTCAGCCCGGAGAAGGACAGATCCAGTTCGGCCCCGGACACATGGGCCACCGGCAGAACATATTTTTGGTCATCTCCGCCCTGGGCCAATTTGTCCATAGGGCCTCCCCCAGGGTAGCCGATGCCCAGTACCCGGGCCACTTTGTCAAAACACTCTCCAGCGGCATCGTCCCGCGTGCTGCCCAAAATGGACATCTCCGTGTAGGACTGCACATCCACAATGGCGGTGGTCCCCCCGGAGACACACAGGCAGACAAAAGGCGGCTCCAGATCGGGGTGGGTGATGTAGTTAGCGGCGATGTGCCCCCGGACGTGGTGGACCGGGATGAGGGGGCGGTCCAGGGCCAGAGCCGCCCCTTTGGCAAAGTTCACCCCCACCAGCACCGCCCCGATGAGGCCGGGAGCGTAGGTGACGGCGATGGCATCCAGCTCCATTTTGGTCAGCCCCGCATCGGCAACCGCCTGTTCGGTCAGAGCAGAGATCACCTCTACATGTTTCCGGGAGGCGATTTCGGGCACAACACCGCCGTAAATGGTGTGCATTTCGATTTGGGAGGATACGCAGTTGGACAGCACCGTCCGCCCGTTGCGGACAACAGCGGCGGCGGTGTCGTCGCAAGAGGACTCAATTGCAAGGATGTTCATAGGCTTTCCTCCTTTGGAAACGCTCGGGTCATGATAACCGCATCCTCTCGGGGGCGCTGGTAATAGCCAGGGCGCAGACCCGCCCACTGAAAACCGAATTTTTCATACAGCCCAATGGCGGCGGTGTTAGATTTCCGCACTTCCAGGGTGAGAAAGGCCAAGTTGACCGCGCCAAAGCGGCAGAACACGTCCAGCAGGGCGGAGGCAACCCCGTGCCGCCGGGCGTCGGGGGCCACAGCGATATTATCAATGTAGCCCTCGTCCAGCACCGCATGGAGGCCGGCATAGCCCAAAATATTTCCTTCCTCCCCGTCCTCGGCCACGATGAAGCTGGCTTGGGGGTCGAAAAGTGCGTCCTCCAGCAGCGTTTCGCTCCAGGGGTCGGAGAAGCACTCCTTTTCCAGGGCGGCGATCTGGGGGATGTGGCTGCGGTCCATGGGAACAATTTCGTAATACATAGAAAGACTCCTTTCTTGATGGCTGGATTTCCCTTGAAAAGGCGCCGCCGGCTTGCGAACCAGGTTTAGTGCGCCTCCGCCCAGGTTTTCCCTGCGTGGGTCTCGGCCAGAAGGGGGACGCTCAACGCGGCTGCACCCTCCATTGTCTCCGCCACCAGCTTGCAGACGGCCTCAGCTTCCTGTTCGGGACATTCTACAATCAGCTCGTCGTGGACTTGGAGAACCAGTTTTCCCGCGAGACCCTCTGCCTGGAGACGGTCCCGGACCTGAATCATAGCCAGCTTGATCATGTCGGCAGCGGTGCCCTGGATGGGAGCGTTGAGAGCCACCCGTTCCCCAAAGGACCGTGTGTTAAAATTGGAGGACTTGATTTCGGGGATCCAGCGCCTCCGGCCCCAAAGGGTGGCGACTGCTCCAGACTGTTTGGCCTGTTCTACCACCCCGTCCATATAGGCCCGGACGCCGGAGTAGTGGGCAAAGTATTTGTCCATATACTCCTTGGCCTCCTGAACGGTGATCCCAATGTCCTGAGACAGGGAGAAGGGGGAGATTCCGTATACAATGCCGAAGTTTACCGCCTTGGCGGACCGGCGCATCTGGGGCGTGACTTCCTCCACCGGGACGCCGAAGACCTGAGAGGCGGTGATGGTGTGGATGTCCTCGCCGGAGTTGAAGCCGTCGATCATGGCTGGGTCCCCGGCCATGTGGGCCAGCAGGCGCAGTTCGATTTGGGAGTAGTCGGCGTCCACCAGCACCTTGCCCGCTGGGGCGGCAAACATCTTCCGCAGTTCCGCCCCCAGTTCGGTGCGGATGGGGATATTTTGCAGATTGGGCTCGGTGGAGCTGAGCCGCCCCGTGGCGGTGACAGTGTTCTGAAAGGAGGTGTGGATGCGCCCGTCGGGTCCGATCACCTTGCCAAGTCCGTCCACATAGGTGGATTTCAGCTTGGTCAGCTGGCGGTACTCCAGAATACGGTCGATAATGGGGTGCTCGCCTCGGAGCTTTTCCAGCACGTCGGCGTTGGTGGAGTAGCCCGTTTTGGTTTTCTTCACCGGAGGCAGGCCCAGCTTTTCAAAGAGGATGCGGCCCAGCTGCTGGGTTGAGTTGATGTTAAAGGTGTCTTCTTCCGCCAAAGCGTAAATGCTCTTTTGGACCTCGTTGATCCGCCCGGACAGCATGTTGCCGAACTCGGCCAGAGCACCCCGGTCGATGAGGAACCCTTCTGTCTCCATCTCTGCCAGCACGGGGCACAGGGGCAGATCCACCGTTTCATAGAGCTCCCACATCCCCAGCTCCTTGAGCCGGACGGTGAGGGTCTCACGCAGATCGTCAATCAGGAGGCTGTGGCGCATCATGGCCTGGGCGGGGGGCTCCGGGTCGGACAGAGGGCCGAAGGCCCCCTCCTCCAGGTAAAGGTCAGCCTTGGGGAATTGCTGGCTGTAGTAGGTCAGGCCCAGCTTTTCAAGCTCGTAGCTGCCGTCGGCGGGGGCCAGAAGGTAAGCGGCCACCTCGGTGTCGAACACGAAGCCAGCGGGTGTAATCCCCTCGGCCAGCAGGGTCCGGCACAGATTTTTGATCCCGTGGGCCGCCTTTTTGATGGCGGGGTCGGAGAAGAGCGTCTGGACGATTTCGTTATAATTTTCCAGCCTGTCCGCCCGAAGCAGGCTGGCGTTCCAGGAATCGTCGTTCAGGTGACACTCCACGCAGACCGCGTCAAGGGATGGGAGGGTGACAATATGCACCACCTCCTTGGTCCTCCACAGCTCCAGCAGACCCCGGGCGTGCTCTGGGGTGATCTCCGTCTCCAGGTAGCAGCCGCCCTCCAAGGCCCTAGGGGTGTCCGAACCGGCTGTTACCTCCCCCTGGGGGGCGGTGAGGTGGTATTTGTCGATGAGTTTGGAAAACTCCAGACTGAGGAAAAGCTGATAGAGCCGGTTGTTGTCCGGTTCTTTGCGCAGGTTGTCCTCCGGCTTGAAGTCGATGGGGGCGTCGGTGCGGATTACCGCCAGCTCATAGGACTGTCTGGCGCTCTCCCGGCCCTCCTCCAGTTTTTTGATCAGACCGGGTTTCGCGGGGATGTCCGGGGCGGAACAGAGATCGGGCATGTGGCTGTACAGGTGTTCCACCGTATGGTAAAGCTGGATTAGGGCCATGGCGGTTTTCTCTCCCACCCCCTTAACGCCGGGATAGTTGTCAGAGGAGTCTCCCATAAGGGCCTTCAGGTCGACGATGTGTTTGGGGGCAAAGCCGTACTCCTCGTAAAATGCCTCCGGAGTCATGTCCCGTGTGGTGGTGCGGCCCATACGGGTGGAAACCAGCTTGACGGTGGTTGCATCCGTTACCAGCTGGAGGGAGTCTTTATCCCCGGTCACCACCACCGTCTCCCACCCGGCCTGCTCGTCCAGCCGGGCGATGGTGCCCAGCAGATCGTCTGCCTCCCAGCCGTCCAGCTCGTACATGGGGATATTCAAAGCGGACAGCACATCTTTCAGCAAAGGCATCTGACTGGCCAGCTCTTCGGGCATCCCCTTGCGGTTGGCCTTGTATTCCGCAAAGGCCAAGTGGCGGAAGGTGGGGGCGGAGCGGTCGAAGGTGACGCACAGCGCCTCGGGGGAGACCTCATCCAGCAGCTTGTTCATAATGTTCAAAAATCCGAAAATCGCGTTGGTGGGCTGGCCCTCCCGAGTCGTCAGATTCTGGCTGACCCCGTAGAAGGCGCGGTTGACAATGGAATTACCGTCGATCACCATCAGTTTTTTCATGGCGGAAGTCTCCCTCAGTTATAAAATATCAATGCTATAGTATACCAGCTTTTACACCGTTGGGCAAGAAAAACAGCGGCGAAGCAAAGATTGACAAAAACTTGTCTTTTCTTCCGTTCGGCCTTGTGATATACTGGTTCCCAATCCTACTGTGCAACTTGGAGGCGCTTATGCTGTTTAACTCCCTGCCCTTCCTGATTTTCTTCCCCTGTGTTTTTCTCCTCTACTATGCCCTGCCCTTCCGATTCCGAAAATATCTGCTGCTTGCCGCCAGCTGCTATTTTTACATGTGCTGGAAGCCGGAATTCATCGTCCTCATCCTGTTTTCCACCCTGGTGGATTACTTCTGCGGGTTGGGGATGGTGCGATGGCCCCAACGGAAGGGGTGGCTGCTGGCGGTAAGTCTGACCATGAATTTAGGGCTGCTGTTTTTCTTCAAATACCTGAATTTTTTCGGCGAAAGTCTTACCGCCCTGTGCCGTGCGCTCTCCATCCCCTTCTCTGCCCCGGCGCTGGACATCATCCTGCCGGTGGGCATCTCCTTTTATACCTTCCAGACTCTCAGCTACACCCTGGACATCTACAAAGGCAGGCTGAAGCCGGAGCGGGATTTTGTCACCTTTGCCCTGTTTGTCTCCTTCTTTCCCCAGTTGGTGGCCGGTCCCATTGAAAAAGCCTCCAGCCTTCTGCCCCAGCTGAAGGAGGAACACCGGTTCACATATCAAAACGCCTCGCTCGGGGCCAAACGGATGGCCTGGGGTTTCTTCAAGAAAATGGTGGTTGCGGATCAGCTGGCTCTGCTGATTGTAGACCCGGTGTACAAAAATCCGGGCAGCTACGAGGGCGGTGCGCTGGTGCTGGCTACTTGTGCCTTTGCCATTCAAATTTACTGCGATTTCGGCGGTTACTCCGACATTGCCCGGGGCTGTGCTAGAATGATGGGCATAGAGCTGATGGCCAACTTCAAGCGGCCCTATTTTGCCTGCTCGGTCACCGAGTTTTGGAAGCGGTGGCACATCTCCCTGACCAGCTGGTTTCGGGAGTATGTATACATCCCTCTGGGGGGCAACCGGCGGGGAGCGGCCAGGAAGTGTCTGTTTGTGCTGCTCACCTTCACCCTCAGCGGTCTGTGGCATGGGGCGGACTGGTCCTTTGTGGTGTGGGGCCTGCTCCATGCGCTGGTGATGAACGTGGAATTTCTCTTCCGCCGCTCCGGCAGGACGTGGGGTCTGCCCGTCCGGGTTCTGCAATGTGGAATGACCTTTCTGGTGGTCAGCGCCCTATGGGTGTTTTTCCGGGCCGGAAGTATAGAAGAGGCGGCATATATCCTCCGCCATTCGCTCTGGGGAATTGGGGAGCCGCTCCAGTATTGCCGGACTGCTTTAGCCGCTTTGAATCCCGGGGTTGTTGAGGCGGTTTTTCTGGCAGGTGCCCTGCTTGTGCTGTTTCTCTTTGATCTGGCCGACGAGAAGGGGGACGGGATTGCTCTGGTCTCCGGGCTGGTCTGGCCGGTACGGTGGTGCCTCTATCTGGGGCTGACGCTGGTTATTCTGGTCTTCGGAGTCTACGGGCCAGGCTACTCCGAAGCGGCGTTCATCTACTTTGCATTTTGAGGTATACCATGAATGATAAATTGAAATTTTTGGGCAAGACCCTGATATTTCTGGTTCTGCTGGGGCTGTGCCTGCTTCCCCTGAACCGGGTGCTGGAGCGAAAATCCCTGGCCCCGCCCTGGGATATGACCAACAAGGTCAGCGGATTTTACAACGAGAAGGAGAATCAGTTTGAGGTGATGTTCTTCGGACCCAGTCACGCCTATGCCGCGTTTAGTCCGCTGGAGATCTGGGCGGAGACCGGAATTAAAAGCTACGTCTTTGCCACCCAGCAGCAGCCCCTCTGGGCCACCTACACCTATATCAAAGAGGCGTTTAAGACCCAGTCCCCCGCTCTTGTCGTGGTGGAATGCCGGATGGCCTTCGGCGACAAGGAATATTACGTTGGGGAGAAGGACGACGGGGTCACCTACTCCTATATGGACGATATCCCTCTGTCCTGGAACAAGGTCAGACTGTCGTCGCAGTCCGCCCCCGACCTGGAGGGCCGGCTTTCCTGCCTGTTCAACTTTATGAAGTACCACAGCCGCTGGAACGACCTGAAAAAATCGGACTTTACCTTTGACCGCGCCCGGGCCCGGGACCCCTATAAGGGGTTTGTCATGCTGCCCCCCAAAGAGGACTCCTTCCCCAAGCCCGATGCAGGCGGGATTACCGGTAAAACGCCCCTGCTGGACAAAAATCAATTCTGGCTGGAAGAGATCATCAAACTGTGTCAGGATGAGGGGGTGGAACTGTGGCTGGTAAAGAGTCCCTCGAACCTGGAGCTGGAGGAGAAGGCGATGCTGAATACAGTGGAGGCCACTGCCGCCAAATACGGTGTGCCCTTCCACGACTTTAATTTGGACTACGCCGATATTGGCTTGAATGAGAGCCTGTTCTACGATGCCCACCATCTGGACGCACTGGGGGCGGAGCGATTCAGCCGCTACTTTGCCCAGATTCTCCAGACCGCCCGGCCCCAGCTGAAAACGGATTGGGCCGATCCGGAATGGGCGGCGGACCTGGAGACTTACAAAAACGCAATGGCGGAATTTGCCTCATGATTTGAGCTTCGGTTGACGCCGCCCCACGATTCATCCAAAAAACAGTGAAAAGTCCAGCATGTTTCCCGCTGTTTTGCCCATTGACTTCCCAAATCCGGATGCTTATAATACAGGGACGCTTAACAAAGCAAGCAACTGTGTCCCCGCCCAACGGGCGGGGACATAAGATTTTCCCAAGCGCGAGGAGGAAATGTCATGGAATCGTATACTTATCTGTTACTGCTCGCTGTCATTCTGCTGTCCACCAAGGTGTTCGGCATATTGACTGAGCATGTCCATCTACCCCAGGTGGTGGGGGCGCTGCTGGCGGGCATTATTATGGGGCCCAGCGGCTTTGGGGTGTTGGAAAGCACCGACTTTTTGGTCAAAGCGGCGGAAATCGGCGTTATCATGCTGATGTTTACCGCCGGGATTGATACCGATATGAACGAGCTGAAGGAAACCGGCGTTCAGGCCAGCCTGATTGCCGTGCTGGGAGTATTTATCCCCCTGTTTCTGTGCGGCGGGCTGTACTTTTTCTTTTTCTGCGGCGGAGAATTTACCGCCTATAATCTGTTGAAATCCGCCTTCATGGGCTCGGTATTTTCTGCTACCTCAGTATCCATCACGGTGGAGACCCTGAACGAGATGGGGAAGCTGAAAACCAAAACGGGCACCACTCTGCTCAGCGCCGCCTTGATCGACGATATTATTGGTATTGTGGTACTGTCCATCCTCAGTGCATTCAGTTCCGGTGACTCCGACCCGGTGCTGGTAATGGTGCGGATCCTGCTGTTTTTTGTCTTCGTCTTCGTGGTGGGACTGGTGGTCCGCCGGATTTTTATCTACGTTGCCGAGGAGCATTGGCATAGCCGCCGGGTTGCGGTGTGGTCGCTGGCTTTCTGCCTGCTGATGGCCTACTGTGCCGAGGAGTGGTTCGGCGTGGCGGATATCACTGGCGCCTACTTCGCCGGACTGATTTTGTGTAATGTGACCAAGGCCAGACAGTTTGTGGCGAAGAAATTTACCGTCACCTCCTACATGGTGTTTACACCGGTGTTTTTTGCCAGTGTAGGCATGAAAACCAACCTGCGGGATATGAATTCCAGTATTCTGGTGTTTGCCCTGCTGCTGGTGGCCGCCGCCGTACTGTCTAAAATTGTTGGCTGCGGATTGGGCGGTCTGGTCTGCCGCATGAGCCGGCACCAATCGCTGGTGGTGGGCATCGGTATGGTGGCCCGGAGCGAAGTGGCCTTGATGGTGGCGCAACGGGGCGTGAACGCTGGGATGATCGACCCATCTATCCTGCCGGCCATTGTTCTAGCGGTGATCTGTTCGGCCCTGCTGACCCCGGTGCTGCTGAAAATGGCGATTTCCAAAGGTCCGGAACTGGCTTGACAAAACTGCGTACTGTGTGGTATGCTGTGTGACACAAAAGAAAGATCGGAGGCGGGAAGATGCGCAATACCACTTGTTGATTCCATGACAGAATAGACTGCGAGGGCCGTAGAAACGGCTCGGTTCTGTTGTGGGTCCGCAAGAGGAAATGCGCCTTTTCCCCCGTCGGCTCTATGTAAGACGCGGGCCTGTGCCCCGCCCCTGCCGCCGCGAGAGGAGAAGTATCCTCTTGCGGCGTTTCGCATAACAGGAGGCGGGACAAGATGTCTCTGATAACCATTCAAAATCTTTTTTTCACCTACGACGGGGACCATACCCCGGTTTTCGAGAACCTGACTCTGCAATTGGACAGCAGCTGGAAGCTGGGATTGGTGGGCCGGAACGGCAGGGGGAAGACCACCCTGCTGCGCCTGCTGGCGGGGGAGCTGGAGGGCCGGGGAGCGATCGCCCAGGGGCAGACCTGCCTGCGCTGGCCCCGGCCGGTGGAGGACCCCTCCCGGAGAACGCTGGATCTGCTTTTGGAGGGAGTGCCTCCGGAGGAGGAGTGGCGGCTCTCCTGGGAGCTGTCCAGGCTGGGGCTGGACAGTGAGGTATTGGAGCGGCCCTTTGCCACGCTAAGCGGCGGGGAGCAGACCCGGGCCCTGCTGGCGGCCCTCTTTCTGAACGAGGAAGCCTACCCTATGATTGATGAGCCGACCAACCATCTGGATGGTCCAGGCCGAGAGCTGGTGTCTCGCTATCTGCGGGAGCTGGATCGGGGCTTTTTGCTGGTGTCCCACGACCGGGCCTTTCTGGACGGTTGTACGGACCACATCCTGGCCCTGAACCAGACCGGCCCGGAACTGGTGCGGGGAACGTTCTCCAGCTGGTTCCGGGACAAGGAGGATCGGGACCGGGGCGAGTTGGCTCGGAACGAAAAGCTGAAAGGGGAAATCCGCCGCCTGGAACAGGCCGCCCGCCGGACCTCCGACTGGTCGGACAAGGTGGAGCGGACCAAGTATGGATCTAAAAACTCCGGCCTGCGCCCCGACCGGGGATTTATTGGGCACAAGTCGGCCAAGATGATGCAGCGGGCTAAAAACATAGAAAGCCGCCAGCAAAACGCCATTCAAGAGAAGGCAGGACTGCTCCAGGATGTGGAGCGGGCGGACAGCCTGAAATTAGCCCCGCTGATGTACCACAGCGAGCGTATGTTAGAGGCCCGCACCTTGACTGCCGCCTATCCGGGGGCCAGCGGCCGGCCAGTGACCTTTACCCTGCGGCGGGGGGAACGGCTGTGTCTGGAGGGCGGAAACGGTTCTGGCAAAACCAGCCTGCTCCGCCTTTTGATGGGGGAGGACGTCCCCTATGAGGGAACGCTGTTCCGGGCCTCGGGGCTGGCCGTCTCCTATGTCTCCCAGCGGGCGGACCATCTGCGGGGAAGCCTGATGGATTGGGCAGAGGGGCAGGGGGTCAATCGAACCCAATTTCTCACGGTTCTGCGCAAGCTGGATTTCTCTAGGGCGCTTTTTGAACGGGACATGCAAGATTACAGTGCGGGCCAGCAAAAAAAAGTTCTGTTGGGGGCCAGCTTGTGCCAGAGCGCCCATCTCTATATCTGGGATGAACCGCTGAACTATATCGACCTGTTTTCCCGGATACAGATTGAGGAGCTTCTTCTACAATATCAGCCTACTTTAATCTTTGTGGAGCACGACCGAATATTTCGGGAAAAAATTGCGACAGAATTGGTGGAGCTGTAGGGAGCGGTTTTTGGTATTTTCAGGATGGGCCGAATGCTGTTTTTTGTTGACATACTGCCGATTCTACCGTATAATGAATTGCTTGCGAAATGTAGAATAGGAGGACGGCGGTATGAAGCAGTTTTTTGGCATGAGCCAGCGGGGAAGCCTGGACGAGGCGCTCCAAGGCGTCTACCATCCCCAGTTTATTATGCTTTTTTCTACGAACGACCGGTTTGAAGAGCATGTGGCGGCGCTGGAAAAGCGTTTTCCCGGAGTGCCCAGCATTGGATGTATTGGGATGGGGTACCAATCCGGTATTGTGGAAAACGGGGTGGCGGTGGCGGCTTTCTCAGAGGGAGTAACTGCCGCCGCCAACGTACTGGAACAGGCGTCTACCATGCCAGTCAAGTACATAAAGCGTCTGGAACAAGATATTCAGACGGTAAATGGCTCCAGCCGGGATACGGTTTGTATCGACTTCTGCTCCGGCAACGACGCCTGTGTCCTCACCACCATATACACCGCGCTCCATAAACGGGGTATATCCCTGATGGGCGGTACGGGAGACCAGGGCCGGGTGTCTGCAAACGGCCGGGTCTACCAGGACGCTGTGGCCTATGGACTGATCCGCAACCAGAATGGCCGGGTCAAGACCTATAAGGAGAACATCTACCACCAGTTGGGGGATTACCGCTTTGTGGCTTCCAACACAGACCGGGCCAATTATATGCTGGGCGCTTTGAACGGAAAGAGCGCCAAACAGGTGTATAAAGATATCCTCCATGTAACGGATGAGGAAATTTTGACCCGTACCTTCCAAAACCCCTTTGGCAAGCTGAATGGGGACGACACCTGCATCATCTCCATCAAGGAAGTCAACGGCGGCGCGCTGGCCTGTTTCCGCCAGGTGAACGACTCCGACGTGCTGATCCTTCTGGAGCTGGGCGACTATCAGGCCGTGGTGCGGAACACCATTCAGGAGATCTGCCGCGACTTCCCCCAACGCTCCGCTGTATTTTCAGTTAACTGTCTGTTCCGTTACAAGCTGTTTTCCGAACACGGCTATATGCAGCAATATCTGCGGGATATGGCAGCGCTGGGAAATCACGCCGGTTTTGTGGGATATGGCGAGCATTACAATAACCGGTTTGTCAACCAGTCTATGACCTGCGTGGTCTTTGAGTAAGGGGAGGGTGCGTCCATGTTGTTTAAAAGAAAGGGCCAGGCGGCCGGCCAGCTTCCGGAGGAAAAAAGCCTTTACCCCGTCCTGCATGTGGCGAACAGCCTGAAGGAGTATCAACAGGAGCTGGTCAAAAAAGAGGTTGCCTCCCTCTGGGAACTGAGCCAGGTGGGCGACTCCTTTGGCGATGTGCTCAGCGATGGCGACCAGTTCCAGGCCAAGCTCCTGAATCTGGAGGCTTCCTTCTCGAACATCAGTGAGACGGTGGAGCAGTTCGGCTTAGTGCGGGGAGAGATTGGGCAGGCCGTTTCCGAGGCCCGGGGCCAGATGGTAGCCTTGGCCC
Source organism: Lawsonibacter sp. (assembly GCA_022796195.1). Classification (GTDB taxonomy): domain Bacteria; phylum Bacillota; class Clostridia; order Oscillospirales; family Oscillospiraceae; genus Lawsonibacter. The sequence continues at coordinate 35,920 of JAAWIE010000007.1, read as the reverse complement.
AGACCGCCGCAGAGATTCAGGAGTCCTACACCTCCATGGCGGAGACCTTTTCCCAGCTGGAAGCCGCGATCCGAGGGATTCAGCAGTCCTTGGGCAAAATTGTCTCCATCGCGGAACAGACCAATATTCTGGCCATCAACGCATCCATTGAGGCGGCCCGGGCCGGCGCTGAGGGGCGGAGTTTTTCTGTGGTCGCGGCCCAGGTGAAGCAGCTGGCCGGAGAGATTAAGGAGCTGGCCGGAGAGGTAGATACCGATGTGAGCGAGGTGGAGTGCCGCGCCAACGAGCTCAGCCAGAGTATCGCCTCCTCCCAGCATACCTTGGGGGAGGGAACTGCGATTGTAGGCCAGACCGAGGGGAGCTTTGAAAAGATTACATCGGCGGCGGGGGGCACCGTATCGGTGCAAACCGGAATTGCCCAAGTGCTTGAAAGCTCTCAGCAGGAATTGCGGGTTTTACGCCAGTTTTTTGACCAGATCAAGACCCATTACCAGAAGGTGGTCCATCATATCGACTCCGCCAGCCGGCTGGGTACGACTAAGAGCGCCATGTTTGAGGATATGGACAATATGATTTCACAGCTCCCGCCTCTGGTCAGGGACCTGGAGTCCAAATAATGAAATGCAGAAAAGACCGCCTTTGGGCGGTCTTTGTTTGTACCATTGAAAACGGGATTTGCCTGATTCACCCGCTCTGCACTTCTTCGGTGCGTTGTGCATAACATGGGACAGCGCCAAGTGAAAGGAGTGTCCGGAGTTCAACTCTGGTGCGTGCATATGAGCTTTCGTTATTTTCTTTCCCCCGCAGGCCGGTTCTCCAGCGGCGGGGAGGCGGTGATTCCCTTGCCCTACCCCGGGGAGGGCGGTCCCGTCTACCCTGGGGACGACATGATCGTAGAGCCTGTGATCCCTCTGCCCTATCCTGGGGAAGGCGGCCCAGTCTATCCTGGAGACGACATAATTGTGGAACCTGTGATCCCTCTGCCCTATCCCGGGGAGGGCGGTCCTGTCTATCCGGGGGAGGATAACATTCCTGTGATTCCTCTGCCTTATCCTGGGGAAGGCGGTCCCGTCTACCCCGGAAATAACAACTGCCCAGGCGGAGGCTGCAACCGTCCTGGTTCGGCCAGGGTGCGGTTCTTGAATGCGGCATTTAATTACCCGCCTTTACGGATTTCTGTGTCCAATTCCCGCTTTGTAAACCGGCTGGGCTACGCCGCGGTAACCAACTATGGCCGGGTCCGAGCCGGTTACCAGACTGTAACGGTGAGCAATCCTAGCGGACGCATTTATATCCAAAAATCTATGCCCTTCCAGGCCGACGGGCTTTCCACCATTGCCGTCATCAAGACTTCCGGCGGGCTGGACCTGCTGCAAATTGCGGACCGGTGCTGTCCGCCGTCTAATGGGAGCTCCAGCTTCCGGGTGGGCAATTTGGCCTATAACAGCAGCCCGATGGATGTGATTATGAGCGACGGAAGGGTCATCTACGGTGACCTGCGCTACAAAGAGGTCTCTGCGTTCCGGCGCATCCTGCCTGGAACGTATCAGTTCTTCTACGCCAATACCAGCCTTACTCCCATGCCGTCGGGATTGGAGATCGAGCCTCTGGACCCGGCCTGGCTGGGCGTCTATCCGCCCCAAGAGACCTTCGGTTCCCTGACGCTGAGCGTCTCTGGAGGCGAGGTTATCACCGTATATCTGCTGCAAAATGGGACCGGCCGGAACAACATTCAGAATATGATTCTGATTGACTAATGGCCCTGGGCGGGCAGAGCCAGACCGGCAATCACATCCTTGAGCTGACGGGCGGAGTCTTGCAGGGCAAACTGTTCCGCCTGCCCCAGAGGAATTTCCAACACCTTCTCCAGCCCGTTTTTCCCCACAATGGAGGGGATGCTCAGGGCCAACCCATCTAGACCGTATTCCTGGTTCAGTACCACTGAGATAGGCAGAATCGCGTGTTCGTCCTTCACGATACATTCCGCAATGCGGCCCACTGCCATGGCGATACCATAGTAAGTGGCCCCTTTGCGCTTGATAATTTCATAGGCGCTGTCCCGAATTTGCCGGTAGAGCCGCTCCCGCTCGGGAGGAAGAAGCTCCTTCCCCCGCAGGCGGCAGAAGTCGTCCAGGTCCAGTCCTGACACGTTTGCCCCACTCCAAACCGCCAGCTCACTATCTCCATGTTCACCTACGATGAAGGTGTGGACATTGCGGCTGTCCACCTTTAGCTCGTCCCCCAGAAGCTGTTTCAGCCGGGCGGTGTCCAGCACGGTGCCCGATCCGATGACCCGCTCTCGGGGATAGCCGGACAACCGCTGGGCTGCATAGGTCAGCACGTCCACAGGATTGGAGACGATGAGCAGAATACCTTGGAAGGGACGGGCAGTGATCTCTCGAATAATGCTCTGAAGGATCACGGTGTTTCGCTCGATGAGCTGGAGCCGGGTCTCGCCAGGCTTCTGGTTGACTCCCGCCGTGATGACCACCAGGGCGCAGTCGGCGATATCGTCGTAGGTTCCGGCGGAAATGTCCATCGCTGTGCCGTAGGGCAGGCCGTCGCTCAGGTCCATAGCCTCGCCCTCTGCCTTTTCCTGGTTGGCGTCCAGCAGGACCAAGTGAGAAAACAGCCCTTGCTGTAGAAACCGAAAGGCGATGGAAGCCCCCACAAAGCCGCAGCCAATAATGGCCGCCTTTCTGGGATTGATTGCCATAAATGATCCACTCCTTTTGAGCAAGTCGGTCTGAGTGCAGACCGCGATACCCTCATTGTGGCGGAATTTTGCTCCGATTATACACAGGGAAAACGGCAGCAGCGGCGTCAACAAAAATGGTTGACGCCGCTGCTGTTCGAAAAGGGTTATTTTGCAAGGAATTTCAATGCGGAGGAAACCATAATCTCCATTCCGATAGGCAAAGATTCCTCGGCGGGGTAGAAAGCCCCGTGGTGGATGGGGTGGGCGGGCTTTTCCGGGTCCTGACAGCCCAGCCAGAAGAAGGCGGAGGGCACTTCTTTGCAGTAGAAGGAGAAGTCTTCGCCGCCTAAGGAGGAGTACTCGGGGACGATAAGGCCTTCTTCCCCTACGGTCTCTACAATGGCCTCGCGGACAAGTTCAAACATCTCCGGGTCATTGACTGTAGGGGAGTAGCCTGGGACATACTGGAACTCGTAAGTGCCGCCCATGCCCTCGGTGACTCCCTTGATGATGTTTTCAATACGGGCGGGCATGGTATCCCGCACGGCAAGATCCAAGTTGCGGCAGGTGCCCTCTAGCTTCACCTCGTCGGCAATGACGTTGTAGCGGCTGCCACCCTGAATTTTGCCGATAGAGATGACGGTGCTTTTCAGCGGCGGGACATTCCGGGCCACAATGGATTGCAGGGCTGCCACCACATAGGAGGCGATCATAATGGCGTCGATGCCCTCGTCGGGGGCGCTGCCGCCGTGGCTGCTCTTGCCCCGGATGGTGATGAACAGCCGGTCGGAAGCGGCCATCATGGGGCCGCTTCGGGCCCCTACTTTACCTAGCTGGAAGGGGGGCCACACGTGCTGGCCCAGCACTGCGTCTACCTTGGGATTTTGCAGAACACCGTCTTCAATCATCTTCTTTGCGCCGCTGTCTGCGGCGTTTTCCTCGGAGGGCTGGAAAATCAGCTTGACGGTGCCGTGAAAGGTGTCCTTCAGCTCCTTGAGCACGTAAGCCGCGCCCAGCAGCATGGCGGTGTGGGTATCGTGACCGCAGGAATGGGCCATGCCGGGGTTGAGAGAGGAGAAGGGCAGGCCGGTGCATTCGGTAAGCTGGAGGGCGTCCATGTCGGCCCGCAGGCCCACGCACTTGCCTGGTCCCGCTCCTTGAATCAGGGCGGTAACGCCGTAGCCGCCCACATGCTCTGTGGGTTCCAGCCCCATGTCCCGAAGGACCTGGGCCACATAGGCGGAGGTCTCCTTCTCCTGCCCGCTGGGTTCCGGATGCTGGTGGAGCCAGCGGCGGTGCTCCTTAACCTTTTCCCAGTATTTGTCAATGATACTGCGCAGTTCCGACATAAATATGCCTCCTTAATCAGATTGCGGGGTCTCTCCCCGAAAAAAATTACTTGTTCCAGTCTCCGGCGGTCAGCGCCAAGGTGGAGAAGATACGGGCGGCCAGCGGGATAACCCGCTCGTCCACGTCGAAGTAGTCATTGTGGTGGGGGGCGGCCAGAGGCATACCAAAGACAAGTTCGATGACCTGCCCGCCGTGCTCCTGCACATCCCGCATCATGGTGGTTACGTCCTCACCGCCGTTGAAGTTGATGTCACGGAGGATCTTGTGGATGTCTTCCATCTGGGACAACACCTCAATGGTGTGTTCGACCAGCGGTTCGTCGCAGGTGATGCACCCGGCGGAGCCCATGAACCGGGTTTCTACCGTACAGCCGTACATATCCGCCGCGCCCTGGCAGATGCGCCGGGCCTCGGCCTCCATAAAGGCGTTGATTTCGGTGGTCCCGCCCCGAGTCTCTACGCACAGTTCCGCTTGGGCTGGGATAACGTTGCGGCCTGTGCCGCCGTGGAAGGTACCCACGTTGATGCGGCTGGCTCCGTCGCCGTGGCGGGGGATGGACAGCATCCCCAGGGTAGCCATTGCGGCAGCGGCAATGGCGTTGCGGCCCCGTTCCGGGGCGGCGGCGTGGGAGGCGAGGCCGTGGAAGGTGACGTCAAACTTGGTGCTGGCCAGAAAGCCGTGGCCTCCAGCGGCGACGTCGCCCACTTCCAGGCCGTCCAGCAGGCCCACATGTCCGCCGAAAAAGTAGTCGCACTGGGAGAAGTGCCCTGCGGCGGTGAGGCTTGCCGCCCCCCGCAGGCCCTCCTCTCCGGGCTGGAAGACCAGCAGAACTTTGCCCCGCAGCTGGTCCTTGCAGGCGCACAGCACCTTGGCCACGCCAATGCCGATGGCCGCGTGGGCGTCGTGACCGCAGGCGTGCATACAGTTTTCATAAACGGACCGGAAGCCCTGGGCGCAGGGGGGATGTTTGGGGTCGTCGGCCTCCTGGGCGTCGTTGCAGTCGATGTCCACCCGGATTCCCACGGTGGGACCGGGGAGCGCCCCCTCAATCATCGCGAGACAGCCGGTGTAGCCGCCCTTCATGGCCTCCACCAGGTCGGGGCGGGCAGATTCCTTCAAGGCCCGCTGCCAGCGTTCCTCCATCACCTCGTCCTTAGGCAGGCCGAACATCTTCTCCGGCACGTGGATGGAGGGGCCGTACTGGACGGTCAGGCCCAGTTTTTCCAGCTCGTCGATGATACGGGCGGTGGTGCGGAACTCGGTCCAGGCCGGTTCGGGGTGCTTGTGGAAGTCCCGGCGGAGGGCAATCAGCTCCTGACTCAGAGCGTCAAAGTCTACCTTATCCAATGTCATGTCCGCCGCCTCACAGGGTCAGCAGGGCCAGAATCACCCGGGCGGTGTCGTTCAGGTCCTGGATTTTCAGGCACTCGTCGGTGGTATGTACCTTGGTCATGCCGGTGCCCAGTACCACGGTTTCTATACCCTTCAGGTTGTAGACGTTGGCGTCGCTGCCGCCGCCGCCCAGGGCGGTGTGGGGGGTGTGGCCCGCCTTTTCAATGGCCTGGGCAATCAGCTTCACGGTTTCGCTGTCCTCAGAGACATTATAGGCCACGTAGTTGGTCATGGGGTTGTACTCCAGGGTGGCGCCGGCCTCGTCGCAGGCGTCCTGGAGGCACTTGTGGATGTGCGCCTCGTGGGCGTTGAGCTTATCGGCGTTGCGGCTGCGGACCTCGGCGATGATAGAGCAGCGGTCTGGGACGATATTGGTGGGGTACTCGGCCTTGATGGAACCGATGTTGCAGGTGGTCTCCTCATCAATGCGCAGCAGGTTCATCTTGGCAATGGCCTTGGACATGACCTGAATGGCGCTGATGCCGTCCTCGGGGGCGAGGCCCGCATGGGACCGGCGGCCCACCACATCGGCAAAGATCTTGGTCTGGCCGGGGCCGCCAATGACGATTTTGCCCACGTCGCCGCTGGAGTCAAATACATAGGCCCGCTTGCACTGAAGCTGGGAGCAGTCGAACGCCTTGGCGCCCCGCATGCCGCCCTCCTCGCCGATGGAGAAGATGATCTCCGCCGGACGGTGGGGCAGGTTGTTTTCCAGAATTACCCGCACGGCCTCCAGAATGGCGCAGATGCCGCTCTTGTCGTCGCCGCCCAGGATGGTGGTGCCGTCCGAGTAGATGACGCCGTCTTTAATCTGGGGCTTGATGCCGATGCCGGGGACCACGGTATCCATGTGGGCGCTGAGGCCCACCGGCTCACCCTCGCCGGGAAGGCGGGCGAAGACATTGAAGCCGTTGGAGTTATAGGTTTTGCCGGCTTCGTCGGTGATGGGCTCCAGACCCAGTTCCTTCAGCACTTCGCACAGGCGCTCGCCCATGGCCCGCTCATTGCAGCTCTCGCTGTCGATCTGCACGAACTCCAGAAATTCCTTCAGCAGTCTCTCTTCATTGATGTTGCTCATTGGGGGATTTCTCCTTTCAAGCATATGATTTTGACCGCGGCCCCCGCCGCGCTGGTTCGTAAATGGATCTTGTACCGGTTCAGCCCTGATTCGGAGCCGTCTGGAAGGATGCCTCCAGGGCTTGCTTTACACCCTTTAAGTCGATGGTACTCCCCTTCCGCTTCTCCTTGCGCCACTTAGGCAGGTCCTGCCGGACCACAGCGCAGTCCACGCCCCGGAGGGACAGGCTGGGCCGTCCATAGATATCGGCGAAAATGACGAGCTTCTCCACCGGCACCCCACGGATTCCTGCCCGGCCAAGCAGCCGGTTGAGAACTACAATCTGCTCTTCCATCTCGTCGAGAGGATTGTCTACCTGGCGTATGTCTTTGTTATAAGACAGCGTCCAGTATTTCGAGGAGGCGCTGCCCGAGACCTCCAGGCCGAAATGGTAGACCTGAACCACATACACGCCCTCCCAGTTGGCATAGAGCATAGCGCAGGAGCAGTGGTCCCGCTGGGAACGGATGGTCACATCCCGGTAGACCGCAGACTCCTTGCCGCCCAGCTTGCGCAGCTGCTTTTCTACCCGGGCGGCGGTGCCCTCCGGGGTGCGTCGTGAGGCAAGAAAGCGGATCACCAGCCAGAGCAGAACAAAGCCGCCCACCAGAATCAGGCCGAAATACACATAGTCCATGGGGGTGTGCAGCTTCCAGATATTGAAGCCGTCCAGAGAAAACCAATCGCTGAAAAATTCTTTCATAAATTCCTCCCTTGCGGCGGGTGCATACCGCCTGTTTCATAGGATATCACAGGTTGGGAAAAAAGAAAAGACGGCAAACTTACTTTGTACAATTGAGAGATTTTCGACCATATGGATTTGTCTAATATGAACAATCATTTACCCAAATATTGTTTTTTTGTGAACGCCTCTTGATTTTGCACAAAAAGCATGCTAATATAACTCTCGCACGTATATACTTCGCCGAATCTTTTCTTGGGGGAGAGGGGAGACACGAGGATATACGAAATTTTTTCTTCATAGAAGGAGGAATACCATGCCTGACACTACCTTGACCAAAAAATCATGGCTGGACAAGTTCCTGGATGGTCTGGAACGCGTCTGCAACAAGCTGCCGCCTCCGGCGATCATGTTCGTGTATCTGTTTGTGATCGTCTCGGTGCTCAGCGCCGTGCTCAGTCTGATGGGCGTCTCCGCCCTGAACCCCGCTACCAACGAGATCGTTAAGGTTGAGAACCCGATCTCCTCTGACGGCCTGATGTGGTTCCTGACCAACATGGTCAAGAACTTCACCGGCTTCGCACCTCTGGGTCTGGTTATCACCATGACGCTGGCCATCGGTATGTGCGAGGAGTCCGGCCTGATCATGGCCCTGCTCCAGGATAAGCTGCGCAACATTCCCCCCGTTATCCTTCCCTTTGTGGTGGCCTTTGTCGGCACTGTGGGCAACCTGGCTTCCGACACCGCCATGGTCGTCATCCCCCCCGTGGCTGCCGTTTTGTACATCGGCGCCGGCAAACACCCCCTGGCCGGTATGATCTGCGGCTACGCCGGCGCACAGGCCGGTTTCTCCGCCAACCTGATGATCGCCGGCACGGACGGCCTGCTTCAGGGCATCACCAACACCGTGCTGGACGGCTTCCTGGGCGAGGGCGTCTTCAACGTGGAAGTAACCTGTAACTGGTACTTCATGATCGCGTCCACCTTTATGTGCTCTCTGGTGATCGGTTTTGTGTGCAACCTGCTGATTGACAAGCGTTTCGGCAAGTATGTGCCCGCCGATTCCTCCATGGAGGTCAAGCTGGAGGAGATCAGCCCCGCAGAGCGGAAGGCTCTGGGTCTGGCCGGGCTGGGCCTGCTGGTTTACCTGGTTCTGGTCCTGGTTGGCTTCTTCATGGGCCCTCTGGCCAAGATCGATGAGGAAACTGGTAAGCGGATGCTGGTTGGCTCCCCCCTGATTTCCAACCTGATCCCCATTCTGTTCTTCTTCTTTGCCATCCCCGGCCTGATTTACGGCTTCTCCACCAAGAAGTTCAAGAGTTCCCGCGACGTCAATAAGGCCATGACCCACCAGATGGAGCTGATGGGCAGCTATGTTTCCTTCTGCTTCTTCTGCGGCCAGTTCAATGCCCTGTTCAACTGGACCAAATTGGGCACCGTGTTCGCCATCGCTGGCGCCAACTTCCTGAACAGCGCCGGCTTTACTGGCTTCCCCATGCTGGTCTGCGTGATTCTGCTCACCGGTATGATCAACCTGATCATGACCTCTGGCTCCGCCAAGTGGGCCATCCTCGCCCCCGTGTTTGTCCCCATGCTGATGATGCTGGGCTATCACCCCGGTTTTATCCAGCTGCTGTACCGCCTGGGCGACTCCCCCACGAACGCATTCAGCCCCATGTCCCCCTACATCTGGGTTACTCTGGGTGTGGCGCAGGCCAAGTACGACAAGGACGCCAAGATCGGCACCCTGGCTGCCGGCCTGTTCCCCATCGCTATGGTGCTCCAGGTGGCCTGGATTGTCTTCCTGGGCCTCTACATGCTTACCGGCCTCCCCATCGGCCCCGGCGTTGGCACTGCGCTTCCTGCCGGTATCCCCGGTATGTCCTGATTCCGCAATTGAGGCACCTGTCAAACGGATTCATTAAGCGCCGCCCAATCTGGGCGGCGCTTTTTTGGTTTGTTCCGCGGAAAATGTTGGGATTCCCTTGGCATGGATGGAGCGTTTCCCCTTGAGCTAATCGCGTAAATCCTCCTCGCTGGCCGCTGTGCGCTGCCGGTCATCCACTGTGGGGGCGTTTTGGAGGATCTGTCTTGCGTTCTCCCAATTTTCGCTGGAAATGGTGCCGATGTAATATCCCTCTTGGTTGTCTCCAGAGCATACATAGAAGCAGTCCTCGTCCAAGTACACGATAGAATAACACCCAGCAGCATCTGCCCCTGTCCACTCCGGACCCGGCTGGGTTAAGGAAAACGCGATGGTGTCCACAACGCGGTCGGTCCAATCTTCGTCCCGTTCTAACGGCCCGTTCCGTGGGATGGGGGTCAAGACCAGCAGCTGCTTGACCTGTTCCAGCGGCTCCGGGTTGGTGAGGACCCGTCCGTCGTGGAGCATGGGAGCGGCCAGCCAAATTCCCTGCGCGGCATCTAATTGATTCCAAAACATATTATAGCCATAGGTGGCCGGAGTCAAGTCTTCCCGCTCTCGGTACCACTGCCCCCGAGCCATGCTTTCCAGAGCGGAAACCAGGTTCTGTTCCGTCCGGAATACCTGGCTGTGCCACGGGTCCCCGTCCGGTTCCTCCTCCCACCACCGGACCGCTCCTGCGAACACATAGGTGCAGCCGTCCTCCCACAGAAGGGTGTAGAAGGACTCCTCCCCGCTGCTCCGGCTGAGGGTAATTGTACTGGAGTGCATCAGCGTATCCCGCTCCGGCTCCGGGTCGTCGGGACCCAGGGGGACGGCGGAGCGCAGCAGCTTTTTTGCGGCATCAAGAAGGTCCGGATCCTGGATGGGAGAGGGGTAAAACTGACTGGAATAGAGGGCCGGGGAAAAGCGAATGGATACCGCCTGTTCCACATCCTGGAAAAACTGCTCTTGGGCAGTCAGCGGCTGGGACCGTCCCGCAAAGGCGAAGACTGCCGCCAGCACCAGCGCCGCCGCGGCCAGAAACACGGCGGCTTTCACCGTCTCCGGTTTGCGGGCCAAACGGGAAATCCGCTGCTGAATGGACTTTTTCCCGCCGGACATAGCGGTGGAGCAGGACAGCAGGTCCGATGGCCGCAGGGACTGGCAGGCCACCATGTCCACCAGGGTGCGGCCATAGGGGATACGCTCCCCCTCCCCCAGCCGGGCAACCGCCCCCTCGTCGCAGGCCAGCTCGCCGTCCCGTTTGGAGAGGACAACCGCCAGCCACACCAGGGGGTTATACCAGTGGAGAGCCAGGGCCAAAATCCGCAGAAGGGACCAGATGTGGTCTTTGTGGGCGTAGTGGGTCAGCTCATGGGCCAGCACATGGCGCAGGATGTCCGGGTTTTTCACTGCCTCCGGGGTCACATAGACGGCGGGCTGGAATACCCCAAACAGGCAGGGAGAGGCCAGGCCCTCCGCCAGGTAGACGGGGATGGGTGCGCCGGTCCCCTCCAGCCCGTTCCGCCGCCTTTTCAGCCGATGGGCAAAGAGAAGATTGGACAGGAAAATGATTGCGCCTGCCGCCGCCACTCCAGTCCGCCACAGCGCCAACAGCTTGTTATCCATGTTGTGGCCGCCCGCGCGGATCGTCTGATAGATAACCTCATCCTCGTTTACCGAAATATGGTCGGGCAGAGGGGCGTGGTCGTAGGGGAGGGGAACCATGAGATAGCTCCCCTCCTGTATCGCTTCCCAGGTAACCAGCTCCGAGGGGATCATGGCAATATAGCGCATACTCAGCCGTTTGTTCTCCTGGTCCAGACGTTCTTCCAGGGGGCTTGCCAGGTTGGAGGCCACCACAGGAAGTACATCATGGTCCCCGTAAAACTGAAACGGGAAAAGCAGGCGCAGGAGTATTATCCCCCACAGAGCGTACCGCATTCGGGCGGACAACTTGTCCCGAACAAAGAACCGCACCACCAGCACGATTATAAGGAGGGCACTGGAGGTAACCATCCATTGAGTCAGAAGTTTCATTTTGTTTCCTCCTCTGCTTTCCGTAAAATTTCGTACAGCTCGTCGATCTCCTCTTTGGACAACGCCCGGTCCTGGGTCAAGGCGGACATCATCAGCCCCACACTGCCCCGGTAGACCTTGTTCAGAAAGGAGCGGGTCTCCCCGCGGACGGCGCGGTCCCGTGGAACGGCCGAGGAGTAGTGCTTGGTACGGCCCTGGGTCTGGCACAGGACCAGTCCTTTGTCCTCCATCCGCCGCAGGGTAGTGATGGTAGTGCTCTTGGCCCAACCCAGCCGTCCGTTCAGCGCGGACACCAGTTCCATCACTGTCTGGGGTGACCGCTCCCACAGGCAGTCCAGTACATACCATTCGCTGTTGGTCAGATTGATGTTCTCCATTACAGTATCTCCTCCCGTCTGTGTTTTGCAGGGTATGCTCCCTGTCTGATAGGTCTACTTTGTAAACCTATCATAGCACCGATGGTCTACGGTGTCAACCAATTTTTTTCGGTTTGTTTCTGGACTTCCGGGCCAAACTATGGTAGACTAACTTAAAAGGCGATCAATCCAAATTAAGGAGGCAGTTTTTATGGACAATAAGGTAATGTATTCCCTGAGCTATGGCCTGTTTGTGCTGTCCGCCCGCCAGGGGGACAAGGACAACGGCTGTATCACGAATACCGCAATTCAGGTGACCACCGACCCCAACCGCATAGTCATCGCAGTGAACAAGGGCAACTATACCCATGACATGGTGAAGGAGACTGGACGTTTCACCGTCTCCATTCTGTCTGAGGAGGCTAAGTTTGATCTGTTCCAGCGGTTCGGGTTCCAGTCGGGCCGGGATGTGGATAAGTTCGCCGGGTTTGATGAACACACTGGTAAAGATGCCGATGGGATTCGCTATGTTACTCAGGGCGTCAACGCATGGCTGAGCTGTAAAGTGGTGTCTGCCACCGACTTGGGCACCCACACCCTGTTCCTGGCTGACGTGTTGGACGGCGGCGTTCTTTCCAGCGCCCCCAGCGCCACCTATGCCTACTATCAGGCCCGCATTAAGCCCAGACCCGCCGCTGCCCCCGCACCCAGTGAGAAAAAGCGTTGGGTATGCACCGTCTGCGGCTATGTCTACGAGGGGGACGAATTACCCGCCGACTATATCTGCCCGCTGTGCAAGCACCCTGCCTCTGACTTTGAACCACTGGCTTGAATCTGAAAAACTGCGCCGGAGAAAAAACCTTCGGCGCGGTTTTGCGTCTTAATAGAGAGACGGTTTAGGACTTGTTTGAAACAAGGCAAAACGCCCCAGCGGCGCCGAGAAAAAAGGAGGTTTCCGCCATGGATGACAGCCAAATCATTGACCTGTACTGGGCACGTACCCAACAGGCCATTGTGGAGAGTGAGGAGAAATACGGCCCTTACTGCCAGACCATCGCCCGGCGGATTTTGGACCGGGAAGAGGACGCAGAGGAGTGTGTCAATGATACATGGCTTCGGGCCTGGAACGCTATGCCGCCCCAGCGGCCCAATAGTCTTTCCGCCTTTTTTGGCAAACTCACCCGGAATCTGTCTCTGGACCGGTGGCGGCGTATCCGTGCGGCGCGGCGCGGCGGCAGTCAGGTGGAGGTGGCCCTTCATGAACTGGAGGGCTGTCTGCCGGACCACCGCCGCCCCGACGAGGAATTGGAGGCTGGAGAGACAGCGGCGTTGATCTCCGCCTTTCTCCGCCGTCAGCCTGAGCTGGATCGGGTGTTGTTTGTCCGGCGGTACTTCCATTTGGAGCCGCTGAAGGATTTGGCCGGCCGGTTCGGGCTGACCACTGGCCAGGTGAAGTCCAAGCTCCACCGGATGCGGGGCAGATTGAAGCGGGAATTGGAGCGGGAGGGGGTGGCAGTATGACCACAGAACATATTTTAGACGCAATCGGCCAGCTGGACGATGCCTTGATTCAGGAGGCGGAGGAATACTGCCGTCCCAAAGCAGGAGACCGCTTTGGGCGCTGGCTGGGATTGGCCGCCAGTTTCGCTGTGGTACTGGTGTTGGGCTACGGTTTGACCCATTTGGGGATGGGCGGAGGTATGACGCAGATGGAGAACACCAGCGGCGCCCAATCCGGAACTGCGGGGGATGAGAGTCAAGCCAGTAATTCAATGGCCGGCGTGGCGGATTACAACGGGACTGCGGAAAGCCTTGTCCCCGACGAGGGGGAAGAGTGGCCCGGCGGCGCACCGGAAGCGATGGAGGATTGCCGTGCGATCATGGTGGATGGCGTGCTGTACTGGTCCACCGGCGAAGCGGTGGCCGTGGAGGTGGATGAGAGCGTGATTCAACCGGTGGCCTCCTATACAAACGGACTGCCCGAGACAGACGGTCAGACCAATTTCTCTCCTGATTTGAGAGCACAGTATGCAAAGATCAGCGAGGGCCTGGTGGTACGGATCGACCAGGAGTGGATTTTGTTTGATACCCTTCCGCATTGGGAGAGGCCGGGGGCAGAAGGCTCCGGCGAGACGTAAAATTTAGCACAGCCCCGGCTGTTCTGCAAAGAATGGCCGGGGTGATTTTGTTTATAATAAATTCATAAAGTCCCTATTGACAATTCCGGGGGGTGGTGGTACATTATCTTTAGCACTCGAGGAATATGAGTGCTAAACCAGAGATTAGGAGGCGGTGAGCGCCTTGGCACTGTCAGAACGAAAAAAACGTATTCTCCGCGCCGTTGTAGAGACCTACATCGCCACCGCAGAGCCGGTGGGGTCCAAGGCTGTGGCCCAGCTGGCCGGGCTGGATGTATCTACCGCCACCATCCGAAACGAGATGGCCGACCTTACGGAGCTGGGCTATCTGGAACAGCCCCATACCTCCGCAGGGCGGGTGCCCTCCGCCTCTGGCTACCGGCTCTACGTCAATGAGCTGATGGACCGCCAGCAGCTCACCTTACAGGAGACCCAGCGTATCAACGACGCGCTGAACCTGAAAATGGAGGAGCTGGACCGGGTGATTGACCGGGCGGGCAAGGTGCTTTCCCAGCTCAGCGACTACCCTGTGTTTACCATGGCCGCAGCCAAGGAGCGGGTCACCGTCAAGCGGTTCGACCTGCTGATGGTAGAGGAAAACGCGTTTATCGCCGTGGTAATGACCGATAGCAGCATTGTCAAAAACAAATTAATCCATATGCCCGGCGGGCTGACGGACCCCCAGCTTCAAATGCTGTCCGCTGTATTGAACAGCTCCTTTGTGGGCCTGTCTCGGGAGGAAATGGAGCAGACCCTGGATAAAATGGAGACGCATACCGCGCCGGGAGCCTTTGAGCTGATCTCTATGGTTGTGTCTTTTGCCATGGAGGTGCTGGCCGACCAGGGACAACAGAAATTCCGCACCGCCGGTATCACCCATCTTCTGGAGCACCCAGAGTACCGCAGTCTAGACAAGGCGAAGCCCCTGATGACCTATCTCAGCGAGGAGGGTGAAGCCCCCCGCCTGCCCGCTACACTGGATACCGGCAAGAATATGAATATTTTGATCGGACCGGAGAATGTGAACGATGCGCTGAAGGATACCAGTGTAGTTATGGCCAGCTACGACATTGGAGACAACATGCGGGGGGTGATCGGAGTGGTGGGCCCCACCCGAATGGATTATGCCAAAGTGACCGCCCGGCTGTCTTACTTTGCCGACAGCCTTACCCGAATGTTCGGCAAGGAATTGCCCACCGGGGCGGAGGACGAGGACGGGTAACGGACGCCGTGTTCCTGCACCGGCAGGAGCGCACCGCGATATGTCCGGAAGTTCAAGAAGATCATTATAAGCTGTGTAAGGAGCATGAATTGTGAGCAAGAAGAAAGAAAAGAAAGGAACGGCCCCCGAGGTGCTGGAGGAACAAACTGAGGCGGTGGAAACAGTGGAAGAGGTCCAGGCGCCCAGCGCGGAACTGGAGACCCCCGAAGAGGAGGAAAATGCCTCGACGCAAGAGCTGGTCGTTCCCAAAGACCAATTCCTGCGTCTGGCTGCCGAGTATGACAATTACCGCAAGCGCACGGCCCGGGAGAAGGAATCTTTGTGGACCGACGCTAAGGCGGACACCATTCAGGCGTTTCTCCCTGTCTACGACAATTTGGAACGGGCGATGAACCAGGAAACCACCGATGAGGCATACAAAAAAGGGGTAGAAATGACCATGAACCAGCTGAAAGAGGTCTTTGCCAAGCTGGGTGTTACCGAAATCGCTGCCCTGGGTGAGACCTTTGACCCCAACCTCCATAACGCAGTTATGCACATTGAAGATGAAAACCTGGGGGAGAACACCATAGCTCAAGTCTTCCAATCCGGTTTCAAGCTGGGGGATAAGGTGATCCGCTTCGCTATGGTTCAGGTTGCCAACTGAGGACCGATACAAGGAGGTCAGACCAATGTGTAACACCAATGTCAAATTTACCTTGATGCTCAGCGCCGGCCTGCTGGTCTGGCTGTCCGCTTTGCTTTCGCTGGGAGCGGCGCTTCTGCAATAAATTTGCCGGGACGGACGGAGCATGTGCGTCTCTGCAACCAATTTGTAACACAATCTTTCATATATTTAGGAGGAAAATATCATGGGAAAAATTATTGGTATCGACTTAGGTACAACAAACAGCTGCGTAGCGGTGATGGAGGGCGGCGACGCTGTGGTCATTGCCAACGCAGAGGGTAACCGCACTACCCCTTCTGTCGTAGCCTTCTCCAAGGACGGCGAGCGCATGGTGGGTCAGGTGGCAAAGCGGCAGGCAATTACCAACCCCGACCGGACCATCAGTTCCATCAAGCGTGAGATGGGCTCCGACTACCGGGTGGAGGTAGACGGTAAAAAATACACCCCCCAGGAAATTTCGGCCATGATTCTCCAGAAGCTGAAGGCGGACGCCGAGAGCTACTTGGGTCAGACCATTACCGAGGCGGTGATCACGGTCCCCGCTTACTTTACCGATGCCCAGCGTCAGGCCACCAAAGACGCAGGCAAAATTGCCGGTCTGGAGGTTAAGCGTATCATCAACGAACCGACCGCCGCAGCCCTGGCCTATGGGGTGGACAAGGAAGAGGCCCAGAAAATCATGGTCTACGACTTGGGCGGCGGCACCTTCGATGTGTCTATTCTGGACATTGACGACGGCGTAATCGAGGTTCTGGCCACCGCCGGCAACAACCGGCTGGGCGGCGACGATTTTGACAAGTGTGTCATGGATTGGATGGTGGCCGAGTTTAAGAGCGCCGAGGGCGTGGACTTGTCCAGCGATAAAGTCGCCATGCAGCGGCTGAAAGAGGCTGCGGAGAAGGCCAAGATTGAGCTGTCCGGCGTGACCACCACCGCCATCAATCTGCCCTATATCACCGCCGATGCCACCGGCCCCAAGCATCTGGACCTAACCCTGTCCCGGGCCAAGTTCAATGAACTGACCCACCATCTTGTGGACGCCACCATGGGGCCTGTACGTCAGGCTATGGGCGACGCAAAACTCTCCGCCGGAGACCTGCACAAAGTCCTGCTGGTGGGCGGTTCCAGCCGTATCCCCGCTGTGCAGGAGGCGGTGAAGAACATCACCGGCCGGGACGGCTTTAAGGGGATTAACCCCGATGAGTGCGTGGCCATGGGCGCGGCCCTCCAGGGCGGCGTGTTTACCGGTGATGTGAAAGATCTGCTTCTGCTGGACGTCACCCCTCTGTCCCTGGGCATTGAGACCGCCGGCGGAGTTATGACCAAGATCATCGACCGCAACACCACCATCCCTGCCCACGGCAGTCAGGTGTTTACCACCTACTCTGACAACCAGCCCTCTGTGGAGATCAAGGTCCTCCAGGGCGAGCGGGAGATGGCCCAGTACAACAAGCAGCTGGGCGTGTTTATGCTGGACGGCATCCTGCCCGCCCGCCGGGGCGAGCCCAAGATTGAGGTCACCTTCGACATTGATGCCAACGGTATCGTCAACGTGTCGGCTAAGGACCAGGGCACCGGACGGGAGCAGCATATTACCATCACCTCCTCCACCAACATGAGCAAGGAGGAGATTGACAAGGCCATGCGGGAGGCGGAACAGTTTGCTGCCGAGGATAAGAAGGCCCGTGAGGCCGCTGAGATCCGCAACGCTGGCGACCAAACTGCCTATCAGGTGGAGAAAACTTTGGGTGAGGTGGGCGATAAACTGCCTGCGGAAGATAAGGCAAAGGTGCAGGCCGCTCTGGATCACCTGAAAGAGACCCTGAAGGGCGCTGACATTAACGCCATCAAAGACGCCACTGAGGCCGTCAACAAGGAGTTTGCCGAGGTGGGCTCCAAGATCTACGGTCAGGCCGGCCCCGGCCCCGAAATGGGCGGCACCGGATTTACCGGGGAGCCTCAGTCCGGCGCACAGTCCGGCCCCACCGGTGACGGCGTAGTGGACGCGGACTACGAGGTCATTGACGACAGTCAGAAGTAAATGGATTGGATTGTCCGTTATTTTTACGGGTGATCACAGGTCCGCCCCTACAGGATCAGCCCGTAGGGGCGGCCTTTGGCCGCCCGCATCCTTTTGAAATTAGGTGAATCCATATGGCGGAACAAAAACGAGATTATTACGAGGTCCTAGGCCTGTCCAAGGGAGCCTCGGAGGACGAACTTAAAAAAGCCTACCGCAAGCTGGCCAAACAGTACCACCCGGACGTGAACCCCGGCGACAAGAATGCGGAGTCCAAATTCAAGGAGATCAACGAGGCTTATGGCATTCTATCCGACCCGGAGAAGAAGGCCCGGTATGACCAGTTCGGCTTTGCCGGTGTGGACCCCAGCTACGGCGGGGGCGGCGGCGGCGGATTTGGCTTCGACATGGGGGATATTGACCTAGGCGACATCTTCGGCTCCTTCTTTGGCGGCGGTTTTGGCGGCTTCGGCGGCAGCGGCGGGCGGCGGGGCGGCCCGCAGAAAGGGGAGAGCCTGCGGGTTAACCTGAGCCTTACCTTTGAAGAGGCGGCGTTTGGCTGTTCCAAGGAGATCGAGCTCAGCCGTACCGAAACCTGCGGTGAGTGCAAGGGATCCGGCTGTGCGGCGGGCACCACCGCCGAGACCTGCCCCGACTGCCGGGGAAGCGGGCAGGTGCGCATCCAGCGGGGCGCGGGGGGCTTCGCCTTCTCCACCACCACCACCTGTTCCAAGTGCCGGGGCACTGGTAAGCTCATCCATACTCCCTGCAAAGAGTGCGGCGGGGCGGGCAGTGTGCGAAAGAAACAGCGGCTCACGGTCACTATTCCGGCGGGTATCGACAATGGGCAGGCTGTTTCCCTCCGGGGGCAGGGCAATGCCGGGTCAAACGGTGGTCCTGCCGGGGATCTGCTGGTCCGTGTCCAAGTGAAACCCCACGCCCAGTTCCAGCGGGACGGCATTACAGTTCTCTACGAACAGCCGGTCAGCTTTTATCAGGCTGCGATGGGCGCGGAACTAGAGATTCCCACCATTGACGGCAAGGTGAAGTACAATCTTCCCGCCGGCACCCAGACGGGCACCACCTTCCGGCTTCGGGGAAAGGGCATCCCGGACTTGAATAGCCGGGGCCAGCGGCGGGGTGACCAGTATGTTACGGTCAAGGTACAGGTGCCTACCTCCCTCAATGCGGAACAGCGGGAGGCACTGAATGCCTTTGGTGCGGCTATGGGCGAAAAGGTCCCTGAGGGCGGCTTGAAGGGCTTCTTTGAGAAAAAGAAAAAGAAGAAATGAGCGAAAGCCGGCGTTGCTGCACGGTAGAGTTGTGTCGAGAAACTGGCAATCTTGCACAAAAAGCGCGAAATTTACACTTTTCCCTTGACAAATCCCCAGGGTCTCTGTATATTATAAATAGGTGTACAGACACCTGGAAAATGGACTTTTACCTATCAATCACTTGATGCGGTGTAATCGCATTCATTACCGTGACTAAAACCCGGCAAAAATAAACGGCAATGTGGTCGTTCCTTCCACTGATTGCTGCTTATTTTTGCCGGGTTTTCACATCTGCCTATCGTTACCGCTTCGCGGTTCTTGAATCTGTCCATTTTTCTTCTGTAAGGGCCCCGCCCCATTGGGGGCGGGGTTCCTCAATTTTCTGCGGAATAGGCAGACACACCTTGCAGACTGCTTCCCGCTGTGTTATGATAGAAGGGAATCTGTTGAATTTTGCAAGGAGATGAGTGTATGCCGGAGGAAAGAGACACCCGGGAAACCAGGCTGAGTGCAGAACTGACGCTGGAGGTCTACCGGGCGTTAAACTTTGATCCTGCGGAATTTGCCCAGCGCCATGGGGCGGAATTTACCCGGCTGTACCTCCGGGCGGATGGAATGCTCAGCTATGTGGGCGAGGAAATTGTTTTCTATCTGGCGGGACGGCTGAACGAATGTCTGTCCAAGGCGGAATACGCCCTGCTGTCCTACATTGAGTATGCGGGACGGGCGGAGAAAAAAGCGGGAACCGATTGTTTTTCTGCGTCGGTGGCCCGCTATCTCCACGCGCGGAAGATGGCGGGAACCGATTGGAGCTACGCCTTTGAGCGGACGGAATCCAAATCAGGCTGTGCGGTGTATTATCCGCAGATGTATGCCATTGCACAGGCTATGTATGACTTTGCCCGGGAGACAGAAGATTTTAAAGAAGTGGCAAAGACGGACGGGCCGGATGCCTGGCCTAGCCCGAGAAAAGTGAAGCGGTGACCCCAGAGGCGGTACGGTTTGCCCCGTACCGCCTCTTTGTCGAACGATGAAATATTTCCTGCAAATTCTCCTTGTAAAAAGCCTGCGGCTGTGTTAGAATCTCATAGAACAAAATTTTGTCCAAAAGCGACAAAAGAGAGAGGAGAAAACAGCCATGTCCAATGGAAATTCCATGGAACGGGTGGACGAGATTATCGACGGCTACGGCAGTCAGCTCCACCACCTTATCGCCATTATGCAGGACATTCAGGCGGAGTATAAGTACCTCAGCCCGGCGGTGTTGGAGCGAATTGCCCAGAAGCTGGATGTCGGGGTGGCAAAGGTGTACAGCGTGGCCACCTTCTACGAGAACTTTTCCCTGGAGGCCAAGGGCAAGTACATCATCAAGGTGTGCGATGGCACTGCCTGCCATGTGCGTAAATCTCAGCCCATCTTCAACGCCATCAAAGAGTATCTGGAGCTGGAGGGGAAACAGAAGACCTCTTCTGACGGCCTGTTTACCTTGGAGACGGTGGCCTGCCTGGGCGCCTGCGGTCTGGCTCCAGTGGTTACAGTCAACGACCAGGTTCATTCCAAAATGACTCCGGAACTGGCCATCGACCTGTTGGAGAGCCTGAGAAAGGAGGACGCCGCCAATGTCTGAAATGAACCGTGAACAGCTGGAGGTCCGCCGCCTCAAGGCCAAACGGGCTCTGTCCTACCAGAAAAGACAGGTGCTGCTCTGCGCCGGAACCGGCTGCATCGCCGGCGGCTCTCTGAAGCTTTACGACTACCTGAAAGAGGAGTGTGCCCGCCGGGGACTGGATGTCTATGTCGGGCTTACCCAGGAAAACGAAACCGAGTCCTCAGCCCGGCCCAAGGGGGACGGCGTCTATCTGAAAAAAAGCGGCTGCCACGGCTTCTGCGAAATGGGCCCGCTGGTTCAGATTGAGCCGGAAGGTATTTTGTATATCCACGTCCAGTTGGAGGACTGTGACGAAATTATCGAAAAAACCATTTTGAAGGGCGAGGTTGTGGAACGGCTGCTCTATGAACTGGAGGGCGTAAAATACCCCAAACACAGCGACATCCCCTTCTACCACCGCCAGCACCGGGTTGTGCTGGAGAACTGCGGCACCACGGACGCCGAGGACATCGACGAGTATCTGGCCAAGGACGGCTACCTGGCCTTTGAACAGGCTCTGTTTGAATGGACCGATGAGGCCATCTGTAAAGAAATCCTGGACTCCGGCCTGAGGGGCCGGGGCGGCGGCGGGTTTCCCGCCGGACGCAAGTGGGACAGTGTGCGCAAACAGCCCAAAGGCAAAAAATATGTGGTCTGCAACGGCGACGAGGGCGACCCCGGCGCGTTTATGGACCGCTCCATCATGGAGGGCAACCCCCACTCCATCATTGAGGGGATGCTCATTGCTGCGCTGGCGGCAGGCAGCGACGAGGGTTACATCTACGTCCGCGCCGAGTATCCCCTTGCCGTGTCCCGGCTGAAAACTGCCATTGCCAAAGCCAGAGAAATGAGTCTTCTGGGGGATCACATTCTGGGTAGCGATTTCTCGTTCCATCTCCACGTCAACCGGGGCGCGGGCGCGTTCGTCTGCGGCGAAGGTTCCGCCCTGACCGCCTCCATCGAGGGCAACCGGGGTATGCCCCGGGTGAAACCGCCCCGCACGGTGGAACACGGCCTGTGGGCTCAGCCAACTGTGCTGAACAATGTGGAGACCTTCTCCGCCGTCCCCCTGATTATCCGGAAAGGGGCGGTCTGGTTCAAGTCCATCGGTACAAAGAACTCTCCAGGAACCAAGGCTTTCGCCCTCACCGGCAACGTGGTTAACACCGGCCTCATTGAAGTGCCCATGGGCACCACCCTGCGGGAAATTATCTTCGACATCGGCGGCGGCATCAAGGACGGCAAAAAGTTCAAGGCCGTTCAGATTGGCGGGCCCTCCGGCGGCTGTCTCACCGAAGAGCACCTGGACATGCCCTTGGACTTCGACTCCCTGAAAAAGCTGGGCGCCATGATCGGTTCCGGCGGGCTGGTGGTCATGGATGAGGACACCTGTATGGTGGAGGTCGCCCGGTTCTTCATGAACTTTACCCAGAACGAGTCCTGCGGCAAGTGCGTTCCCTGCCGGGAGGGTACCCGCCGGATGCTGGAAATTCTCACCCGCATCGTCAACAACGAGGGCTCGCTGGAGGATTTGGACCTGCTGGAAGAACTGTCTGCCACCATTAGCGAAACTGCCCTGTGCGGACTGGGCCAGAGCGCCTGCAAACCGGTGCAGAGCACCCTGAAATACTTCCGGGACGAGTACCTGGCCCACGTGGTGGACAAACACTGTCCTCACTGCAACGGGCGCAAAAAGGTGCTGCAAATTGACCCGGTGCTGTGTAAGGGCTGCGGCAAGTGCATGAAACAATGCCCCATGGAGGCCATCTCCGGACAGATCCGGATGCCCCATGTCATCGACACGGAAAAGTGTATCAAATGCGGCGCGTGCTGGGGCTGCTGTCCCTTTGGCGCCATTCGGGAGGAGTGAGCGGTATGGCAAAGGGAATTATGTACATCGACGGCCAGCGGGTGCCCTTCGACGGGGAACCCAATGTCCTGTCCGTGATTCGGAAGGCCGGCATCGAGATGCCCACCTTCTGCTACTACTCCGACCTGTCGGTCTACGGCGCCTGCCGGATGTGTGTGGTGGAGGACGAGCGGGGGAAAATTGAGACCTCCTGTTCCATGCAGCCCCGGGACGGCCTGAGCATCCGCACCAACACCGCCCGCCTGCTGAAGCACCGGCGGATGATTCTGGAATTGATGCTGGCCTCTCACAATTGCAGCTGCACCACCTGCGAGAAGAGCGGCGCATGTCATCTACAGGCGCTGGCTGTCCAATTCGGCATCCACCGGGTCCGTTTTGGGGACAGCCGGGAAGAAAAAGAACTGGATTTGTCCAGCCCCGCCATCATCCGGGATCCCAGCAAATGTATCCTCTGCGGCGACTGTGTCCGGGTGTGCAGCGAAAATATTGGAATGCACATCATCGACTTTGCACATCGGGGCTATAATATGCGGGTTTCCCCGGCCTTTGACCGAAATTTGGACCAGACCCGCTGCATCAGCTGCGGACAGTGTTCCGCGGTCTGTCCCACCGGCGCGATTACGGTGAAAAACGAGATCGGTGACGCCTGGCGGGCCATCCACAACCCGAAGAAGCGGGTCATCGTCCAGATTGCCCCCGCTGTCCGGGTGGCGGTGGGCGAGGCTTTTGGACTGGCCCCCGGACAGAATGCCCTGGACCAGCTGGTCACCGCCCTGAAGCTGATGGGAGTGGACGAGGTCTACGACACCACCTTCGGCGCGGACTTTACCACCATCGAGGAGGGCACCGAGTTCCTCCAGCGGCTGGAAAAGGGCGGGCCCTTCCCCATGTTTACCTCCTGCTGTCCCGCCTGGGTGAAGTATCTGGAGAACGAGAACCCGAAATATTTAAAACATATCTCTACCTGCAAATCCCCCATGCAGATGTTCGCTTCTATTTTGAAGGACAAATATCAGAAAAAGGACCAGGAGGACGGCCGGGCTACCTATCACATTGCTATTATGCCCTGTACCGCCAAGAAGATGGAGGCTGCACGTCCGGAGTTCCGCCAGCCCGACGGCTCCCCCGCTGTGGATCTGGTCCTGACCACGCAGGAAGTTGTCAAGATGATTCAGGAGTCGGGGATCCAGCTGACCAAGCTGGAGTTTGAGTCCCCTGACTTGCCCTTTGGACTGGGCTCCGGCGCAGGCACTATCTATGGTACCACCGGCGGCGTGGCTGAGGCCGTGGTCCGCTTCTGCCTGCCCGATAAATCCAAAAACGTCCTGCGGGAGCTGAAATTCTCCCCCCTCCGGGGCAACCGCGCCATTCGGGTTGCCGTCATCAAGGTCGGGGATCGGGACGTCCATCTGGCCGTGGTTCACGGTCTGGCCAACGCCCAAAAGCTGCTCAAGGAGATTGAAGAGGGGAACGCCTACTTCGATTTGGTGGAGGTCATGACCTGCCAGGGCGGCTGTGTAGGCGGCGCAGGCCAGCCCCACGGCATGAAACAGGATAAGGAGGACCGGGCTGAGGGTCTGTACACCCTGGACCGCTCCGCCCCCTTTAAGCGGGCGGAACGCAATCCGGTGGTGGGGGCTTTCCTCAAGGACTATTCCGAGGAACACCGCCATGAACTGCTCCATGTAAACTATGTGAAAGAATAACGAAAACTCCCTCCACCTGATGGTGGAGGGAGTTTAGACGGTCAAAGGGTGAAAAGCCACGTTTCTTGCTTAGAATATTGGCGGTCTGGGGTTCATCCCATTTGCAAGGTTCCCTCGTACTGGAATAAGCCCATACATAGAGAAAACAAAACAATCTACCTTGTGCTACCAAAGCAGATTGTCTTGTTGGTCCGAGTAGTGCGACTCGAACGCACGATCTCCACATCCCAAATGTGGCGCGGTACCAACTCCGCTATACCCGGAAATATCATCTTTTTGCATTATAGCACAGATGGCGGAAAAAGAAAAGTGTTTTCTGTCTGGCATTCGGACTGAATTCACACCGATTTTTTGAAAAGCAAGTTGTACTTTAACAGCCGTCTCAAAAGTATTCTTACACTGCCGCAAACAGCAAAGCCCAGTCCACCGCCGTTCATCTGCCTTGCTGATAGTATAATATATTTTAAAAAGGATTGCAAGTGTTCCGGTACATATGGTAAGATATTTTTTGAATCAAATGGAGAGGTGACACAAGTATGCGAATGAGGAAAAAGCCCAATTTAGCAATTCGGATGGAGCGGTGTGCGGAGCTGTTAATTCAGGACCCGGCTGCGATGCGGGGAAAGTGGCGGACACTCTACCCCCAGGCCAAGGAGGTGCGGCTGGAAATCGGCTGCGGCAAGGGACGGTTTTCCGCTGAGACGGCGGAACAGAATCCGGATGTGCTGTATATAGCCTTGGAGCGGGTAGCAGATGCTATGATCGTAGCTATGGAGCGATGCCAGAGCAAGGGCCTGCGCAACATCTTTTTTATAGACGGAGATGCCGCACGGCTGCGGGACTATTTTGCGCCCGACGAAGTGGAACTGCTCTACATCAACTTCTGTGATCCCTGGCCTGGGGTGAAGCATGCCCGGCGGCGGCTGACCCACGAGCAATTTTTGGTTCTCTACCGGGGCATTCTGAGCGAGGGAGGGCAGCTCCACTTCAAGAGCGACAATCACGACCTTTTTGAGTGGTCGTTATTTCAGTTTCCCAAGGCGGGGTTTGATCTGTCCGAAGTAACCCGCGACCTCCATGGGGCGGGCGTCCAAGGCGTCATGACCGATTACGAGGAAAAATTTCATCGGATGGGTACGCCCATCAACCGATGCGTCGGCACAAAGCGGGCCATGGAACCAGAACCGGAGTTCCGGCCCATTGCCGGCCCTGTCAGCCAACCGGAGCGGTCTGAGGAGGCAGATAGTTAAGTATCCTGGCCGGCAGGGAAACGGACGGCCAGACCATTGACCTCCACATCCTCTTCGGCGGGGATCAGGATGTACTTTTTTCCGTTGATAATCCGGGTTTCTACCAGATAACTGTTCTCCGGCTGAAGGGACAAGGTGGCCTGGGAGGTCTTGACCTGAAAGCGGCCGGAGTCGATAAGGTTGGCTGGGCTCAGGGCCGCGCCTGCGCCGAACTGCTCATCGCATTTTTTCTGAAAATTTTCCACTCGTTCCAGGGCAACCCCGCAATCCTGGAGGATGGTGCTGACATCCCGCGCGGTCAGAGCCAGGGGTTCCGGGTCTTTGCGTTCTTTGTGCTGGGCGATTTGGTCGGCCAGACGCTCGTGGACGGTCTGGGCAACCTCCAGATTAAATTCGTCCTCCAGAGCCTCAGCCAGTGCGCTTTGAAAGGTTTCCCGCTGTTCTGCTGCGGACATGGGGGGCTCTGTGTGAAAGATGGTGTCAATAAATTCCTGATGCAGAGCGTCCGGTTTGCGGGAGTAGAACAGAGCGTTGTAGATGTTGGCCTGCCTGTCATCAAATGCGGGGAACAGAAAACCCAGTTCTGGTGGAGACACGGTCTGGCTGACGGCGCAGTGAAATTCGTTGTCTCCAGGGTAGTAGTTTAGTTCCGGTTTGCCCAGCTTCAGCGGGCAGACACAGCATAAAAAGTAGGTAAACACCTCGCTGGAGTCGTCGGCCGCCCCATCTTTCCGCTGTTTTGGCACATCATAAGTGTCGCAGGCGAGCAGAAGCAGATAACTGCTGTCTCCCATGTCCAGGCCCTCAATCACCTTCTGATAGAACTCCTGCCGAACCTGGCCGTCCTTCAGTTCACTGGAGCGCAGCGCGGAGAGCAGACGGTGTTCGTCGCTGTCCATGACCTGCTGGGTAGAAAATACGATATCGATTAGGTTTTTGCCCGGTGTGCCAGACAGCGCCTTTTTGAGAAAGTTCAGATATTGCTCTGCCTCCTCCTGGGACATGCGGCCCAGAGATTCGTCCAGGTCTGTTACAATCTCACGGTTTGCGTTGACAAAACAGCCGTAGATTCGGCTGACTGCGTTTTTCTCCAGCCGCCAGCGGCGGCGAAGCTCACTGACCTCTTTTTGGTTCATGAGATACCTCACCTCTTTTGAATTATGAGTCCCATAGGACGCATGCCCCCTATTGTAACGGAAATGAGAGAAAAATGCAACGGCGATATTTGCCGCATGGGGGCGGATGGCGGTCAGAGCAGCGCAGATAGGCGAAACATAGGGAAGCGCGGCCCTTCGTTTGAAGGGCCGCGCTCGTTTTTCATTCTGCCGTTTGCAGAAGGGCAGTAAGCTCCATCTCTTCCGCATCGCTCCACAGCCGTTCCAGGTCGTAGAATTTTCGGGCTTCGTCGGTGAATACATGGACCACAACGGAGGAAAAGTCCATCAACAGCCATGTGCCGTCCCGGTGGCCCTCAATATGGTGGACCCGTTCCCCGTTTTTCTCCGCTGCCTCCTCGCAAGCGTCGGACATGGCCTTAACCTGAGTGTTAGAGGTGGCGGTACACAGAACGAAGTAGTCGGCCAGAGTGGTTAGCCCCTCCGTTTTCAGTACCTTGATATCGCCGCCCTTTTTGCCGTCCAGTGCCTTGGCCAGCAGAACTGCCAGTTTATAGGATTCCATCGATCTCTTTGTCTCCTTTCGTTATGCCTTTGTCAGGCCGCGGTCTGGGGCAGGATGTTCAGCCCGTCCGCAGCAATCGAACCATTTCCGTTCTGGATGTCTGGGGAGGGATCTGGGAAGACTACGCCAGGGTCAATCTCTCCGATATTGCCAGGAATCACCGGTTCTTCCGGCGGTTGGGTCTGAGAGCCGCTGGGATTCTCAGTGCCAGGATCCGTGATGTCAGGCTCATTGGGCTGGCTGGAACTGCCGCTGGGGTCTTCGCTGGTGCCGCCGGGCTGACTGGAACTGCTGGGATCGCCGGAAGAATCCGGGTTGTCGGGCTCATCAGGTTCCACCGGAGGCTCCGGTTCCGGCTTGGGTTTGGGGGTGTAGACCCGGCCTACCGCCGGGTCGGCCAGCGAGGCGTTGGTCACCCCAAAACCACCGCCATTCTTTTGATACATCAGCTGCAAATCACTGGCCTGAATCTCGTCCAAATAGGGGTTGATTCCATCGTTGAGCAGTTCCAGCAGCTCGTCCTGCTGGGCGCACACCATAGACGCAGTGCCGTAGCTTACACCGTAACAGGGCATTGGGGAGAAGGTTAAATTGTTCTCGATATCCATACCAACGGCCAGCTGGGCAAAGGCCAGGATGTTGCCTACCGTAAGGTCGGTGTCCACGTTGTCCATAAAAATCTGTACCAGAGTGGGCAGTTTTAATAGAATCTCCGGTGTCAGGCACTTTTTCAGCACAGCGGTCAGGAAATCCCGCTGAATCTGGGTGCGCCCCACGTCGCCCAGGGAGTGGCTTCCATCACTGTTTTTCCGGAAGCGAATGACCTCCATGGCGTCCCGGCCATTCAAGAGGCGCAGGCCCGGTTCCTGGTAGATTACTAGGTCCTGATACGGGTCCTTGTAGTTCATCAGGAAGGGGACCTCAAACTCCACGCCGCCGATGGCGTCTACCAGCTCTCCGACGGCCTCCCACTGCACCACAACGTAGAAATCCGGGTAGATACCGGTGAGCTTGCTTACCTCCATCCGCAGAGCGGACATGCCGTTGTCCACCCGTTTCTTGTCCGGCAGGCTCCGATCCCCCATGTTCCGGGCAAACACCGTATTCAGCCGCTTGCTGGAGGCGCTGGTGTTGATCATAGTATCCCGCAGAAGGCTGATGGCGTTGATGCTCTTTGCCTTTGTGTCATAGGTAATGAGTATCATCGTGTCTGTGCCGCCGCTGACCACGTCCCGGCCGCACACCAGAAAGGTATAGTACCCCGGCTTCCGGCCGCTTTTGGTCACTTCGGGCAGTTCGGCGCCCTCGTATTCCAGCCCGGAGGATGGGTCGCCGCTCTGGGAGGCGCCTCCGTTTATGCCCGGGGCGGGAGGGCTGGGGGGAGTAGGCACCTCAGGCAGTTTAATCCAAGACTGGAGAAAGAGAACCAGCGCGATCACCAGCAGCGCCGCAGCCGACAGTCCCTGATATACCCGGTAACGAATCCTGGCCCCCCGGTCCAGACTGGCCACCCAGGTCCGGTAATTGCTCCACCATTTTTTTAGGGAGAATCCGCTGCCGGATGCCTCCCGTTTCCCATGTTTCTCATTGTATTCGCTCATATTTTTTACCCTTCCGTTGTAACTCCGTGCTCCCGCAGCCAGTTCTGGGCCCGGAGGGTGTTTTGGTGGACGGGGAGACTGCGGTCTTTCATCTCCTGTATGGTGGTCTCCACCCCCAGGAGCAAGGCGCTGTCCAGATTTTGATAGGCCAGCTCCCGCAGGCGCTCCACCCCGTCAAAGCTCCGGTTGGGCTCCATATAGTCGGCAACGTATAAGATTTTTTCTAATGTGGTCATGTCCGCTTTCGCCGTGGTGTGCCAATAGATGGCGTGAAATACTTCATCAGGTTCCCCAAAAACATGGCGGGCGATACACGCCCCCGTTTTGGAGTGAAGCAGTTTGATGGCCGACTGCTCCAGCTCATCCAGTTCCACGCCGTATGTTTTGCACAGGGCAAGCTGCTCCTCCTGGCCCAAGTACTTGGTGCAGTCGTGTAAAATGCCGGCACGGCGTGCGTACTCTGGATCCGCCCCCCAACGTTCGGCCAGGCGGACCGCCTCTTCCTCGGTACCCCGGATGTGGCGGACCCGTTTTTCCAGAACCATGGAGTAGGAACAGGCACGCAGTTCGGGGATGTCCAGATGTTTTAAGTCGGCGTGGGTTCCATAGAGGCCGTTCATCAGGATATAGCCGTAGACGGAGGGGAGGAGATATTCCGCCCCTGTGCCCTTTGCCAGAAGCTCCCGCAGGCGTGTGGAGGAGATGTCCACCAACCCCGGCAAAGTGATGGTGGTGAGCTTCGCGCCGGGAAAGGCTTTTGCCAAATGCTCCCGCTGGGGAGCGAACACCGCCTCGCCGTCCTGCTCGGAGCGGCCAAAGGCGCACACTCCAGCTAGGTTCAAAATAGCTTCCGGGTCGTGCCACAGGTGAAGGGTGAGGAACATATCTGTGCCCATAAGCAGCCACAGTTCCGCGCCAGGGTACTGCTGCTTCAGCTGTGCCAGAGTGTCGGAGGTGTAGCTCTTGCCGGAGCGGTCCAGCTCCAGAGGTGACACCTCTACTGTCTCAGGCAGCAGCAGGGCGTCGGCCAGCTTTTCCGCCATAGCCAGCCGGTGCGGGGGCGCGGGGGTGCTCTCCGGCAGTTCCTTATGGGGCGGGACTGCCGCAGGAATGATAAGCAGTTTGTCCAGGCCCAGTACGTCTATGGCGGTCTGGGCCGCAGCCAGATGCCCCAGATGGGGCGGGTTGAAGGTTCCGCCAAAAATTCCGATTTTCATAGCGAACACCGCCTTATTCCAATTTTTTGACGTCTCTTGTGATACCGAAGCAGGAGCTTTGGCTCTGCCGGAACACCGGCTGGAGGGAGAAACTCCGCCCTACATGCGTTTCTTATCCTGAACCAGTACGATTTTATCTTTTTTTTCCTTCTTATGGCTTGGACGAAATAAAACGAATTTTGTTCCAATTACCTGGACCACTTCGCTCCGGGTAAGGGGGGCCAGTTCCTCTGCCGCCTCCCGGGGGGAGAGCAGAGAGTTTTCCAGCACTTTGCCCTTAATCAGTTCTCGGGCCTCCAGGGCGTCATTGGCCTGCTTTACCAGGTTGTCCCCGATGCCGTCTTTGCCTACGATCAGGATAGTATCAATGCTGTTGGCCAGACCCCGAAGCTGAGCCCGCTGTTTACTTGTCAAATCCATATTCAATCCTCATTACTTTAAATATTCTTCCAGCTTTTCTTTAAATGACTCCAACGCTTTCCCTCGGTGGGAGACGGCATTTTTTTCCTCGGGCGCAAGCTGGGAAAAGGTCTTTTTCAATTCCGGGACGAAGAATACCGGGTCGTAGCCGAAACCGCCATCGCCCATGGGGGCATAGGCGATGGTGCCAGGGCACTCGCCGCGGGCGGAGAGCACATCTCCATTTGGGAAACAGCAGGTGATGACGCTGACAAATTTGGCGGTTCGGGTGAGCTGGCCACGCATATTCTCCAGAAGAATTTTGTATCGGTCCTCGTCGCTCAGCCCCTCGCCGCCGTACCGGGCGGAGTACACCCCCGGCGCACCGCTGAGGCAGTCTACGCACAGGCCGGAATCGTCCGCGATGGCGGGCAGACCACTGGCCTCCATGACGGCCCGCGCTTTCAGCAGGGAGTTTTCTTCAAACGTGCTCCCGGTCTCTTCGACCTCTACATCGACGCCCGCGTCCGCCTCAGAGCAGACCTCAATACCTAGATGGGATAGAATGTCGTTCATTTCCACCAGCTTTTTTTGATTTTTACTCGCCAATACCAGCTTCATTCCAGTTTCCCCCTTATTCTACCATACTTTCTCTTTCTGTCTATTGATATTTCATTAATTTTTTGCACAAAGGCACAATTCGATGTGTTCGCCGGTCCGCTCCGGCCTTTGGGCGGGGATTGCCGGCGTGCTCACTTCACTCAAATCAGAGCCTGGGCGAACTCCTGAGCGTCGAAGGGTTTCAAGTCGTCGATGCCCTCGCCCACACCGGCATACTTGACCGGTACACCCAGCTCTTTGGCGATTGCAATGGCGATGCCGCCCTTTGCAGTGCCGTCCAGCTTGGTGAGGACAATCCCAGTGATCCCCGCCGCCTCTTTGAACTGCTTGGCCTGAATGAGTCCGTTCTGCCCGGTGGTGGCGTCCAGCACCAGAAGGGTCTCCCGGGCACAGCCGGGCAGCTCCCGGTCGATGACCCGAGAGATTTTGTTCAGCTCGTTCATCAGGTTCTGCTTGTTGTGCAGCCGGCCGGCGGTGTCCACCAAAACCACGTCGGCATTGCGGGCCTTGGCGGCAGACATGGCGTCAAACACCACAGCAGCGGGGTCGGCCCCCTCCTGCTGCTTGATGATGTCTACTCGCGCCCGGTCAGCCCAGATGGTCAGCTGATCGGCGGCGGCGGCCCGGAAGGTGTCGGCGGCGCAGAAAATCACCTTTTTCCGCTGATCCCGCAGCTGACGGCCAATTTTACCGATGGTGGTGGTCTTGCCCACCCCGTTTACCCCAATAAACAGCACAACTGAGGGCTTGGTAGACAGATCCAAAGACAGTTCCCCGGCACTCAGCGCACTGGCAATGACTTGGACCATCGTTTCCCGGGCCCCCTCCAGGGTTTTAACCCCCTCGTGTCGGACCCGGCGGCGCAGTTCTTCCACCAGTTCCAAGGTGACGTCCATGCCAGTGTCTGCCAGAATCAGGGATTCTTCCAGCTCATCGTAGAAATCATCCGTCAGTTCCGAGCCAAAACCGGCGAAAATGTTAATTTTTTTCAGCTTATCAAAAAAGCCCATGGTTTGCTTCCTCTCTTAACGATTTAAATTCTGTTCCCCGCAGTAGGGGCAGAACTGTCCCCACTCAAACAGCTCCGGAAGTTCTTTGCCGCAGTGGATGCAGAAGCTGGGAGCCTCTGTCCCCTCTGGGGCGCTCTGAGCGGCGGATGTGTTTGGAACGCTGCTGGAGTGATCCTGAGGAATGGCCTGTTCCAGCCCCCAGAATGACAGCTTGACGCCAAGAAACAGCACAATGATCAAAGCAATACCGCCAAGAATCCATTTCCAATCGCCAGGTTTTGTCTCGTTCACAGTGGACCTCCTATATTATGAATCCCCGCCAAAGTAAGCCGTCTTCCGCCCGCCCCTTTGGGGCCTCTTCCCGCCGGTGAGCGGGAAAAGGGGACTCGGGGGGCGGGAAGGGCTTACTGAATCTTTAATTCTTTTTCCACATCGTTGAGGTTAATGGTAAGCATACGGGACACGCCTTGTTCCTGCATGGTGACACCGTAGAGCACATCAGCCTCTTCCATGGTTCCGCGACGGTGGGTGATGACGATAAACTGAGTTTTGGCAGACATATTGCGCATATAGCGGGCAAAACGCAGCACGTTGCTGTCATCTAAGGCGGCTTCGATCTCGTCCATCACAACGAAGGGGGTGGGGCGGACCTTGAGAATGGCGAAATACAGGGCAATGGCTACAAAAGCCTTTTCACCGCCGGACAGCAGGGTGATGATTTTCAACGCCTTGCCTGGCGGCTGCACCCGGATTTCGATGCCGCAGTTGAGGATATCGTTGGGGTCCTCCAGCTCCAAGGTGGCCTTGCCGCCGCCGAACAGCTCCAGAAAGGTCTGGCCGAACGCCTCGTTAATGGTGGTGAATTCCCGTTGAAAAATGGTTTTCATTTCGTTTGTAATGCTGGCGATGATCTCTTCCAGCTCTTTTTTGGCCTTGTCGACGTCGTCCCGCTGGTCGGTGAGGTAGGTATACCGCTCGTTGACCCGTTGAAATTCCTCAATAGCCCCCACATTCACGTTACCCAGTCCGGAGATGGACCGCTTCAGCTCGGCAATACGGCGGCTGGCCTTGGGGACGGATTCAATCTCTACCCGCTGCTGGCGGGCTGCCTCGTGGGACAGCTCATAAGTCTCCCACAGCTTGTCAAGGAGTTGTTTTTCCTCCATGGAGGAGGACACTCGGCGTTGGTCCAGGCGGGAGACCTCGCCCTCGGTGCGCAGAAGCTCCTCATTTAGGGACTGGCTCTCTCGGCTGGACTTCACCCGCTGGCCCTCCAGCTCTATTTTTTCCTGGTTCAGGCGGGCAATGGTCTCGTTTTGACTGCGGTTATCCTCCTGAATGGAAGCTAATATTCCCTCTTTTTCGGCGATCTCCTGGGTATAGTCCCGGTTTTTTTCCTCGTAACCGGCCATCAGGGCGCGGTTCTGGTCCCGGTCTCCGGCCATGCTGGCCTTCAGGCTCTCCAGTTCAGTCAAGCCGGAGCGGGTGGCTTCCCGCTCTGCCTCCAGTGCGGCCTGGGCGGCGGTGAGTTGGGCCGCCTCCTGGGTAATGCGGGCGGACCGCTCCTGAACCTCAGTCTGGCCCCGTGCTTTGCCCTCTGCCTCGCTTTTCAGGACGGCGGTCTCCCCCTCCAGGGTCTGGATGCGGGCACGGGCGGACTGGGTGTCCGTCTCGATCTGGGCGGCGCGGATGTTTAGCTGTTCCAATTCCTCCTGCTGCCCCTCGTACTGGTGTTCCAGACCGGCGGCCACGCTCCGGCGGTGGGACAGCTCGCCCTCCGCTTTCAGGATGGCGTCCTCCCATTGGCGCAGCTGAGCTTGGGTGGTTTCCAGCTCGTAGGCGGCGGCGGTGGATTCCCGCTCCGACTCGGCCACAACCCGTACCCCCTCGGCTACCCGGTTCTGAATACCGGTGAGCTGCTGATTCAGCCGCTCCAGCTCGTTGGCACGGCTCAAAATTCCGGCGCTCCGGCTGGCAGAGCCGCCAGTCATGGAGCCGCCGGGGTTGAGGATCTGCCCATCTAAGGTGACAATGCGGAAGGAGTAACGGTATTTCCGGGCAACGGCAATGGCCGCGTCCAGGTGTTCCATCACGACCACCCGGCCCAGCAGATTGGAGAAAACATGTTTAAACTTGGGGTCGAAGGAGATCAGCTGATCCCCGATGCCGACAAAGCCGGGTTCCTGAGTCAGCTCCGGTCCCTCCCGCAGAAAGCCAGGGCGGATGGAGCTGAGAGGCAGGATGGTGGCACGGCCCCCATCCCTGCGTTTCAGGTACTGGATGACCGCCTTGCCGTCCGCTTCCTGCCCCACCACGATGTTCTGCATAGCCATCCCCAAGGCTGTTTCGATGGCTACGGTGTATGGGTCAGGAACCTTTAACAGATCAGCCACTGGGCCGAAAATATTGTGCAGGGCGCCCCGCTGAGCTTCACCCATCACCAATTTGACGGCTCTGGTGTAACCCTCGTGGTCTTTTTCCATCTCGGTGAGCAGTTTGATGCGGGAGATGAGGGCGTTTTCCTCCATTCGCAGTTTCATGAGGGCGTCTTTGGACTGTTCCCACTTCTTTTTTCGGGCGTCCATCCGAAGCTGGTAGCCCTGGATGACATTTTTTACCGCGTCCCGTTCCTCTACAGCATTATCGAACTGACGTTTGGCAGCCCGGGCCTCCTTCTGGGCCTCCTCCAGCCGGTCCTCCAGCTCATGGGCCTCCCGGCGGACCGCGCCGTCCCGGTCCATGATCTCCTGGGCGGCGGCGGCCAAGGCGGACAGCAGAGCCTTGGCCTCTGCGGCTCCGGCGGTGCCCAAGTCGGCCTGACTGCGCAGGGCCTCCAGTTCCCGGGCCAGCGTGCCCGCCGAACGTGCGGCCTCCTCCGCCTCCCGGCTTTTGCGGGCCAGAGCAGACCGCCCCTCCTCCAGCTGCTGTTCGATCTCTGCCAAACGGGCTTTCCGCTGGGCAATCTGTTCGGATAAAGAGCCCTCGCGGCCTTCCTGCTGTTCCAGGTCGGCCCGGATGCGCTGGGCGGACTCCAGATTGTGCTGGATGTTGCTCTTCAACACAGCAATGGCCGATTC
The DNA here is from genome assembly GCA_022796195.1 of Lawsonibacter sp. Taxonomy (GTDB): domain Bacteria; phylum Bacillota; class Clostridia; order Oscillospirales; family Oscillospiraceae; genus Lawsonibacter. The sequence continues at coordinate 979 of JAAWIE010000007.1, read as the reverse complement.
CAGCTCGTTGGCCTTGGCCTGCCGCCCCTGCATTTCGAAGCGCAGGCGGTCGGCCTCGACGTCTTTGTTCCGCATTTCCTCCGAATACTTCTCGGCGGCAGCGTAAGCCTTCTCTTGGGCGGTTTTTACCGCTTCCTTCCGGCGGACGGCTTCTTGGTAATCGGCCTCCAGCTTGATGTTGCTGGCTCGAATCCGCTCCAGGGTGTCCAGCCAGACGGAAATTTCCAGCCCGCGCAGCTCGTCCCGGAGGACCAGAAATTTTTTCGCCTTTTCGCTCTGCTCGCGCAGCGGCTCCACCTGATATTCCAGTTCGGAAATTTTGTCGTTGACGCGCACCAAATTCTCGTCGGTGCGTTCCAGTTTGCGTTCGGCCTCCTCCTTGCGGTGGCGGTAGCGGGAGATCCCGGCGGCCTCTTCAAAGACCTCACGGCGGTCGGCGGATTTTACCGATAGAATTTCGTCTATTCGGCCCTGACCGATGATGGAGTAGCCTTCACGGCCCAGACCGGTGTCCATAAACAGCTCGTTCACGTCTTTGAGCCGGACAGAACGGCGGTTGATATAGTATTCGCTCTCGCCGGAGCGGTAGTATCGCCGGGTGACCATCACCTCAGATTCCTCCATGTCGAAGAGGCGGGTGGTGTTGTCCAGCACCAGGGATACCTCGGCATAGCCTGTCTGCTTCCGCTTGGCTGTGCCGCCGAAAATCACATCCTCCATTTTGCCTCCCCGCAAGGCCCGGGTGGACTGTTCTCCCATGACCCAGCGGATGGCATCGGAAATGTTGGACTTGCCGGAGCCGTTCGGGCCGACAATAGCGGTGATATCCTCGCCAAAGGTGAGGACCGTCTTATCCGGAAAAGACTTGAATCCCTGAATTTCCAGTGCGCGCAGATACACAGAACCACCTCTTTCTTCTCAAAAGCTCTCAAATCATTGCGCCGCAACGGGTTCAAGACTTCCGACTGTTTCATAACTT
>JAAWIE010000006.1 GCA_022796195.1 Lawsonibacter sp. | reverse complement strand
TCTTTGGGTTTGTGGTCTTGTGGTGATTCGTCATCCCACATCTTACCACTTCCGCTGAGGTTTGCCTTTGTTTATTTTTCAGATTTGCTCATTTAGAGGACAAAAATTTTTTCATAAACATTTCCTTTCTCAATACTTTGTTTACTTGGCTGCACTCAATAGCATTATTAGTAATATAATAACAACTATGCTCTGCGGCATTTTTTCGCCTGTCCACGCCCTGTTTGCTGGCATAGGGACGTGCCGGAGCAGAATACATTGTGGCGGAGGTGTTGTAATTATGCTGTCGCCGGTGGTTTATCTCATTATGAATGGGCTGTTTTTTACCCTGCGCCTATCCGGTGGAGGCGGTTCCTTTCCCCGTCCGCTGAAAGCGGCAGAGGAAAAAGAATGCTTGGACCGCTGTGCCCAAGGTGACCTGGAGGCCCGAAATATCCTTGTGGAACACAATCTTCGTCTTGTGGCGCATATCGTTAAGAAGTATTACGCACAAACTGGTGATCAGGATGACCTGATTTCCATTGGAACCATTGGACTTATTAAGGGAATTTCCACGTTTAAGCCCGATAAAAATGTACGTCTGGCCACTTACGCAAGCCGGTGCATAGAAAACGAAATTTTGATGCACTTCCGAGCCCAGCGCAAACTCCAGGGTGAAGTTTCGTTAACCGATACGCTGGAAGCGGCGGGAGAAGGCGGCAACCTCTCCTTGATGGATGTCATTGCTGTGGACGACAATATGCTGGAAGACCTGGATACCCGAGACGCCTGTCTCAAAGTCCGGCAATGCGTTCAAACCTGTCTTACTCCCCGAGAACGGACCATCATCACAATGCGATATGGACTGGATGATATCCCACCCCGCACCCAGCGGGAAATTGCCACCCAATGTGGCATCAGCCGCTCCTATGTATCCCGTATTGAAAAAAAAGCTCTGGAAAAACTCCAGGTGGGTATGGAGGGTTGGACGCCCTAAAAGAACTCCAGCCAGTGAAAAGGATTCACCGGCTGGAGTTTTTTACCTGCTGAGGCAAAAAGCATCTTTTATAATACTTGCAAAGCCTGGCGGCTTCTGTTATAATGGCGTTGAAAATAAGAAATGCGGTAGATTTATGATGAATGACATGAAAAAAAGAAGTGGAAAACTGATATTGGTCATAATGGGGTTGACTGTGTGCATTGCCGGCTTATTTTGGGGGTTATATGCGACTTACCAGCGGCAGCAGGAGATTGAGCGGCAGTTAGAAATGTACCGTGATATGGAGTTGGTTTTGGAGGAAAAGAAGGATTCTATTCTTTCGGAAGCTGAACCGGTTATCACCAGCGATACGGTGGTAGAACGGCTCAACTCGCTGGGGGAACTGGTAACGGTTGAGTATCTCTACACCAACGCAGATAAATACGAGAATCAAAATCAGGTATCGGTACATAAATGGAGCATCAATCTGCCCTTTACGACCAAGAGCTTTCTGCTGGCTTATGATGGCCGGATCAAAGCCGGGGTGGACTTGAAGGATATCCGGATTGAAGTGGAGGAAAAGTCTCGCAGGGTCACAGTGATACTCCCGAAAAGTAAAATCACATCCCATGAAATTTTTGAAGATAACATCCGGGTTTTTGACGAGAGAGACAGTGTATTCAATAAAATCACCATAGAAAACTACAACGATTTTGTCGCCTCACAGAAAGACAGCATGGAACAGCGGGCCATTGAACTGGGTCTGCTTTCCAGTGCGGATAACAATGCAAAGAACGTCGTTCGTACATTCCTTGCGCTTATTCCCGGTATGGATACCTATGCGCTTACAGTAAAATGAGGAATACGGCCCTGCTTTCTGGTATACAGAATAGCGGGGCCGTATTTTTTGCAGCCGCTTGGAAACAGGCCCTAACTCAACATGGAAAACAGATCCATCTGACTGGTTTCTGGCAGATTTCCAAATGCGCCAGCCTCTGTAAGCAGGTGAATATGGGTTTTGGACACCTTGGGGCAGGCGGCAGACACCTCTTCGATGGAGATAAATTCCCGGCCCACCCGCTGTTCTGCCAGGGAGATCGCTGCGGTCTCACCCAGTCCGGCCACTGACACAAAGGGGGGACGCAATGCGCCTTTTTCCTCATCTACCGCGAAGCGGATTGCTTCTGACTGATACAAATCGATACGGTCGAACTGGAACCCGCGCAGATAAAACTCATAGCACACTTCCAACGTGGTGAGCATATCCTGTTCTACTGCGGAAGCATCCTTATCCTTAGCGATAATTTCCCGCATTTTCTTCTGGCATACGTCCATTCCACGGCACATATATGCCTCATCGAAGGCTTTGGCCCGAATGGAAAAGTAGGCGGCGTAGAAGGCTAGCGGACGGTGGACCTTGAACCATGCGATACGGAAGGCCATCATTACATAGGCTACGGCATGGGCTTTGGGGAAGAGGTAGGCGATCTTTTTGCAGGAGCCGATATACCAGTCGGGAACGCCGGCGGCTTTCATCTCGTCCTCGGCGCCTTCGGGCAGGCCGCGGCCCTTTCGGACTGCCTCCATAATTTTGAAGGACCTCTTGGGGGGCATTCCTTTGGAGATCAAAAACAGCATGATATCGTCACGACAGCCAATGGCCTGTCCAACGGGAATGCCCTGCTGGAGAATCAGGTCCCGGGCGTTGCCCAGCCACACGTCCGTGCCATGGGAGAAGCCGGACAGCCGCACCAGAATGTCGAACTGGTTGGGCTGGGTCTCCTCCAGCATACCCCGAACGAAGGAGGTTCCAAATTCCGGAATGGCGGTACCGCCCGTAGGTCCCAAAATCTTGTCGTCCTCGTACCCCAGGGCCTTAGAGGAGGAGAACAGCGACATGGTGTCCGGGTCATCCAGGGGAATCTCTCGGGCATTGACTCCCGTGAGATCCTCCAGCATTCGAATCATGGTTGGGTCATCGTGGCCCAGCATGTCCAGCTTGAGAAGGTTGGACTCCATGGAGTGGTATTCAAAGTGGGTGGTAATGATGTCGCTGGTGGGGTCGTCGGCGGGGTGCTGGACGGGACAGAAATCATAAATTTCCTTGTCCTGAGGGATGACCACCATGCCGCCAGGGTGCTGGCCGGTGGTGCGCTTCACGCCGGTACAGCCGATGGCCAGCCGGTTTTCCTCAGCCTTAGAGGCGGTTTTGCCCTTCTCATCCAGGTACTTTTTCACATAGCCGAAGGCTGTTTTTTCTGCCACTGTGCCGATGGTTCCCGCCCGGAACACGTGGGTTTGGCCGAACAGCTCAAAGGTGTACTTGTGGGCGCTGGACTGATATTCGCCGGAAAAGTTCAGGTCGATATCGGGGACTTTGTCGCCGCCGAAGCCTAGGAAGGTTTCAAAGGGGATATTGAAGCCGTCTTTGGCGTATGGAGTTCCGCATACCGGACAAACTGCATCCGGCATGTCCGCGCCGCAGCCGTAGGGATGTTTGGGGTCCTGGGCGTAGTCGAAGTCGGTGTGTTTGCAGTTGGGGCAGCGGTAGTGGGCGGGCAGGGAGTTTACCTCGGTGATGCCCGACATGAACGCTACCAGTGACGACCCCACCGACCCTCTGGACCCCACCAGATAGCCGTGTTCCAGAGAGTTTTGCACCAACTTCTGGGCGGACATGTAGATCACGTCGTACTTGCAGCGGATGATGTCCCCTAACTCCGCTTCGATGCGGTCCACCACGATTGGGGGGGGATTTTCCCCATACAGCTCATGGGCCTTGCCCCAGACCAGCCGCTTCAGTTCTCCGTCGGAGTCCTCCAGCTTGGGGGCGAACAGCCCCTGCGGCAGAGGCTCAATGGGGTCGCACCAACTGGCAATCAGATTGGTGTTTTTCACCACTACCTCGTGGGCCTTCTCTTTGCCCAGATAGGAGAACTCCCTTAGCATTTCATCCGTGGTTTTGAAGTAGATGGGCAGGTCCTCGTCCGCATCCTCAAAGCCCTTGGAGGCCAGCAGAATGTGCCGGTAGATCTCGTCCTCGGGGTCCAGAAAATGGACGTCACCCGTGGCGCAGACCGGTTTGCCCAGTTCCTCCCCCAGGCGCACAATGGCTCGGTTGAAGTCCCGCAGGTCCTCTTCATGTTTGGCCTTCTCGCCTTTGCGGACCATGAACATGTTATTGCAGGTGGGTTGAATCTCCAAGTAGTCGTACCAGGAGGCGATGCGTTTCAGCTCTCCCCAGCTCCGGCCGTCCACCATGGCCTGGAACAGCTCTCCAGCCTCGCAGGCAGAGCCGAGAATCAGACCCTCACGGTTGGCGTCGATGAGGGATTTGGGCATAATGGGGTTGCGTTTGAAGTGCTCCAGATGGGAAAGCGAGATGAGCTTATACAGGTTGCGCAGGCCGGTCTGATTTTTGGCCAGCACAATCAGGTGCTTGGGCCTGCGTTTAATTTTTCCGCCGTTTTTCCCTCTCAGCTGAATCATGCAGGGGTTGATTTCAGAGAGATTGTGGACCCCCATATTTTCCAGCATTGCGAAAAAGTGGGGCAGCATGTAGGCTACCGTGGCGGCGTCGTCGCTGGCACGATGGTGGTTGAAGGAGGGCAAATGGAGATGTTCCGCCACAAGGTCCAGCTTGTGGCGGTTCAGCTGAGGCAGAAGGTTTTGCGCCAGAATCAGACTGTCAATGGAGGAGTTATGGAAGGGGATTCCATATTTTTTACATCCGGCGGCGATAAAGCCCATATCAAAATCCGCGTTATGAGCGGCAAGGGGCCGGTTCCCGGCGAAAGCCAGAAAGGCCCGCAGGGCCTCCTCTTGAGTGGGCGCACCGCGCAGCATCTCGTCGGTAATCCCGGTCAGGTGGATAATCTCCAGAGAGAGCATGCGCCCTGGGGAAGCGAAGGTGTTGAAGGTTTCGGTAACCGCTCCGTTTTTCAGCACGACCGCTCCAATTTCAATGATTACCTCATGTTTGTTGTTCAGACCGGTAGTCTCAATATCGAAACAGACAATCTCATCTTCAAAAGGTGCGTTTACCGCACCGTGGACGGCGACCCGGTCGTCCACATCGTTGATGAAATAGGCCTCCACCCCGTACAAGATCTTAATTTTCTTGGCTGAGTGCCAAGCGTCAGGGAAGGACTGGGCTACGCCGTGGTCGGTGATAGCAAGCGCCGGATGCCCCCAGCTCTCCGCCCGTTTGACCACGTTTTTGTCGGGTCCCAGTTTGGGCGACACAGAGGTGAGGGCGTCCATACTGGACATAGTGGTGTGGAGGTGGAGTTCTACCCGTTTCTCCGGGGCGGTGTCCTGCTTCATTTTCTTTTCCGAAACGGTTATCGCCACCGGTTCCAACACCATGTCGCCATAGAACCGGTCCATGTTCAGCCGCCCCTGAACTTTTAGGTGCATCCCTTTTCGGATACCCTCCACCAGGGGTTTACCGTCGTCACCAGGGAAAAATTTGTTGACTCGGATGGAACCAGTGTAGTCGGTCATGTCGAATGCTACCACCCAGGCGCCCCGCTTTTTCAGCTCCCGGTTGTCGATGGCGAATACGTCTCCCTCCACTACCACCATACCCATATCCAACTCTAATTCGCCGATTGGGGTGGGGGCCTTTACGACGCTCCGGCCAAAGATGGACTTGGGCTTTTTCTCCCCCTTGGTATGGGCGGGGGCGGCGGGCCGTGGACCGCTTTTCAGTGCCGCTCTCCGGATGGCTTCGGTGCGGGCGAAGGCGTCTGCCTCCGAGGCGGGCTTGTCCACCAAGGGCTCCTGTTGGGGCGGGCAAGGGGCATCCACCTTCGGCGCGGCCGGGGCCTCAATCTTTACGCTGTTCAGACCATAGGCCCGACAGAGCGCCTCTTCCGCCTGCGCAATCAGGTTGGGGCCCGCCCCGGCGGCCCCTTCCACTACGATTTTTGCGCTGCGGCTGGCCTTGTCAATGGCGGCAGACAGAATAAGCCAGCCCTTCACTCCATTGGACAACTCAGTCCAGGGGCTCAGGGCGGAAAACATCTGTAAAAATGGTATCTTTTGGGACATAGGGTCTCCTCGTTTCTTTCCTCAATCCAGCCTCTTTGTCGCAAGGGGCCTTATAGATGTTCAATCAGTGCAAACAGTTCTTCCACCAGCTGGTCCTGGGGGACTTTTCGAATTACGTTTCCCTTTTGGAACAGCAGGCCCTCACCGATTCCGCCGGCGATGCCGCAGTCGGCGGCGGAAGCCTCGCCGGGGCCGTTGACGGCACAGCCCATAACCGCCACAGTAATGGGCTTGTCCACCGTTTTCAGCCGCTCCTCGACCTGATTTGCTAAGGCAATCAGGTCGATTTTCGTCCGTCCACAGGTGGGACAGGCCACCAGCTCTGGGCCTTCCCGGCGGACGCCAGCGGCCTTCAAGATGTCCCGGGCAGCATAAATCTCCTCGACCGGGTCGGCAGACAGAGAGACCCGCATAGTGTCTCCAATTCCCAGGGCCAGTAATCCCCCAATGCCCACGGCAGATTTGAGGGTACCCATCTTTACGGTCCCCGCCTCAGTGACGCCTATATGTAACGGATAATCGCTTGTCTGCCTCATGAGCTGATAGGCCTGCATGGTGACTGGCACGCTGGAGGACTTGAGGGAAATGCAGATGTCATCAAAGTCGAACTTATTCAAGAGACGAATGTGCCCAAAGGCGGATTCTACCAGAGCCTCGGGGCAGATTTTGCCGTATTTAGACAAAATGTCTTTTTCCAAGGAACCGCCGTTCACGCCGATGCGGATGGGAATGTTGTGCAGGCGGCAGGCATCCGCCACCGCCTTTACCCGGTCCTCTCCACCGATGTTGCCTGGGTTAATGCGTACCTTATCTGCCCCAGCGGCTATTGCCTCTAATGCCAATTTAAAATCGAAGTGTATATCCACAACAACTGGTATAGGACTGTGTTCCTTAATTTTTCCCACCGCGCGGGCGGCCTCCAGGTCGGGAACGGCCACCCGGACAATCTCGCATCCGGCAGAGGCCAGCTTTTGAATCTGGTCCAACGTTGCTTGCGCATTCTGGGTGGGGGTATTTGTCATGGACTGAATGGTAACAGGTGCGCCCCCGCCGATGGGGACGCCGCCTACCTGAATTTGTTTCGTCATAGTCTTGCTTCCTTCTATTTGCCAAATAGTTTTCCAACATCACTGAGGGTAACCACCAGCATCAGGCACATCAGCGCGGCCAGTCCAGCTAAATGGACATATCCCTCATACTTCGGGTCAATTTTCCGCCGGAACAGGGTATAAAGCAGACCGTTGAGCAGCAGGAAAAACACCCGTCCCCCGTCCAGGGCAGGCAGGGGGAGCAGATTCATCACGGCCAGATTCACGGCGATGAGCGCGGCCAGATAGCCTAAATTCCAAGCCGCGTCGTAGAGCGTGGGGGAGTGACTGCCCACCTCACCCATCATGTTCACAATCCCAACCGGCCCGGACAGGTCCCGCAGGCCAACCGCGCCGGTTACCAGATCGCCCAAACTGATCCATGCTGTGCGCACAAGGTCGAGAGCTGTCTTCCAGGCGTAGTCCAGCTTTCCCAAGAAGTCCGCAGCTTCTCCGACGGAGTGCAGGGTCACCCCACGCAGACGGGTAAAATTCCCGTTTTCGTCGGTACGTTCCTGATAGGGCAGATGAACATTCTTCAGTTCCACCACCTGACCATCCCGTCTTACCACAAAGTCCAGCGTTTCACCTGCCCGGTCGAGAAAGAAACGGGCGTTGCCATAGATCAGTACCTTGTGGCCGTCTACCGACAAGAATTGGTCGCCGGCCAGGAGTCCGCAGTCTTCGGTGCCGTAGCCCTCAATGGGTCCGCCATAGAACTCCGTCCGGAATCCGGCGGCGGGGGAAAAGAGGATCACCAAGATTAGCAATCCGGTGAGGAAATTCATGGAGGCTCCGGCGCACAGAATGATGGTTTTTTTCCACCATACTGCCCGCCCGAACGCCCGAGGGTCGGCCGAGTCGTCGTCTTCCCCCTCCATGGCGCAGAAGCCTCCAATGGGCAGAAGGCGCAGGCTGTACAGGGTTTCCCCTTTTTGGCGCTTAAACAGAGCCGGTCCCATGCCCACAGCAAACTCGTTTACCTTCACCCCCAGCAGCTTTGCGGTGGCGAAGTGGCCCAGCTCGTGGGTGGCCACCAGAATACCGAAAATCAAAATCGAAACGATGATGTAGAGCATAGAGTGCCTCCAGAAATGCGTTTGTAGGGGCGGGCGTGGTCCGCCTGCCGGTTATTCACCCGGTTGTATGGGCGCACAGGATGTGTCAGCCGACGACAGCCCGGGCGGCGGCATCTGCCTCCAGAATGTCCTGCATAGACGGTTCCTGCACTGCCTTCACCTGGGCCAAAGCCTGTTCCACCTTGGCGGGAATATCCAGGAAGCCGATTGTTCCGGCTAGGAAGAGCCCCACCGCCGCCTCGTTGGCCCCGTTGAGGATGGCCCCGGCGGTACCGCCGGTTTTTGCCGCCTCCAGAGCCAGGGCCAAACAGGGGAACGTATCCAGGTCGGGGCTTCCAAAGGTGAGGGGGCCGCAGTTCCACAAATCCAAGGGGGCGGAGGGGCCTGGAATCCGTTTGGGGTAGGTCAGGGCGTACTGGATGGGCAGGCGCATGTCCGGCGCCCCCAGTTGGGCCAGTATGGCATTATCACAGTATTCCACGAAGGAGTGGATCATACTCTCGCGATGGATTACCACCGAAATTTTTTCCGCGGGCATGCGGTACAGGTGCATAGCCTCGATGACCTCCAGCCCTTTGTTCATCAAGGTAGCGGAGTCCACAGTAATCTTCGCCCCCATGGACCAGTTCGGGTGTTTGAGGGCGTCCTCGACGGTTATGCCGGTCAGCTCATCCCGTTTTCTTCCGTAAAAGGGTCCTCCGGAACAGGTGAGAATCAGCCGCTTGACCTCGCCCCGGTCCCGGTTGGCCTCCAGACACTGGAACAACGCAGAATGTTCAGAGTCCACAGGGTAAATTTTAGCGCCGTAGTCCTTGGCTTCTTCCAGTACCAGCGGGCCGGCGCAAACCAGCGTCTCTTTGTTGGCAAGGCAAACCCGTTTCCCTTCCCGGACAGAGGCCAGCGTGGGCCGTAGGCCCGCCATACCGACCAGGGCGGCGATGGCTGTGTCTGCACTGGGGATGGTTGCGGCTTCCAAAACCCCTTCCAGCCCGCTCAGCACATGGACATTAGTGTCTGCCAGCCGCACCCGCAGGTCAGCGGCGGCTTTCTCGTCCGCCAGTGCGGCGATGGAGGGTTTGAACTGCCGGGCCTGTTCCTCCATCCGCTTTGCGTTGGAGTTGGCCGCTAACGCCGCCGCCTCCATGCCGCAGGCGGCAATCACATCTAATGATTGCCGCCCAATGGAACCGGTGGAACCTAGTACCGTAATTTTTCTGCTCATAGATGTTTTCCTTTCCGTCCGGGTCGGCCATAGGCCGTCCCTACACGCGCTCGTCTTTCCGTCCCATCAGATAATCCAAGCTGACCCCAAAGTAGTCAGCTAGGAAAAGCAGACCGGGAACTTCAGGATAACCCTCATTGTACTCATAATATTGATAACTGCGCACATTCAAACCTAGAAGTTCAGCCATCTCTCTGCTTCAAACCGCGCTCTTTGCGTAATACTTTTACACGTTCGCCAAAAGTTGCCATAATTCCTCCAAAGAACTTGACACGACCTTAAAGACCATAAAGGAGCTGCTTTCCATGAATGAAATGATAAAGACATTATTCCTCGACAATCCCTATATTCCGGAACAGATCTACACGTTCTGCAACCGGCTTCCCGAGTTCCGGGATGCGGAAAAGCGTTACAACACCCGCCTGAAACACCTGGAAGCGCAGCTGGGAAGGGCGGAGGCAAGCGACTTGGAAGAGGTCTTCGCCGACTATCTTGCCCAGTATGTCCATGCCTATTATCTCTTTGGACTTTCCATTCGTCAAGAGGTACTTTTCGCGCTGGAACAGGCGTAACCGGAAACTCCCTGCGTCCCCCGCAGGGCCGAGGTTCCTTCCCCAAAGAGCTTTTTTGCCGCAGCGGCGGGGCGTAGATTTAAAATGCAGGCAGAATCTCCACCAGCAGCAGGAGCATTGGCGCGGCGAAGGTTGTGGAGTCGAAGCGGTCCATCATGCCTCCGTGGCCGGGGAGCAGGGTGCCGTAATCCTTTACGCCATGCTGACGCTTGATGAGGGAAAAGGACAGGTCGCCCAATTCCGTCACGGTGCTGCCCAGCAGGCCATAGAGGGCCATGACTGGCAGCTTGACCTCCAGCCCGCCAATCGTTTGCACCAGCAGCCCATAGACCAGCATGAACAGACACCCGGACAGGATGCCGCCGATGTAGCCTTCCAGCGACTTGTTCGGGCTGACTTGGGTAATGCCACGGTGCTTTCCCAGGAAAACCCCGGCAAAATAGGCCCCAATATCGGTGGTAAAGGCGCAGATCACAGGAAGCAGAACCAAGAATGGTCCATGTTCAAAGTGCTTGAGCTGGATTAAGGCGGATAGAAACAGGGGGACCCCCACGCCGCCGAAGAGGCACGCCATGATTTGCTCAAATTTGATTTCATCTGCGGTGCCATACCGGCCCAGCGCGGGGAGGAACAACGCCGCCATCAACAGCAGTGCCACTGCCCGAGTAGTCCAGCTGCCAAAGCCAAGGCCATGGCCCAGCGGGATTACAGCCGCCGCCGCTGCGGTAAAGATGTACATACTGCGGAAGGGGGCCGCTTTTGTGGCCCGCAGCAGCTCAAAAGAGGCCATTCCCGCGATAAAGGCCACCACAACCGCAAGCGGGAGGGGAGGCAGAAAAAAGAGCGCCGCAAGAAAGGCCGGACCTAAAGCCAGACCCACGATAATCCGTGTTGCCAACTTATACACCTCCAAACCGGCGGTTCCGGTTCTGATAGGACGCGATTGCCCGATGCAGCTCCTCTTTGGAGAAGTCGGGCCACAACACATCGGTGAAATAGAACTCTGCATAGGCGGACTGCCACAGCAGGAAGTTGGACAGCCGCAGTTCTCCGCTGGGCCGGATGACAAGGTCAGGGTCGGGAATTCCCTTGGAGAACAGATAGCCGCCAAACTGTTCCTGGCTCAGGTGGTTGGGGTCGGCCCTGCCGTCGATGCAGTCTTGTGCAAACGCCTGAGCCGCACGGACAAGCTCGTCCCGCCCCCCGTAATTGAGGCAGATATTTACTTGACAGCCCTCATAGTGCCGGGAAATCTCCCGCGTGCGTTCACACAGTTCCCGCAGTTCTGGGGCCAGAAGGGACAAATCCCCAAAAAATTCCATTTTCACCCGGTCCCGTTCCATCTGCCCGATGGCCTCTAGCAGATACTTTTTCAGCAGCCCCATGATGGCTCCCACCTCGTCCGCCGGACGTTTCCAGTTTTCGGTAGAAAAGGCGTAAACGGTAAGGTAATCAATGCCGATCTCCTTGCAGTAGGTGGCGATGGTACGGAAATTCTCCGCCCCCGCCGCGTGGCCCACGGTTCTGGGCCGGCTCCGTTTTTTCGCCCAACGCCCGTTGCCGTCCATGATGATGGCGATGTGTTTGGGCAGACGGGAGAAATCCACCTCAGTCGGAACTGATTCGGTTTTTTTGGAGAAAAAAGCCATTCGGGTCGCTCCTTTTTGGGATGATCGTTAGATTCATTCAAAGGCCCCCTGAGTAGGGGGCCTGATTTTTATTTATCCAGGTTTTCGGTCATAATTTTATACATTCGGTTCTCTGCCTCCCGGTAGACCGCCTGAAGGGAACATCTGGTTACACCGCCATGAGTTCCTTTTCCTTCTTGGCGGTCAGTTCGTCGATGTCTTTGCAGCGTTTGTCGGTTAAATCTTGCAGTTCCTTCTCCAGCTGTTTCTGGTCGTCCTCGGTGAGTTCAGACTTTTTGGTCAGTTTCTTAATCTCGTCCATAGCGTCCCGGCGGATATTGCGCAGAGCTACTTTGCCCTCCTCGCCGTATTTTCGCACCTGCTTGGTCAAGTCTTTGCGGCGTTCCTCGGTGAGCTGAGGGAAGGACAAGCGGATCAGGCGGCCATCGTTCTGCGGGTTAATCCCCAGGTCGGAAGTCTGAATGGCTTTTTCAATCACCTTTAGCAGAGACATATCGTAGGGCTGGATGGTCAGGGTGCGGGGGTCGGGGGAGCTGATATTGGCCACCTGATTCAGAGGGGTGGGGGCGCCATAGTATTCCACTGTGATCCGATCCAGCACACCGGCGTTGGCCCGGCCCGCCCGGACAGCGGTGAAATTGCTTTTGACCACCTCGATGGTCTTTTTCATTCTCTCGTCATAGCTTTTAATGTCTGCGCTCATGGTGTGTCTTCCTTTCCTTACTTCATTTTTCGTTTTTTAAAAATCTACGATGGTCCCGATTTCCTCGCCCATAACCACCCGGTAGATGTTTTCTGGGTCCTTGAGGGCAAAGAGAAGGACGGGAATCTTGTTATCCATGGATAGGGAGGTGGCGGTGGTGTCCATCACGGCCAAATGTTTGGCGAGCACCTCGTCGTAGCTGATTTTGCTGTACTTTTTGGCATTTGGGTCCTTTTTCGGGTCGGCGGAGTACACTCCGTCGATATTTTTTGCCAGAAGAATCACATCCGCGTCAATCTCCGCAGCCCGGAGGACGGCTGCGGTGTCGGTTGAAAAGAAGGGGTTGCCGGTGCCGCAGCCGAAGATGACCACCCGGCCCTTCTCCAGGTGGCGGATGGCCTTGGAGCGGATGTACGGCTCGGCCATAGCCTGCATGACGATGGCCGTCTGCACCCGGACCTCGACGCCCTTCTGCTCCAGCACATCGGCCACGGCCAAAGCGTTAATGGCGGTGGCCAGCATCCCCATGTGGTCGGCCCGGACCCGTTCCATCGCGTCTCCGCCGTCCTTCAAACCGCGCCAGAAGTTGCCGCCGCCTACCACAACGCCTACCTCAACGCCTTCCTCCGCGCACCGTTTGATAACGTCGCACACACTGCCGATTACCTGAAAGTCCAGCCCCCGGGACGCCTCACCCGCCAGAGCCTCGCCGCTGATTTTCAGCAGTACCCGTTTATATTTTGGCTGTGCCATTAAAACCACTCTCCCGTTCTTTTTCTTGCACCCTATTTTAATATAATTTTTACCGTTTGCCTAGAGGGTAAGCCAAACTTTTTTAAATTGTCCACAAGTTTGCCCAGGGGTACTATTTGGGGCTTGCATTTTCTCCCGGTCTGTTGTATAATGCGAACAGACAACTGAATACGATGTCTTCAGGGCGGGGTGAAATTCCCCACTGGCGGTATAGTCCGCGACCGGACACGGAGACGTGTCCGCTGACCCGGTGAAACTCCGGGACCAACGGTGACGAAGATTCTGGTTTTCCCAGCGGCGCTGGCGCATACCGGGGTTTTCCTAGTCCGGATGGAAGAAGATGTGTGTAAAACAATACACGCGCTGTTTTGGCGCACAAAAGCGCACCTCCTTGTTTGTTTTGACACCTGGAAGACATGGTCTTTCAGCGGTCAAATATAAAAAAGGAGTGTTTTTATGTCCACACCCACCATTACCCAGTCCCCCTCCAGCTCCAAAATGGATACCAAAACTATGGTCAGTCTGGCTACCCTCACCGCTGTCGCCTACATCGTTATGCTGGTATCCAAACTGATGCCCTCTGTCATGTTTCTGGACTTCGACTTCAAAGATGTAGTCATCTGTATTGGTGGCTTCACTTTTGGCCCTCTGGCTGCTGCAATGATCTCCATTGTGGTAGCTTTCATCGAAATGATCACTATCAGCCACACCGGCGGCTGGGGCTTTTTGATGAATGTGCTGGCCACCGTTTCCTTCTGCTGTACCGCCTCTTTTGTGTACAAGAAAAAGCGCACGAAAACCGGCGCTGTGCTGGGGTTGAGTATGGGGGTGGTCTGCCTGGTCATTGTGATGCTGCTGTGGAACTACTTGGTCACCCCCATCTACATGGGCTATCCCCGGGAGACGGTAGCCGCTATGCTTCCCACTCTGTTCCTCCCCTTCAACTTGGCCAAGGGAGGCATGAACATGGCCGCCACCCTGTTGCTTTACAAGCCCGTGGTTACCGCCCTGCGCAAGTCCGGGCTAGTGCCTCCCTCCCAAAGTACTGAAAGCAAGAGGTTTAACCTGGGCTTTCTGCTGTTTTCCCTGGCCCTGCTAGCTACCTTTGTCACCTTCGCCCTGGTACTGGCCGGGGTTATCTGAGCCGATTTTTCCAGTCCTCCCTTAACCAAAGCGGGACAGGTATCTACCTGCCCCGCTTTTTTGCCGCTCAACGCCGCTATGCCTCCACTGCGGTCTGTACGCCATCCACGCCGGCCAGCTCCTGAAGGATTTCCCCCTTCCCGGCCCCCTGTCGGGAGAGGAGGGACAGCACAGCGCAGGAATTTCCGCTTGCATCACTTTTTTTCGTGACCTCCAAATCCACCACCTTGACGCCCAGCGTGTGGCATCGGGAGACGATATCCTCCAGGCAGGAGGGTTTTGCATACTCAGCGTACACCGTAACCTCTTTGGTTTCCCGGAGCAGGCGATACTCCAGCTTGGAGAAAAACACTTCCGCAATCAAAACCAGAACAGTGGCGTAGACTGCTCCTTCATAAAATGCGGTGCCGCAGCACAGCCCAACGATAGCTACCACCCACAGCCCGGCGGCGGTGGTCAGGCCCCGTACCCGCTGCCACTTGGTCATCATAATGGCTCCCGCACCGATGAAGCTGACTCCGGCGATGACCTGAGCTCCCATACGGCTGACGCTGATTGGGTAGTGCATGGTGATATACAAATATTGGCTGGTAGCGGTGGTCATGGCCGCGCCTAAACAGATGAGAATGTGGGTGCGGAAGCCGGCTGGCCGGCGCTTGCCCGTCCGCTCAATGCCGATGGCTCCGCCGCACACCAGGGCCAGCAGTACCCGGATTGTCATCCCCAGCAAATCGGGCTCACGGAGAAAATTCAGTGCGGGAAACATGGCGTCACCTTCTAAATTTCATCAATCGTCCGCACGTCGGGACTGTAGGACAGGTCGGCCAGCAGTCGGGTGTGGGACTGGTATTTGGGCAGATGGAGATAAAAGACCACGCTCGGTCCGTTTTGCTTGCGGACGTTTCCGCGGCGGTCGATCTCCACGTCGTAGATTTGGATGCCCTGGTCCTTCAGCAGACGGATAAAGTCCTGCATCCGCTCCATGGCGGTAAACTCCACATACAGGTTCATGTTCCGGGAGCGGGCCATCAGGAACCCCTCGATATAGGGCAGTACCTTGATGCTCAGGAAAATAGCCCCAAAGCCCAGCAGCATGCCCTCGTAAAACCCTGCGCCGATGGCAAGACCCATACAGGCGCAGGCCCAAAGTCCCGCCGCAGTCGTCAGCCCCTTAACCTCACGCTGTTCCGTGATAAGGATGGTGCCCGTTCCCAAAAAACCGATGCCGTTGATCACCTGCGCCCCAAACCGGGTTACGTCGGTGGTCATGCCCACCATCAGCTGTTCGCTTTTCCATACGGTCCCAAACATCATATGCTGATACTGTCCCAGAATCATGGTCAGTGCGGCCCCCAGACAGACCAGCATGTAGGTGCGAAAACCTGCGGGCCGGCGTTTATGTTCCCGGTTGACGCCGATCATTCCGCCGCACAGCACCGCCATAGTCAGCCGCAGAAGGACGGAGGGCGTATTAAATTCCCGCAGATAGCTCAACAGCTCCATCACTTTACCACCACGTTTTTCTCGCCCAGCTGCTCAGACAGCTCCTTTAAAAGAGAAGAGTGAATCTCGCACCGGGAGCCGACCCGTTTTTTACAGTCCTCAAAGTAGATGACCACCGGATTCTGCCCCGGGAAGAAGGACAGGGCAAGCCGCACCTTGCGCAGGCGGGAGTCCTCCCGGCTGGGCAGACGGAGGTATAAGGTTTCCCCCTCCTCAGTGGCCTGGAGGTCGCTCAGCGGGCGGATGGAGTCTACCATCAGCTGCGGTTCCTTCTCGTCACGGATGGAAATCTTGCCGGTAGCCAGTATGGCGCTGTTTTCCCGGATAAAGCTGCCGCTTTCGTTGAGGGTGCGGGAAAAACACAGCAGCTCCAGGGCCGCGGTGTCGTCCTCCAGCATCACATAGGCCATCAGGGTATTGTTTCGGGTGGTGCGGGTGCGGTAGGTGGCAACTACCCCGGCGATAGATACCCGCTGGTCGTCCCGGTACTCCCTGGGGCCGTCCTCCCGATGGAAGTCGTTCAGGATGGAGCCGATGGTTACTGCACCGTACTGCTTGGCAAGTTCACGGTATTGGTCCATAGGGTGGCCGGACAGATAGAGCCCGGTCGTCTCCTTCTCCATGTTCATCAGCTCTTGGGGGGTGTATTCGGGCAGGTCAGGGAGTACCAGTGTGGGCAGGGGGATCTGTTCATCTCCACCCAGGCCAAACAGGTCCAGCTGGCCCTCCACGTTCCGCTTTCGGGCGGCGGCAATGCCGTCCAGCACCTGGCCGTAGACCTTCATCAGCTGGGAGCGGCGGTAGCCCATAGTGTCAAAGGCTCCGCTTTTAATCAGGCTCTCAATCACCCTCCGGTTCATATCCTGGTCGAAGAGGCGGTCGCAGAAGTCCATGAAGTCGGCAAAGAGACCGTGTTTCTCCCGCTCCGCCAGCAAATTGGCGATAAAGGCCCGTCCAACCCCCTTCAGAGCCACAAGACCAAAGCGAATTCCCACTTCTACCACCGTAAAGTCGGCCCCAGACTGGTTGACGTCGGGGGGGAGGAGCTGAATTCCCATCTCCCGGCACTCAGAGATATACTCGGCCACCTTCTCGGTGGAGTCCAGCACGGAGGTAAGCAGGGCGGCCATATACTCCTTGGGATGGTGGCATTTGAACCATGCAGTCTGGTAGCACACAATGGCGTATACCAAAGAGTGGGACTTGTTGAAGGCGTACTCGGCAAAGTCGTACATCTCATCATAAATCGCTTTTGCCGCCGCCTCGGGCACGCCGTTTGCCACACACCCTGCAATTCCCCGCTTCGGGTCGCCATGGAGGAAGGACTCCCGCTCCTTCTCGATCTCCTTGACCTTCTTCTTACTCATGGCCCGGCGTACCATGTCCGCCTGTCCCAGGGAGTAGCCCGCTAAGTCCTGGAAAATTCGGATGACCTGTTCCTGATAGACGATACAGCCGTAAGTGCCCGAAAGAATGGGGACCAGAGAGGGGTCTTTATAGGTGACCTTGGCCGGGTCCTGGGCGCAGGCCAGAAAGCGGGGAATGGAGTCCATGGGGCCTGGACGGTACAGGGCGATTACGGCGCAGATATCCTCAATGCTTTTGGGTTTCAGGCCCACGCACACACCGGTCATGCCGGCGGATTCCAGCTGGAACACCCCAGAGGTTTTGCCTTCGGACAACATACCCATAGTGGCCGGGTCGTTTTCCGGGATGGAATCCAGGGTGAAGCCGGGAACCTGGTTTCGGACCATTTTGGCCGCGTCGTCCAGCACCGTCAGGTTGCGCAGACCTAGAAAGTCCATTTTCAGCAGGCCCAGCTCTTCCAAAGTGGTCATCACATATTGCGTAACGGGCTGGCCGTCGTTGGCGGCAAGGGGAACATAGTCCACCACCGGCCGGCGGGTAATCACTACTCCGGCGGCGTGAGTAGAGGTATTCCGGGGCATTCCCTCAATGGCCATGGCGGTGTCGATGAGCTTTTTGGTCGCGGGGTTTTCGTCGTAGGCGTCCTTGAGCTGTTTGGACAGCTTCAACGCGTCTTCCAGCGTAATGTGCAGAGCTCCCGGCCCGCTGGGGATCAGTTTGGCTAGGGCGTCTACTTCGCCGTAGGGCACGCCCAGCACCCGGCCCACGTCCCGGACGGAGCCCCGTGCGGCCATGGTGCCGAAGGTAACAATCTGGGCTACGTGGTCCTCTCCGTATTTGTGCTTGACGTAGTCGATAACCTCCTGTCTTCGGCGGGGGCAAAAGTCGATGTCGATATCGGGCATGGATACCCGCTCCGGGTTGAGGAAGCGTTCAAAATACAAACCGTATTCCATGGGGTCTACATTGGTAATGTTCAGGCAGTAGGCTACCATGGACCCCGCCGCTGAGCCGCGTCCCGGTCCCACCGGGATCCCTGCGCCCTTCGCGTAGCCGATAAAGTCGGAGACGATGAGAAAGTAGTCCACAAAGCCCATCTTGCGGATCATGTCCATCTCGTAGTGGAGCTGTTTCAAATACTCCGGCGGCTGGTTCGGGTAACGCTGGGAAAAGCCGTCCAGACACAGCTGGCGGAAATATGCCTCCCCGTCTGTCCAGCCCTGGGGGAGCTGGAAAAGAGGCAGGTGATACCTTCCGAACTCAAATTCCACCTGGCACAGTTCGGCGATTTTTGCGGTATTTTCGATGGCCTGCGGACATTCCGGAAAGAGTGCGGCCATCTCTTCTTCGGACTTGACAAAAAACTCCTTGGTTTCAAAGCGCATCCGGTTGGGGTCGTCCTGGGTTTTTCCTGTCTGAATGCACATCAAGATGTCCTGCATATCCGCGTCCTCCCGGCGCAGATAGTGGGCGTCGTTGGTGGCGATGAGGGGGATACCCGTCTCACGGCTGAGACGGACCAGCGCCTCATTTACCTTCTTTTGGGCGGCGATGCCGTGGTCCTGAAGTTCCAGATAGTAGCCGTCTGTTCCGAAGAGTCCACGCATCTCCAGGGCCGCCTCCCGGGCCTGTTCGTAGTTCCCCGCCAGCAGCAGCTGGGGAATTTCGCCGCCCAGACAGGCAGAACAGGCTATCAGGCCTCCGGCGTGTTCCCGCAAAAGGTCCAAGTCGATGCGGGGCTTGACATAAAAGCCCTCCAGATAGGCTTTGGACACCATGTAGGACAGATTCCGGTAGCCCTCCTCGTTCCGGCACAGGAGGACCAGATGCCGCGACTCCGCGTCGAACTCATGGACCTTCTGGAACCGAGTGCGCCCTCGTGGGGCTACGTAGACTTCACAGCCGATGATGGGTTTTACCCCCGCGCCTTTGCAGGCCCGGTAGAAGTCGATCACCCCGTACATACAGCCGTGGTCTGTGATGGCTACCGCCTCTTGGCCCAGGTCCTTCACCCGTTCCACCAGCTTTTTAATGCGGCAGGCGCCGTCCAGAAGGGAAAACTCGGTATGTAGGTGTAAGTGGACAAAGGACATGGCAGATTCCTCCTAACGTTGATTCCGGCTGTATTTTTGTATTCTCTGCCCCACCGGGCGCTCAAGCGGACAAAAGGCCAATCATTCCCGCAGGGACAGAAGGCCGCCTTGGGAAAGGAGCTTTTTGCGCACCTGAGCAGGCGGCGCGGTTCTCCTGTGTGACGTGCGTCAAGGTTTTTTTCCCAGCTCGATCAGCTTGCGCAGCCGGTGGTTGAGTGCGGATTTGGTAATGGGCGGGTCGCATCGCTCGGCCAGCTGGGCCAGGGTGTCTTCCGGGTGGGCCAGACGGAGGGCGGCAGCTTCCCGCAGTTTGTCCGGCAGGGTGATGAGCGTCCCGACCACATCCAGTCTGCGGATGGCCTCCACCTGGACCATGGCGGCCTCCACAGCCTTGTCCAGGTTGGCGGCGTCGCAGTTCACCCGGCGGTTTACCTTGCCGCGCAGGTCCCGCTCCAATTTGGCGTTCATCACCTGCATTGAGGCAATGGGAGCCCCGATGCAGGTGAGAAAATCTTCGATTTTTTCACTTTGCTTAAAATAGATCACCGCATTTCCCTTGCGCTGGGCCGCTCGGGCCTCCTGGTCCAGTTCCCGCATCAGGGCCAGAACCTCCCGGCTGACACTGTGGTGGGAAGTCGCCAGCTCCAGATGATAGCCCTTTCGGGGGTCGGTGACCGCCCCGCCGGCCAGAAAGGCCCCGCGGAGGAAGGCGGCGCGGCAGCAGGTCTCCTCTACCACGGCGAAATTCAGGTGGAGGGCCAGCGCCCGAAGGTCTGAACCAAAGGTCTGATTCACGACAATCAGCTTTTCTGGGGCGGTGATGGCGAAAATCTGCTTGCCGCCGCCCTCTGGCAGGCGGTCGAAGGTAAGCCGGAACGCCTTTTTGAACAGCGCGGGCAGACGCTGGGCAAACGCTTCGTTTTCGGTGACAATTCGCACCTCTCCCGCGTTGAAGGTATTGCAATAGAGCAGTACGCCGTACGCCTCCGCCTGGATGCAGCACTTGCGGCTCAGCGGGACGCGGCACAGCTCTGTTTTTACTTCCACCGCAAAGGACATAGTCACTCCTCCAAAACGTACCGCCGTGTACCGTGGAAAATACGCACCGCCCTGCGGCGGTAGATCTCCAAGACGGCCCCGGCCAGTTTTTCCGGGTCATGGCGGGCAAAACAGCCGCGCTCTGAGGCTACCGGGTGCTCCACCAGTTCCAGACCCAGCCGTGCGATCCGCTCCCGGTCTACGGTTAGGGGGACGGCGTCCTCTTCCTGATACTTTGCGAGCAGGACGGGATCCACCGGCGCGGAGTTGGCCAGGCACAGGTCCAGCAGGCCGGGCGCACCGTGGACCAGCAGGGCTTCCAGATGGTCGGCAGCGGTGTAGCCCTCCGTCTCGCCGTCCTGGGTCATGATGTTGCAGATGTAAATTTTCGGGGCCTCTGACTGGGCGACCGCTTTGGCTACCCCCTCCACCAGCAGATTGGGGATAATGCTGGTATACAGACTCCCTGGCCCCAGTAAAATCAGGTCGGCCTCGCTGATGGCCTCCAAGGCGGCGGGGGTGGCCTTGGGGTGGTCGGGGATCAGGGAGACATGGTGGATACGGCAGTCCTGTTCCTTTTTGACCGCGGCAATCTGGGACTCGCCTACCACCCGGGCCCCGTTCTCAAAGACCGCCTCCAGCTGTACGTCGGCGCTGGTTACTGGAATTACTTGGCCTGTAATTGCCAGTACATGGCTCATCTGGGTAACGGCCTCTTCAAAGGAACCTGTCACCCCATGAAGCGCGGCCAAAAGCAGGTTGCCAAAGGACTGCCCCGACAGGGAACCGTCGGTAAAGCGATAGGTCAGCAGCTTTTCCATCACTGGTTCGGTGTTGGCCAGAGCCTCCATACAGTGGCGGATGTCCCCTGGAGGAGGCATCCCCAGGTCTTGGCGCAGCCTGCCAGAGCCGCCGCCGTCGTCCGCCACCGTAACAATGGCGGTAAGATTTCGGGTATATTTTTTCAACCCCCGGAGCATGGTAGACAGCCCGGTTCCGCCGCCAATGGCGACAATTCTGGGGCCCCGCTCCCACTGCTGGAGGGCGTATGTGTCAGACATTTTGTTTCCTCCTAAACTGCCGCGCCCCTTGTCAATTCCGACCCAAATCCCGGTGGCTTTCGGACACCGGCCAGCCCTGCGCCTTGATGGTCTCGCCCAGTGCGTGGGCAATCGCTACAGAGCGGTGGTGCCCCCCGGTACATCCGACGGAAATTACCAAAGAGGTTTTTCCCTCCTCTTCGTATCGGGGCAGGAGCCAGCCCACCAGGTCCCACAGCCGCTTTAAAAATTCCTCTGCTTGACCGCTCTGGAACACATAATCCCGCACTTGACGGTCCAGCCCAGTAAGGGCGCGCAGTTCGGTGAGGTAAAAGGGGTTGGGCAGGAAGCGGGCGTCGAAAATCAAGTCGGCTTCCATGGGCACCCCATGTTTGAAGCCAAAGGAGGTGACCCGCACCTCCATCCGCCCCTCGGAGGTGCCCTCACGGCCGAACATTTGCCGTAATACCCCTTTCAGCTTCGCGGTGGACAGATTGGTGGTATCCACGACCTTGTCCGCCCGCTCCCGCAGAGGGGCCAGCATCTGCCGCTCCAGGGCAATGGCTTCTTCCAGGCTGTCCGCCGCCTCTGCCAAAGGATGGGCGCGGCGGGTCTCCTTATACCGCTGGATGATAGTCGCTCCGGCGGCGTCCATAAACAGGATACGGTAGGCGCACTTCATAGCCTCCAAGGCGTTCAGAGCGTGAAAGAGCCCGTCGAAGTTGGTACCCGCCCGGACGTCGGTGACCAGAGCTACCCGGTCATACGCCCCAGAGCCTGCCATACCCAGTTCGGCAAACTTGGGAATCAGAGGCGCGGGCAGATTATCTACACAGAAGTAGTCCATGTCCTCCATAAAGGAGGCTGCTTTGCTCTTTCCTGCCCCGGACAGGCCGGAAATAATAACAAATTCCATGATATCACTCTCTCTTGCAGTGCATTTCTGGGTCACACCCGTTTTAGCGCAATACCTTGACCTCCATCTCCAGCGCCACGCCCGTCTGCCGGAGAACTTGTGTCTTCACTTGATTTACCAGTTCCAGCACGTCGGCGCAGGTGGCTCCGCCCCGGTTGACCACAAAACCAGCGTGCTTCTCCGAGACTTGAGCCCCGCCCACTGTGAGGCCCTTCAAGCCGCACTGGTCGATCAGGGCGGCGGCGAAGTGTCCCGGAGGCCGCTTAAACATAGACCCGGCGCTGGGCAGGTCAATGGGCTGTTTTTCTCTGCGCTTTGTAGAAAGCTCTTCCATGCGGGCCTTGATTTCTGCCGGTTTCCCCTGTTCCAGGCGGAACCGTGCCTTCAAGATCAGGCACGTTCGATGGGAAAAGATACTCGTTCGGTAGCCAAAGCCGCAGGCGGAAGCGGGAAGGGTGGAAACCTTGCCCGCTTCATCCAGAAAGGTGACCGACTCCAGCACTTGCGCAAGTTCCCCGCCGTAGGCCCCGGCGTTCATGGTCACCGCGCCGCCTATACTGCCGGGAATGCCGCTGGCAAATTCCAGTCCAGTGAGGCCCCTGCCCAAGAGGGCGTTTGCCAGCCGGGGCAGAAGAACTGCGCTTCCGGTCTCCAGGCTCCAGTTCACTTCCCGGATCTCCTCAAAGTCCCCTGTCAGCTTGACGACAAAGCCGGGGTATCCCTCGTCAGCCGCCAGCAGGTTACTCCCGTTGCCCAGAAAAAAGGGGACGATCCCCAGCTCGCGGGCAGTCTGTACCGCTGTTTTTGCTTCTGCGCCGGTTCTGGGCAGCGCCATCAGCGCCGCCGGTCCCCCGATGCGGAAGGTGGTATGCTTCGCCATAGGCTCTTTGGCCCGCAGCTCCAGTGCCGGACAGCGTTCCTTTAACCGTTTTTCCAGTTGTTCCATAGGCCCTCCCAGACAAATTGATGTACTGCAAATGATTATAGCAAATTTTGAGCGAAAATAGAATAGGGCAGGGAAAAAAACTGCTGCGGGCGGAAAAGGGCATAGAAAACCCCGCCCTCCGGAATAAGGAGCGCGGGTGCACCATAAGCCGGCCCGAACACACCGGGTTCCAGGCCGCCGGAATCCAAGGCAGTGCCCGCAGGGACTGCCATTCGGTGGTTCGCGGGCACAGTTCCCGCCGCTATGCCTTTTTTCGGTTCTGTTTGCGGTATTCGGTAGGGCTGATGCCTTCCACCCGCCGGAAACACTGGGAGAAATAGCTCAAGGAGGAGAAGCCCAGAATCTCAGCGATCAGGGAGAGGGAGTGGTCGGTTTTTCGCAGGAGAAAGCGGCTCTCATCCACCCGCCGGGAGATGAGGTAGTTAATCGGAGACGTGCCGAATTCCCGGCGGAAGGAGTGGGACAGATAGTATTTATTCAAATGGGCCAGCCGGGCCAGATGATCCAGAGTCAGGTCCTCTTTAAAATGGTTGTCTATGTAGCGGCGGATAAATGCGCACTCCTTACTGGCCCTGGGCCCCGTAATTTCACCGGAGAAAGACAAGTCCTGCTGACGTTCCAGACGAATGAGCACCACCTTTAAAAGATGTCCGCAGATCTCCTCGTGCCCGGGGAGGGTTCTGGAGGACTCCTGAAGCATCAGCTCCAGACAGTTGTTCAACTCGGTCCAGCCGTCGTAGATGTGGAACATGGCGTGGCCCTCGTCAGAGGCGGCGGCCTTCAGCCCCTCAACGCCCAAGACAATGTATCGAAGGGGACTTTTCATGGAGCTTACCTCTGTGTGGGGCACGTTGGCGTTTACAATCAGCAGATCCTGTACCGAAATGGGGAATTCCTCATACAGGGTCCGGAAGTATCCATGGCCGTCCAGAATGAAAAACAGCTCCGCACAGCCGTGGGTATGCAGTTCTGAACTCCAATCCGTAGAGAAACGGTCTGTGGCGATGTAGCTGAGCCGGGGTACTGCGGACCCCGGCTGTTCCGGTGTACCGGAACAGCTGAACTGATATCGTATCAAAGTCACACCCGCTTTCGTTTGCAATTTAATAAAAGAATCGAACTGCAAAATCTTGTCTTGTATTATACATCGGCAAAGGAGATTATGCAATACTCCGAACTATTTTAACATAAATTCCAGTATCCTGGGCACACCGCCCAATCGGCTGGGCGGAGAATCGGAAAAATGTCCAGAGCATCTGTGAAAATATCCGTTATTTTAGACAATTCCCTCAAGAAGAAAAAGCACGATATCTAAATAAGAGAGCAAAAAACGGGTAGCTTTCCGAGGGAAAGCTATCATATAATTGTATGCGAAAGGGCCGAAGAGATGGTCGAAGGCAAAGTTCCTATTTTTATCAGGAGGTTTTTAGAAAATGAAAATGAAAAAGACGTTCAGCCTGCTGCTGGCTTCCACGCTGTCCCTGTCCCTGCTGGCCGGGTGCGGCGGCACGCCCGCTTCTACCAGCAGCCCCAATCCCCCTGCCAACAACTCCACCAGCCAGAGCGGCGGCACCAGCCAAGGCACGGCCGATAAGCAGTACGACGGCGTGGAGCTGACCATGTGGTCCATGTGGTCCTCCGGCGAGCCCCAGGCCAACGTGATCGAGGAGGCCGCCGCCGCATTTAAGGAACAGACCGGCGCCACTGTGAACATCGAGTTCAAGGGCCGCGACGTGAACAAGGTGCTCTCTGCCTCTCTGGAAGCCGAGGAGAAGTTCGATATTTACGAGGATGACTATCAGCGCATCGCCAATGTCTATACGGACTATACGCTGGACCTGACCGACATGGCCAAGGCCGCCAGCTATGACAGCTACAGCTATGCCTGCCTGAACAATCAGGTTATTACGTGGGTTGGCAATACACTCACCAAGGCGGAACAGGCAAAGGCTGAGAAAGAGGGCAAGAGCGCGGAGGACATCGAAAAGATTTCCGTTCCCGGTTACCTCAACTCCATCGTGGAGCAGCCCCAGGTCGGCGGTATCTTCTACGATAAGGACGCTTTTTCCAAGGCCGGCGTAGCAGCTGAGCCCAAGACCTGGGCCGAGTTCCTGGACGCCTGCCAGAAGCTTAAGGATTCCGGCGTAGGCCCCATCGCTCAGGACAGCGCCTACTGTGACTTCGCCTTCTATCACCAGCTGGTCCGCCACCTGGGCGAGGAGAAGATTGAGGAACTGGACATGAACGGCGGCTGGAGCAATTCTGACGCAGTGGTAGCTGCTCAGGAGATCATCGACCTGATGAAGGCCGGCTACTTTGTGGACGGCGCTCCTGATGAGTTCCCCAGCAGCGAGAACAAAATTGGTTTTGGGCAGGCTGCGATGATCGTCTGCGCCAACTACGTCACTGCCGAGGTGAACATGCAGACCGGTACTGAGGTCAACTGGGGCCTGTTCGGCTATCCCGCTGTGGACAACGGTGTGGATAATTCCTCCGCCTATGCTGGGGCCAACTCCCTGGCCATCACCAAGTACAGCGCCAACCCCCAGGCCGCGTTTGACTTCATCATGTTCCTGACCACCGGCGAGTTCGACCAGAAGATGGCCGATACCGCTGCCCAGATCCCCGCTGACAGCCGCAACAAGGCTCCCGCCGCCCTTACCGGCACGGTGGAAACTCTGCTGGCTGCTGAGAAGCCCATGAGCTGGTGCGCCGGCATCCACGCCAACGCCGATGTTAAGGACGCCATCAAGTCTATGTGCATTGAGCTGTTTGAAGGCAAGTATGCCACCGGAGCAGACTTCTGCAAGGCTCTGGACGCCCTGTATTAAAAACCCGTGAAAAAGCAGGCGGCGCCCCTAAGCGCCGCCTGCTTTTTATACCCAAAACAGGAAAGGAGAGCGAAGAAATGAGAAAAAATAAGACCATGATCTTCTGGTTTTGCCTGCCCGCCCTGCTGACGCTGCTTATCATGTACGTCTATCCCGTGTGCCGCACAGTATTGATGAGCTTTTTCCAGGTGGAAAGCGTCACTGCAAGTATGTCGGACTGGACCTTCTATGGGCTGGGGAATTTCAACAAGATTTTCAGCAGTCAAAGCTTCCGCACCTCCATGAACAACATGCTGCTGATCTGGTTTGTAGGCGGACTGATTACCCTGGCGCTGTCCATGCTGATGGCCGTCGTCATCACCAGCGGCATCCGGGGCAAAAAGTTCTTTCGGGCCGCGATCTACATGCCTAACATCATCAGCGCCGTGGCCTTGGCTACCATGTGGATTCAATACATCTTTAACTATGATTATGGTTTGCTGAACGCCGTTGTAAAACTGTTGGGCGGGGATAAAATCAAATGGCTGGGTACCGATATGAAGTTCTGGGCGATGACCGCCGCGTTTATCTTCGGCAGTGTGGGCTACTACATGCTCATCTATATCAGCGGCATCGAAGGAATTCCCCGGGACCTGTACGAGGCTGCCACCATTGACGGGGCAGGCAAGGTTCACCAGTTTACCCACATCACGATGCCTCTGCTCAAGGGCGTCATCAAAACGTCCATTACCTTCTGGAGCATCAACACCACAACATTTTTCCTGTGGACCAAGATGTTTTCCCCCATTGACACCGAACAGTCCACCATTGTGCCGGTGGTGTACCTATACGACATGGTATTCGGCGGAAAGGGTATCACCACCCGAGACGCCGGGGCAGGCGCCGCGGTGGGTGTGGTGCTTACGCTGATCATCATAGCGGTGTATCTCATTACCGAGCGGCTGTTTAAGAAGAGCGACCTGGAATATTAAGGGAGGAGGAAGAGATATGACGAAAATCAACTGGAAAAAAGAGGCGCGGCTCCTGCCCGGTTATCTCATCGTCCTGGTCTGGGTGGCCTTTACAGCGGTTATGCTGTGCTGGATTGTAGGTGCCAGCCTGTCCACCTCGCGGGAGATCTTCTCTGGCCAGATTTATAAATTTGCCTCCGGCTTCCACTGGGAAAACTACATCACCGCCTGGAAGGCCCAAAACGTGTCAATATTCTTTAAAAATTCTCTGCTGTACTCTATAATCTCCTGCGTAGGCGTGCTGGCCATCTCCGCCCCTGCCGCCTATGTGCTCTCCCGCTGGGAATTCACTGGGGGCAAAACCCTGCGCATTGGGCTGGTAATCGCTATGAGCGTTCCCATTATTATGGTGATCATGCCGATCTACTCCATGGCGGTCAAGCTGGGGATCAAGGGCCAGATTCTGCTGATTCTGCTGTACATCATGATTCGGGTGCCCTACACCACCATCTATCTGCTGGACTTCTTTTCCACCCTGTCCCGCACCTATGAGGAGGCCGCCTATCTGGACGGATGCAGCGGCCCAAACACCTTTTTAAAAATCATGCTCCCTCTGGTTCAGCCCGCGATTGTGACGGTCACCATTTTCAATTTTATGTCCGTATGGAATGAATTCTTTATGGCCCTGATCTTCACCAGCAGCGAGAGCATGACCCCTGTGGGCGTAGGATTGCTGAACATCATCAACTCCATGAAGTATACCGGCAATTACGGCGGCATGTTTGCGGCGGTTATTATCGTATTCCTGCCCACCTTCCTGCTGTATATCTTCATGTCGGAAAAGATTATTGCCGGCGTGACGGGCGGCGGCGTCAAGGGCTGAGAACCAGGAGGTTAACATTATGAAGAAGGAACACAGCAAAGGCCGGGTTACCATTCCCACCGATGTGGATGTAGTGCCCGAAACCCTGGAACTGCTGAAACTCTGGGGGGCGGACGCCATCCGAGACTGCGATGGCACCGACTATCCCGAGGAACTGAAAGACGTGGACGCCAAAGTTTACTCCACCTATTACACCACCCGGAAAGACAATGCCTGGGCCAAGGCCAATCCGGATGAGGTTCAGCAGTGCTATATTATGACCGGTTTTCACACCGCGCCAGGCGGTCCGCTGTCTATCCCCCTGATGCAGGGGATCAGCGGCGAACTGATGGAGGTCAACACCCGAGACGACATCAAACGCTGGTGGGAAGTGATGGACCGCACCACGGGCCAGCCGCTGGACCCCGCCGGCTGGCGGTATGAGGACGGCAAGGTGGTAATCGAAACCCCGGTGGAGTTCCACGACTACACCGTCAGCTTTTTGGCCTACCTGATTTGGGACCCGGTCCACATGTACAACGCCGTCACCAACGACTGGAAGGATTTTGAACACCAGATTACTTTTGATGTCCGCCAGCCCAAAACCAGGGCATTCACCATGGAGCGTCTGCGGAAGTTTATTGCAGAGCACCCCTATGTGAATGTGATCCGGTATACCACCTTCTTCCACCAGTTTACACTGGTCTTTGATGAGCTGAAGCGGGAGAAGTATGTAGACTGGTTTGGCTATTCCGCCTCGGTCTCGCCCTACATTCTGGAGCAGTTCGAGAAAGAAGTGGGCTACAAGTTCCGCCCTGAATTTATCATTGACCAGGGGTATTACAACAACCAATATCGGACCCCCTCCAAGGAGTTTAAAGACTTTATGGCCTTCCAACGCCGGGAGGTAGCCGCGCTGGCCAAAGAGATGGTGGACATCACCCACGAACTGGGCAAGGAGGCCATGATGTTCCTGGGCGACCACTGGATTGGCACGGAGCCTTATATGGAGGAATTTAAGTCCATCGGCCTGGACGCGGTGGTCGGCAGTGTGGGCAACGGCTCTACCCTGCGGCTCATCTCCGACATCCCCGGTGTGAAGTACACCGAGGGCCGGTTCCTGCCCTACTTTTTCCCCGACACCTTCCATGAGGGGGGCGACCCCGTCCGGGAGGCCAAGGAGAACTGGGTCACCGCCCGCCGGGCCATTTTGAGAAAACCCATCGACCGCATTGGCTACGGCGGCTATCTGAAACTGGCCTGCCAGTTCCCCGAGTTTATCGACTATGTGGAGAGCGTTTGCGGCGAGTTCCGGGAGCTGTATGAGAACATCAAGGGTACTACGCCCTACTGTGTAAAGACGGTAGCCGTCCTCAATAGCTGGGGCAAGGCCCGGTCCTGGGGCTGCCACATGGTTCACCACGCCCTGTATCAGAAGCAGAACTACTCCTATGCCGGGGTGATTGAGGCCCTGTCCGGGGCCCCGTACGATGTGAGGTTTATCAGTTTCGACGATGTCAAGGCTGACCCCGCCATCCTGGAAGGGGTGGACGTGCTGATCAACGTGGGCGACGGCGACACCGCCCACACCGGCGGGGCCATATGGGAGGACCCGGAGGTTGCCGCCACGGTGAAGAGATTCGTCTTCAACGGCGGAGGCTTTATCGGCGTGGGTGAGCCCTCCGGGCACCAGTATCAGGGCCGCTATCTCCAGCTGGCCGGGGTGCTGGGCGTGGAGAAAGAGACGGGCCTTACTCTGAATTATGACAAATACAACTGGAGCGAACATCCCGACCACTTTATTCTGGCCGACTGCGGCGAGAGCATCGACTTTGGCGAGGGGAAGAAAGGCATCTATGCGCTGGAAGGGGCCCAGGTTCTGGTTCAGCGGGATAAAGAGGTCCAGCTTGCCGTCAACGCCTTCGGAAAGGGACGCGGCGTGTATATCTCCGGCCTGCCCTACTCCTTTGCAAACAGCCGCCTGCTCCACCGGGCCGTGCTGTGGTCTGCCCACAGTGAGGACGAGCTGAATCTGTGGCTGTCCTCTAACTACAATGTGGACGTTCACGCCTATGTAAAAAATGGAAAATTCTGCGTGGTGAACAACACCTATGAGCCCCAGTCCACCACGGTCCACCGGGGCGACGGTTCCAGCTTCCAGCTGGAGCTTACTGCCAACGAGATTCGCTGGTACGAGATCTAAAATAAACAACCGTCGGCGGGTCCCAAAAGGGCCCGCCGGACGCAAGCCCAATAAAACCGCGAAATAAGGAGGAAAACTCCGCCATGACACAGCAGCCTTCTCAGAATGAGACCGTTTCGACCGCGTTTCTCCAACAAGAACTGACCTTTTGTCAGAAAAAATTGCGGCTATGATGCCCCGGTTTCCGGATTGCTTTCCCGCCGCCAATACCGAAGGGCTGGTTTATCCCGCTGAGTATGAGAATTTTGAATGGACTACTTCCTTTTTCTCCGGTATGCTCTGGCTGCTCTATGAACACACCGGGGACCCCGTTTATCGGCCCATCCTGCAAAAACACTTGGAGAGCTTCTATGAGCGGGTGGAGGCCCCCGGCTCTTTGGATACCCACGACCTGGGTTTTCTCTACTCTCTGTCCTGCTACCCTGCGGTGCTGCTCCAAAAGGATCCCAGGGCGGAGGCGTGTTTTCTCAAAGCGGCTCAGGCACTGCGCAGCCGGTACTTCCCCCAGGCGGGAATTATCCAGGCGTGGGGGAATTTGGGCGACCCCCAAAACCGGGGCCGCATGATTATTGATTGTCTGCTTAATCTGCCTTTGCTGTATCAGGCTGCACGCCTGACCGGAGACCGCAGCTTTTGGGAGATGGCCTACTGCCACGCCAAACAGGCGCAAAAGCATCTGGTTCGTCCGGACAGTACCACCTACCACACATTTTATATGGATGTGGACACCGGCGAACCTCGCTTTGGCCGGACCGCTCAAGGCTATAGCGACAGTTCCTGCTGGGCCCGAGGACAGGCGTGGGGGGTGTACGGCTTTGCCCTGAGTTACCGGCACACCGGCGACCGGAGCTTTTTGGATACCTCCTGCAAGCTGTTGGACTACTATCTGGAGCGTCTGCCCGAAGACGGGGTGTGCTATTGGGACCTGCACTTTACCCAGGGCAGTGAGCCCCGGGACAGTTCCGCCGCCGCCATCGTCTGCTGCGGGATTTTGGAACTGCTCAAGCACCTGCCCCTGACCCATCCCCGGCGGATGGCCTATGAGGCCGCTTTGAACCGGACTATCCTGGCCTTAGCGAAGGGGTACACCACTTGGAACCTGCCCCAGGCCGACGGTCTTCTGCTCCACGGAGTATACTCCAAGCCCGACAACCGGGGTGTGGACGAATGTACGATTTGGGGAGATTATTACTATATAGAGGCTCTGTTCCGTCTGCTTTACGGCAGCTGTGATTACTGGTACTGAACTAAAGGAGGACTACAACATGGTCACCGTGGCTGAAGTGGAGAAACTGGCCGGCGGCGACGGTTCCGGACGCATCCAGCGTTGATTCGACATGGGGGCCGGAGTGAGCTCAAGGAGAAAGAAAGTGCAGGACTGCGGCGGAAAAGGGCCGCAGTCCTGCTTTTTTGCTCATCCAGCCTGTGAATCAGTCCACTCGTTGGAAGTATTAAAATGCCTTGAGCAGACATAAAATAAGGCCATAGATGACGCTGGCGCTGATACCGAAGACCAAGACCGGTCCAGCCACAGTGAAGAGCTTGGCCGCTGTACCGGTAATCAAGCCCTCGCTTTTGAACTCCAGCGCCGGGGACACCATGGCGTTGGCAAAACCGGTGATTGGCACCAGCGTACCTGCCCCTGCACGCTTGGCCAGTTTATCAAAAACGCCCAGACCGGTGAGCAATGCGGCGGCAAAAATCAATGTGACAGACACCGCCGTTCCGGCTTTCTCTTTATCCAGGCCATAATTCTGAAATAGGTTCAGTAAGCCCTGCCCCAGCGTACAGATGGCCCCACCCACAAGAAAGGCCCACACCATGTTTTTTCCCATAGGAGAGGGCTTCGATTTCTCATTGACCAGCTTGCCATAGTCCTGATTGGTCATATTTTTCGCTCCTTCCGATTTTACTTCAGTATTCCACGCTGGGGAAAAAATATGCGGTTTTGAATGAAACCGGCCTGTTCCGCATAGGTTGTACTGGAAGGAGTGAGAGAAGTGTTCTATCCTAAGCGGCAGCTGTTTGTAACCTGGACCGCCGCCCTGTTGGCAGGCTGTGTCCTCCATTTCCTCTATGGTTGGTGGCCGAACGCCGTCACCGCCCTGTTCTCTCCGGCGAACGAAAGCCTGTGGGAACATGTGAAGCTGGTGTTTTGGCCTCTCCTGGGCGCCGCGCTGGTTCTTAATCGGGACCGGCCCGGCGGAATGCGCCCCTGGCTTCTGGTCCTGCCTTTGATGTGTGTGCTGATGTTGGCATTGGGCTGGCTGTACCACATCGCACTGGGCGGCGAGGCCATGTGGGTGGATATTGCCATCTACGCCCTGGTGATGACGCTGGGCTTCTGGCTGTCCACCCGGTTCTCCGGGCCGTTCAAGGGAATAAAATGGGTACTGCCTATCCTTGCTGTCTTGGCCCTGGCGCTGCTCATTGGCTGGTTTACCCTCTATCCCCCGGCGGGACTGCTCTTCCGGGACCTGGCCGCTGTGGGGTCTTGGCTCCCCCTGCCCTGCTGATTTCGGAGGGCGTTGTCTCTGCTTTTTGCAGGGGGGCTTATCAGCCGGTTTCTCTGGGAGGTTCGGTTTTCCAAGGTTGCCCCCTCCCGTTCCCTCTGGTATACTGGAGGAACAGGAGGGGATTTTTGTGTTCTTATACCGTGCAGAAGGTCTTACTGCCCGCAGTCAGGCCCGGGAACTGCTGGCCCTGGCGGCAGCGGAGGTCTGGGGACTGGCTTCCCTGCCGGAGATATCCCGGCGAAAGGGGGGCAAACCGTTCTTTCCGGAGCATGAGGGGCTTCAGTTCAATTTATCGCACAGCGGGGAGTTTGCCCTTTGTGCGCTGGATGAGGCTCCGGTGGGGGTGGATATCCAGATTGTGAAGGCGTGGCGGCCCGCCTTGCCCCGGCGGGTCTGCTCCCAGCTTGAGCTGGATTGGCTGGAGGCGCAGCCGGAGTTCTGGCCCTCCTTCGCTCAGCTGTGGACTTTGAAGGAGAGCCGGGTAAAGGAGAGCGGCCAAGGGCTGACTACCTCCATTCGTGGGATTCAAGTGCCACTTCCCGCAGACGGGCCGGTTCAAATGGATGGTCTGTGGTTCCGTACCTGGCACGGATCTGGATGGGCGGCGGCGGTGTGCGGCCACAGTGCGCCGCCAGAAAAGATGTTGGAAAAAATCCTTTGAATTCCCGATGTGTAATTGCGTTCTAACAACAAATCCCCGGCCATAAACGGCCGGGGATTTCAGTTACGCAATCGCTTTTTTTGCAGCGTCTAAATCGCTGGCAACCACCAGAAGGACCGTTTCTCCTCGACGATCCACGAACGCCTCTTCCAGCTTAGGGATCTCGGCGGGACGGTAGTCCGTGTTGGCATCGATTTGACCTTGGAGATAGGTTTGCAGGGCTTCTGCACCGCTTTTGGCCTTGTCTGCACTGGTGAATACCAGCACCGCCGCCTCTTCACAGGTGGCCCCGGCGGAGCGCAAGACCGCGCATTCTTTCAAATCTTCCCGGTCCAGCCCGCTGCCAGCCAGCTTGTACAGGGAAAACGCGGTGTCGCTGTCCAATTCCTCCAGTTCCTCAGAGAAAGCGCCGGCCTCGCGGATGCTCTCCACATGGGCCGGGGCGTAGAGGGGCGGGGCGTCGTTTTCCTGCCCGCCGCAGGCGGTCAGACTCAGGAGAAGGACCAGCGCCAGCATGATATGTAAAAATTGTTTCATCCCGGTTCACTCCCGTTAGAAGTAGTGGCGTCCGGCTGGGACGGTTCAGGTTCCGCCACAGGGGGCGGACCGTTGGGATAGAGGGTGTCGAAATCCACAGTATGCGTTTTGAGGTATTCCAGCCACTGCTGGCAGGCTTCCTTTTTCAGGTGGACTCCGTCCCGGCTGGCCCCCAGGGGCAGTTCGCCGTTCTCATCGACAAAGTCGCTGTACAGGTCCAGATAAACCGCCTGTTTTTCCTCCGCCGCCTTGCGCATTAAATCGTTGTATACCCGGAGGTGCTCGTTGTTCAGATTGAACTTGTTGCCATTGGCCTCCACAATCTGCCCCTCATTCAGGGGGATCAGGCCCTGAATATAGATGACGGCGCGGGGCTGAAGCCGGCGAATCTGGTCAATGGCGTCGCAGTAGCTCTCATAAAAGTGGTCATCCTGGTAGATGCCCAGTTCGTTGATGCCCAGCGAGAGATAGACCTTGCGGTATTCCTCCAAGGCCAGGGCCTCCAACAGGGTATATTCCTCGTTTTCAATGGTGAGGACCTTTTTGTCTGCCAGCCGGAAGATGGAAAGTCCGTTGGAGGTTAAATTTTTGCCGCAGGCAATGCCGCTGTAGAGCATAAAACCGTCGGTTCGGGAGTCGCCTACAAACGCCGCGTCCTCAAAATAGAGGTTGTCCACCGCCTCCCGCGCCGGGGCGGGCTGGCTGAAGTCGTAGGCCGGGGGCAACGGGACGATTTGCTCTTGCGGGTCTGGACTTGGAATTTCACTTTTCGCCGCTGAGCTGGACCCGCTCTGCGAGCTGTCGAGCTCTGTGCCGGTCTGCCGCGTCTGGAAGAAAAGGAAAATGGCCGCCGCCAGGGCCAGCGTGGCCAGAAACGCAAGGACCATTACAAGGATATTACGGGAGGAATTTTTCCCCCTGTAGCCGTCAGACATAAAACGAACACCTCCCGCCAGACCGTCATACACGGTCGAATCCGTGCTAATTCAGAATAACATATTTTCGGTAAAATTCAAGTGACAAAATCATTACATTTTTTTGCCAGCTTCTTCCTAGGGGAATTTGCGTTCGGTTCAAAGGAGGCTGAACTGTCCGCGTGAAAATACCTCCGGCTCTGTGTGGGAACCGGAGGCGTTTTGTTCAAATTACCGCATGGCGGAGCAGTCCGACCCCAATGGGGGAGGGACCGGTGTGGACGCCGATGGTTACGCCGATCTGGCAGGGGGTTTTGACCTCGGGGCGGTCGTGGCCCAGTTCCAGCAAACCGCCGTAGACCGTCTGCGCAAATGCCTGATGCTCGTCCCGGTCCAGGCCGAAGCCGGTGGCCAGAGCCCAGTTGTTCAAATCGATTTCCTCCCGCCGCAGGTGGCGGAAAAACAGCTCCCGCACCTTAACTAGGGACTTTTTCCGCCCCTGGGCTATGCCATCGGAAATCAGTTCTGCGTCCTTGTAGCCAATGAGCGGTTTCACCTTCAACAGTGTGCCGGTGGCCGCCGCCGCACGGCCGATTCGACCGCCGTGACGCAGATACTCCAGATCATTGGTGGTGAAAAAAATCCGTCCGGTGGCAGGAAGCGGCTTTAACGCTTCCAACGCCTCGTCCAGCGTACAGTCCCGGTCCCGGAGGGATACCGCCTCCCGAACAAACAGCCCTTGAAGTACCGTGGCTAAAGTGGAATCCACAACCTCTACGCGTGCCTTAGGAAATTCCTCCTCCAGTTCTCGGGCGGCATTCCGTGCCGACTGATAGGAACCGCTGAACTGGGAATTGAGGCAGATACACAAGATGGGAAGCCCCCGCGCCGCCGGGGGGCGGAACGCCTCTAAATAGTCCTCTACAGTGGGCATTGAGGTTTTGGGAAATATACCAGGCCGCGCCGCCATCGTCTGGTAAAACTGTCGTGTGGATAGGTCCCGCTCTTCCCGGTAATAGATTTCATCCTCGAAAGATACATAGAAGGACACCATACTCACGTCCAGCCGTTCCAGGGCTTCCCGGCCCAGGTCGCAGGAACTGTCGCTGACAATATGGAATTTCATATTGGTCTCCTTTTTCCGTGGCCCGCCGCTCTCCTGGCAGGCCGTGACCGGGTACCGCCCGGTGGGTATTAGAGCAATGATAACATAGCTGGGCAGAAAACTCAACTGTTTTTTATAAATTTTTACGTTTCCCGACTTATGAACGTTGACGTACAGGCGAAGCGGCACAGGGGCGGCGGCAAAATCGGGGAGATGTGGAATGGGGATGTTAAAAGGGCGAAAGCTGTGTTATGATACTGGCGGGGAGGTGAACGCGGCCCCGCGCGGGGCTGTTCGGATATGAAAATGGATCGTTTAATTGGCATTATCACCATCCTTCTGCGGCAGGACAAAATTACCGCCCCTGAGCTGGCCAGCCGTTTCGAGGTCTCACGCAGAACCATCAACCGGGATATTGAGACCATCTGCCAAGCTGGAATCCCGCTGGTAACCACCCAAGGCCGCGGGGGCGGAATATCCATCGCAGAAGGCTATAAAATCAGCAGTTCCTTATTAACATCGGAGGAATTACAGGCTATTTTTGCTGGCTTGGGGGGAATGGACAGCATTTCAGAACGGCCTGTCTCCACCTCTGTACAGGAGAGGCTGTCGGGGCGGGGGGGCCCCGCTTCCTGTGCGGATACATTTGTCATTGATCTGGCCTCTCACTACCGTCTGACGCTGCCCCAGAAGCTGGAGAGAATCAAAGCGGCCATTCAGGAGCGGCGGTGCCTCGCCTTTCAATATTTCTCCGCCAAGGGCGAGTGCCGGAGAATCATCGAGCCCTACCGGCTGGTGTTCCAGTGGGCCGCATGGTATGTTTGGGGGTATTGCCAGATACGGGAGGATTTCCGGCTGTTCAAGCTGAACCGCCTGTGGAATCTGGAGGTATTGCCCAATATCTTTGAACCCAGGCCGCTGCCGGAGCCCAGTTTTGGCCCCGACTTTTCCGGGGAAACACTTCGTTTAAAAGCGGTGTTTTCCCCGGAGCAGACGCACCGGCTTGTGGAGGAGTACGGGTTGGACTGTTATACGCGGAATGCGGACGGCAATCTGATGCTGGAGCGGGATTTTGTCCACTATGACAACATGCGTGAGTGGATACTGAGTTTTGGCGACCGCGTTTATGTGTTGGAACCGGAGCGGCTCCGTGCCGACCTGCGCCGTCAGGCAGAGAACCTTTTAAAGGCGTACCAGGAAACATGACATACTGTTGTCTTGTTTCCTCTGGTATACTGGCGGTATATCAGAGTTGTATTTGAAGGATGAAAGCATCCAAAATAGTGAAAATCGCTGTTTGGACATGCGGCCTGTTTCAAATAGGCTCGAAAAGAAAGAGGGAATGAACATGGTTGAGTCAAGGTGCGGTCTGCTGTGCAGTTCGTGTGAATTTCGGGAGCAAATGAATTGCCCCGGTTGTACGCAGATGGAGAAACCTTTTTGGGGCGATAGCTGTCCGGTCAAGAGCTGCTGTGAGGAAAAGAAGCTGGAGCACTGTGGTTTATGCAGCGAATTTCCATGCGCGCTGCTCCATCAGTTCGCTTATGACATGGAACAGAGCGACAATGGGCAGAGGATTGAGCAGTGTAAGCAATGGAAGAATGGTACATAACGAAGACCCAGACAGCAAAAATACGCTGTCTGGGTCTTTATTCAATCGTAAAGTCTGGTGTTGCAATTGGCGCAGGGAGGCAGTGGGGTCTTATCTTGCACTTTTTTGTGTGTGACCGCTGTACGTTCGTCATTCTGGGACAGCTTCTGTCTCCAGGCGCAGAAATACCCGGCGGGACCGCAAGGCAGTCAGGGCGGACAGAGCCGCCGCACCCAGCAGAACGCTCCAGGGCGGCAGGAAATCGAATAGAACCCCATATGCCGCCTGTCCCAGGGGAGATGCACAATTGGCGACCGCTTGAATACAGGCAATTACCTTACCCAGCAGCTGGGGCGGCACCTGGGACTGAACCAACGTGAGAAGCACTACCGTGAACAGGGTGGCGGCGGACATGGTCAACAGCGCCGCAGCGGTGACCATCCAATAGCTGACCCAAACAGGTACCCCGGGCAGGACGGACAGGCCCATCACCGCCGCGAGAGCGGAACAGGCCAGCAGACAGAACGAACCGTGCCGGGGCTTCAAGCGGGGGCCCAATACGCCCGCAAGCAGCCCGCCCAAAAGTCCGCCCAGGCCCAGGGCCGCCTGCGTCAGGCCCATAAAGGTGTCGCTCATGCCCAATACCTGTGCCACAAGAGCGGGAATGCCGACAATCATCACCGCCGAAAGCAGAAAATTAAAGGCGGAGAGCACCAGCGTCACCGACAAAAAGATGGGCCGCTCCTGGGCAATGAACCGCCAGCTCTCACACAGATCCTGCCGCACGGTGGCCAGCACCCCGGAGGAACGGGGACGGCGTTCATGGGGAATGTGGATAAAAAGTTCCATCACGGCCGAGGAGAAAAAGCATGCGCCGCCAATGACCAGGATGGGACCCAGCCCCCACAGACCGAAAATCACGCCGCCCAAAGCGGGGCCAAGCAGATTTGCCAGGGTGTGTACCATGTTTACCACCGCGTTGCCCTGCGTCAGCTGGTCCGGAGCCAGCAGTAACGGCAGGCTGGCCTGAACGGACGGCTGGTAGGCCCCGGCGATGGCGTAGAGAAGCATCAGGGTGACGATAATAAGCGGAACCAAGGGGACCTTTCCCCACAGGAGCATGTAACACAAGGTCAGGCCGGCGGTCAGAAAGTCTAACGCTGCCATGATGTTGCGCTTGTTGACCCGGTCCGCCGCCGTCCCGCCAATGGGTCCCATTAGAATCATGGGCAGGAAGGAGCAGGCGTTTACCACGCCGAAGAGTGTAAGGGAACCGGTTTCCCGCAGGAGGTACAGGGGCAAAGCGAAATGTAGAATTGCGTTGCCGAATAGGGAGACGATTTGCCCGATGACAACCAGGGTAAAATCTCGGGTGAAGAGAGGGTGTTTTTGTGCGTCCATGTTGGAGACTCCTTTCTATAAACCGACCGTCGGTTTGTATAATACGGAAATAAAACTGCCCCTCGGCAGTTTTATGAGCAAACACCTAAGGTTTGCAAAACTTGGTCATGGTGTCAATGAGCTCCGCGTCCAACAGTTCAAAGCCGTACTGCCGGGTAAAGTGATTGAAGAAGCCGCACCGGTTCCGCACCTGTTCTGGAGTGCTGGGCCGGAAGATGGGATGGAGCCACAGGTCGGACAGGATGAGCAGCACTTCGGAGAGCTGCTCTGGATACTCGGTTTGGATGGAGCCGTCGGCAAGCCCCTCCTGCAAAATGGGGAGGATATAGTCGGGGGATGCCTCATACAAAATACTTTGCATCTGGAGAGCCATAAACTTGGGGTTCTCAATCAGGTAGGGCAGCATATTCAGGACACGTCCTTGGAAGGACAACTGTAGAGAGGTGCGGAACACTTCCCGCAGTTTTTCTGCCCCGGTCAGTCCCTTCCGGTCCCGGACCTGCGCTAAAATGGTGCTGTTGTACTCCCCTATCTGATCCACAACGGCAACCAGAATGGCCTCTTTCGAGGAAAAATGGTGATAGATGGCCCCTTTAGATAGTCCGGTAGCGTTAATGATGTCCTGGAGGGTAGTCCTGTCGTAGCCTTGCTGGAAAAAAAGCCTGGACGCGGTATCTAAAATCAATTGTATTGTCTGCTCCGGATGTTTGTTCCGGGCCATAGCGGCCCCTCCCTTTTGGATACAGACCGACGGTCTGTATTATTTTAGCATGGACGCTGCCCGCTGTCAAGATTGGATTTGACCGGCATGTACCAGGGCCGGTCGGGAGAAGAAATTTACACAGACAGACTGGCAACAAACTGGCGGGCCACCCGGGGGGTGCGTCCAGCGTGACGGAGCTCCCAAGTCATTGCCTGAGCGTGGAGGGCCTCCGGGTCCATGGTAATCCCTGCCTGAGCGGCCAGATGGTCTACAAGGGCCAGATAGCCCGTTTTGTTCATGGTAAGGTATGGAATACGCAGGCCAAACCGCTCCGCCAGAGCGGTTTTTTCTGAGATGGTCTCAAAGGTATCCACTTCGTCTCCTGCCCGGTCGGCGAAGCTCTGGCGCACCAGATGCCGGCGGTTGGAGGTGGCGCAGATACACACATTGGCCGGCCGTTTCTCCAAGGAACCTTCTAAAATCGTTTTGAGGGAGGAATAGGTTTTGTCGTCCTGGTCAAAGGCCAGGTCATCGATAAAGAGAATAAATTTCTGCCGGCGGCCCTCCAGAGACCGGATGAGGCCGGGCATACCAGTGAGGTTTTCTTTTTCGATCTCGATAAGGCGCAGGTCCTCCATGCCGGGAAGACAGAGCATCGATTTTACGGTGGCCGATTTACCGGTCCCGCCGTCGCCAAACAACAGAACATTGTTGGGCTGACGGCCCGCCAGCATCAGCCGGGTGTTCTGCTCTACTTGCCCCCGCTGATGCTCGTAGCCCAGCAGGTCCTCGGGCCGGGGGCAGTCGGGGTCGGGCACAGGCACCAGCTTTCCGTCCTCCCACAGGAACGCTCGGTATTTGGCAAACAGCCCCGCGCCGTTCGCCTGGTAAAACCGGGTTAAGCGGTCAAAGTCGAAAGGCGCTGCCGCCCGCCAGCGGGGCAGGCCGGCCAGCACAGGGGCGTATTCGTCGGGCAGGAGGGGCTTCATGGCATCGATAAACCGGTCGCAGTCGGTTTGCGCGAGAAGGACCAGCGTGTCGATGTCTCGCCGGGCGGCGTTCTCTAGGGCCGGGTCGGAACCGCCCCGCTCCATCAGCCGGGCATAGGGCGTCTCGGTATAACGCAGATAGTCCCATAGCCAGTCGCCCAGTCCCTCGCAGCCCTCCTTTCGTAATGCGTAAAACAGCTCGGCGTAAGCGTTGAGAGCGTTTTCCCCGTTTTGATAGGCCAGCATCAGAAAAATCTGGTCGGTCATCTGCATGATAGCAGTGCCCATTAACTCCCGGTGGGCGGAAATGCCCTGGGTAGCGGCACGTAATGCGTTTAAATCCATTGTAAATTCTCCTTTTTAACCTGAACAGCCGTTTCTTACATTTTAATCGTTAGAACGGCCCTTGTCAACATGGAAAGGACATGATACAATGAAGAAACTCTGCGGAGGCGGAGCCGCTCCGCCTCCACAGGCATAAATGATTCAGATACGTAAAGAGGGATCCTATGCTCACCATCGGAGGAATTACAATCAACACCCCGCTGGCCCTGGGGCCTATGGCTGGGGTGACCGACCTGGCGTTCCGCACCATCTGCCGGGAACAGGGCGCCGGACTGACCTGCACCGAAATGGTCAGCGCCAAGGCCCTGTGCTATCAGGATAAGAAGTCGATTCCCCTTCTGCAAATGGGGGAAAACGAGACGCCCGCCGCCGCACAGATTTTTGGCAGCGACCCCAAGTGTATGGAGGAGGGGGCGGCAATTGCCCGGGAAGTGTCCGGCGCGGACATCATCGATATCAATATGGGCTGTCCTGTGCCAAAGGTGGCCAACTCTGGGGATGGTTCCGGGCTGATGAAGCATCCTGACCTGGCCGTCAAGGTGGCCGAGGCCGTGATCCGGGGTGCAAAATGCCCGGTAACCGTGAAGTTCCGGCTGGGGTGGGACAAAGGGTCCATCAACTGTGTGGAGTTTGCCAAAGCGATGGAGGAAGCCGGCGCGGCGGCGGTGGCGGTTCATGGCAGAACCAAGGTGCAGATGTACTCTGGAACCGCCAACTGGGATTGGATTCGCGAGGTCAAAAAGGCGGTGAACATCCCGGTAATCGCCAACGGCGACGTATTCAAGGGGGAAGATGCGCCAAGAATCCTCAAATATACCGGGGCGGACATGGCGATGATTGGCCGTGGTGTGTTCGGCAATCCATGGATCTTTGCCCAATGCAAGGCCGCTTTGAACGGCGAGCCTATTCCGGAACTGCCTGCTCTGGCGGAGCGGTGTGACACGGCGGTCCGGCAGTTTGAGATGGCTGCCGCCAACAAAGGGGAAAAAATTGCCTGCCTGGAGGCCAGAAAACAATACGCCTGGTACCTCAAGGGCGTTCCTCATGCGGCATACTATAAGGAACAGATTGTTAAGATTACCACCCTGGAGGATGTGTACCGGGTGACCAAAGGCATTAAACGGGACCTGTGCTGACCACACGGCACAGTGAGGGAACGGGGAAGGAGATGAAGCGGTGAACGGCCAGGAGCTGGTGGAGCGTGCGAAAAAAGGCGACTCAAACGCCTTTGAGCAGCTGGTGACCGAAAATCAAAATAAGGTGTACGCGCTGGCCCTGCGTCTGACCGGCGACCGGGAAGAGGCGGCGGATTTGGCTCAGGAAGCCTTTGTAAAAGCATGGCAGGGTCTGGCGTCCTTTCAGGGGGAGAGCAGCTTTGCCACCTGGATCTACCGTCTGACTACAAATGTATGTATTGACCATCTGCGGAAGCAGAAGCGGCGGGAGAATGTGGCGGCTTCGGTCTCGCTGGATGATCCGGACAGCGGC
The DNA here is from genome assembly GCA_022796195.1 of Lawsonibacter sp. Classification (GTDB taxonomy): domain Bacteria; phylum Bacillota; class Clostridia; order Oscillospirales; family Oscillospiraceae; genus Lawsonibacter. Next base: position 14,805 of record JAAWIE010000006.1, on the reverse strand, counting down.
TGGGCGGAGCCTGCCAGCTGGGAGGGCGACCCCCAGCGTGAGCTGGAACGCTCGGAGCAGGGGAAAGCTCTGGCCCGTGGGCTGGCCCAACTGCCCGATTGGCAGCGGCGGGTGCTGGTTCTGCGGGAACTGTCTGGGCTGAGCTACCAGGAAATCGCTCAGGTGCTGGAGCTGGACCTGGGTACTGTCAAGTCACGCATTGCCCGGGCCCGGCTGTCCTTGCGAAATATTTTGCTGGCGGACGGGAACTTTTTTCGCAGTGCGCCGTCTAAACCAGCGAAACGAAACGAGAGGGGGTGACGTCCGTGGCCTGCGACCGATATTTTGAATTGCTCTCCGCGCGTCTGGACGGTGCTTTGACCCAGTCTGAGGAGCGGGAGCTGGAAGAACATATGGCCAACTGTCCGGAGTGCCGGACAGTTGGAGCGCAGTTGGCTGCGCTCCAAGCCGGTTTCGCTGGTTTGGAAGAAATTTCTGCGCCTGAGGGCTTTACTCAGGGCGTGATGGACCGCATTCAGAAGCAAAAAGTAATTCCGTGGAAGCCTCGATTCCGGGCGCTGGCCGGATGGGCTGCCTGTTTGGTCTTGGTAGCGGGACTGTATGGCTTTACTCAGAACAGCCGAGAGCAGGATTTGACGCCGATGACACGGGGAGTTGGCCTGGACCCCCACATGGGGACGGCGGATGGGTCTGGCGCTGGAGAGGACGCCCCTCAGATTGCAGCTTATGCGTCCCCGGAGCCGTCGCAGGATGCCATTGAAGACGGATCGCAGAAGTTTTTGGACCTTGCCCCAGGACCGGCACTCTACAGCATACCGCCAGTGGAAGATATGGAGGTGCGCTTGGATACGATGCCCGAGGGGGCGGAAGAGCTGATTTCTCCCGAGACGGCGGTGAGCTCTCATCCAGACGGCGGCTTTGTCTACCGGGGCCTGTCTCAGGAGATCATTGACCAGCTCCGGCAGATGGCTGTGGAACAGGGTATCCCGGTTGAGGTACAACCCAGCGAAGGAGAATATGTTCTGGTGATACGAGAACCGTGAACCAGACAGAATGGGCAATGGGGGACACAGCGGGGGGATTCCAGAGCAATTGGATATTTCCTCAGCTGTAAATATAGGTTCGGAAACACAGAACAAGCGGCGGAACATCCAAGCTCGGATGCTTCGCCGCTTGTTATTATGCCTTGAGGTTCAGCCGGTTTCCGCCAATACCTGTGAGGAAATCCCGCCAGCTGTCCGCGAACTTCTGGTAGGTGGAACTGCCCAGACTGGGAGTTTTGCCAAGCTGAATCATCAGCCGGTTCACCTGAGTGTCTCCGCCTTCATATCCGCCATAGCCAGGTTCAGGGCCAATGTCGCTTCATTGCGGCCGCAGGAGGACGCGTCGGCAATCTCCGTCCGATAACTTTGGGCAATCTGCCCGGCGGCAGTCAGATCCTGTATGGAATACCGGGCCTGGCTCTGACCGGCGTTACCGGCGGCCCGGAGCTGGGAGGCGATATAAGCGTCGTGATCCTTCAGCCACACGTGGTCGGGACCGGTCTGGGCTGCATCCTTGTGAACCTGCTCCAGTGCGCCGCAGTATGCCTCTACCTTCTCGGACAAAATGGTGGAAAAGCTGTCACGAACCGCCTGGGCGTCGCGGTCAGAAAGTCCCAAGTTGTCCTGCAAAAGCCGGGTATAGCCGTCAATCATTCCGGCCTTTCCGGCCTGATAGACTTCCTCTGTTAGTGGCCGGCGAGGCGGAGGGGTCACAGCGGAACCCCGCCTGGGGTGCGCCGGTGGTAATCTGGCTGGTGATGGTGGAGATAGTTCCTAAATTTGAGATGCTCATGGTGCTTCCTCCCGTTTTATTGAACTGCTATGCAGGACAGGGGATGTCACCCTCTCGAGACAGCGTTTTGAAAGGATTGATAGACACTGGTTCGGTCAATATGTTTGGTACGGATGAGGCTGGACATCCAGGGTTTGCCGCTTACCCATTCCCGATTCTGGTCAATCATCGAATCCATAGAGTCCATCAACCGATCCATATATGGTCGAAAGGAAGCGGTGAGCATTTTGGACAATTTGCCGCTGACGCCGGCTTTTTCAGCTGCATGTTGTAATTCACTATACTGAGCGGCAAGGTTCTGCCCCAATTCTGCATCAGGTTTGGACATATTCCAGGACGGCTCCTTCAGCTGCTGAGAAAGCTGTTTGGCGCAGATGCCTGCAAAGGTTAAATCATTTCCATCGTAAGGGGCCTGCTCCTTGACAGGCTGCTCTTGCGGCTCCGCCTGAGACGCGGCGGCGCTTTTGCGCAGCTGGGCCGCCATATATCCGTCGTCCTGTTTGAGCCACAGCTGATCCGGACCAGTTACACCGGCGTAGAGATCCGTTTGAGAAAGGAAATCGGTATATGCCTCTGCCTTCTGGTCCACAAGGGCCAAAACACTATTTTTCATATCTTCTGCCGCTCCGGACTGTCCCAGATCTTCAAAGAAGCTCCCAATGCTGTCCGCGTAAGAGTTTGCCATCGTTTCCTTCGCCTCGGTATAAATCTGCTCCAGCTTTTGCAGTTCCGCCTCCTGCTTCTCTCCTGTAAATTGCGTTTGGATGCGGTCTTTCAAAACCGCGTATCTGGAGGCGAGGTAATCGGCTTTTTGCTCAAACCGCTGGACGTTGTCGAAGTCGATGCCGATACGCCAAAGGTCGCTCTCGACGCCCCGCCAGTCGATTTCATCACCAAGGCCATTCTCGGCGAGTTCGCTGCGGAATTTCTCCAAGTCCTCTTTTGCGATGTCGTCTTTCGTAATCAGCTTTAACGGTTCAGAGGAAGAGTTTTCAGAGCCATCTCCATAAAGATAGATGTCAACACGGAATTGCTTCATATACTGGTTGTAGAGCGCGTCCTCCTCGGTGTAAGACGCTTGCTCCGACGGCGGCAGAATCTCCCTCATCAAGCTGCTGTCAGGGGCCGCTTGGGTATAAGAAATCGGTCCAAGCGGCTTCATCTGGTTGGCGTTGGGACGATATGCACCGGAGTATGGGTGATTCTGCGCACCGCTTCCCAGCTCCACTTGGTCATACTGCGGCTGTGTGGTTTGTTTGGAAGCAAATGGATTCTTTGTACCTGCCGGCGAAATACCCATATGGCCCGCGTAAGAGTGGGTCTGTATTTTGCCAATAAACATGGTTCTATCCCCTTTCGTTCTCAAAACTGCGTTACAGTCCGCGCTCTGCTGGCGCGGTCCAAAATACCAGACTCAAAGTGGCGGCGCATGATACCGAAGGTCACAGCACTTATCCCCTTTTATCTGTTATCGGCCTGTAAAGAGAAAAGTTTAGGGCTAAGTTGAAAATGCGATGAGCTGTTTCGCGCCAAAAAAGAACCGGAGAATGTTGGGCAAGGCCCCATTCTCCGGTTATGAAAGAGGATCAGATTTTTTAGAGGAAGGTGTTCCGTTAAAGCGATGTTATGTCAATGGAGGACAGTTCCTCGTTCCGGCCCGCTTTGCATACGGTGAGCAGGGCTCGGGCGGTGTCGATGGAGGTGACACAGCCGACCCCATGCTCAACGGCGGAACGGCGTATTTTAAAGCCGTGGGAATCGTGCCGCCGGCCCCGGCCGGGGGTGTTGATGATCAGGTCTACCGTGCCGGAGGCGATCATGTCCAGCATGTTGGGGTGGGCCTCATGCACTTGGTTAACACGTTTACAGGGGATATCCGCGCTGAGAATAGCCTGACAGGTTTCTCCGTCCGCAAAAAGCTCCACCCCCATATCCTCAAAGCCGCGGGCAATGGCGACGGCCTCACGCCGGTCCTCCTCCCGGACAGTGATGATGACCCGTCCGCCCCGTTTGGGCACCCGCATCCCTGCGCCGGTAAACGCTTTGAGCAGAGCGTGGGGATAGGTTTCGGCCAGACCCAGCACCTCGCCAGTGGACTTCATTTCTGGGCCCAGACCGGTGTCAACATCGGTGAGTTTTTCAAAGGAGAACACCGGGGCCTTGACCGCGAAGTAGTCTCCCTCCCGATAAATGCCGGTGCCGTACTCCAGGTCGCGGAGTTTCTCCCCCAGCATGACCCGGGTTGCCAGGTCGATCACAGGTACGCCTGTTACCTTGGAGATGTAGGGGATGGTGCGGGAGGAACGGGGGTTGACTTCGATGACGTAGATATCGTCGTTATACAGGATATACTGGGCATTGATCAAGCCGATGACACCCAGATGTTTTGCCATGTTTCGGGTATGCTGGAGAATCAGGTTCCGGTGTTTGTCCTCCAGGTGGAGGGGCGGATAGACGGCAATAGAGTCTCCGGAGTGAACTCCCGCCCGTTCCACGTGTTCCATAATGCCGGGGATGAGGATGTCTGTTCCATCAAAGACGCCGTCAACCTCCAGTTCCCGGCCCATAAGGTACTTGTCAATGAGAATGGGATGCTCCTGGACGGTCAGGTTGATGATCTTCATGAACTCCTCGATATTCCGGTCGGAGTAGGCAATTTCCATGCCCTGGCCGCCCAGCACATAGGAGGGCCGGACCAGCACCGGATAACCCAGCGCATGGGCGGCGTCCAATGCCTGCTGGGTGGTGCAGATCGTTTTCCCCTTGGCCCGGGGGATGCCGCATTTCTGCAAAATTTCGTCGAACCGCTCCCGGTCCTCGGCGGCGTCCACCCCGTCGTAGGAGGTGCCCAAAATCTGCACACCCATGTCGGTGAGAGCTTTAGCCAGCTTGATGGCGGTCTGTCCGCCAAACTGGACCACGGCCCCCCAAGGCTTCTCCTGTTCCACAATGTTCTGCACATCCTCGGCGGTGAGCGGCTCAAAGTACAGTTTGTCCGCCACGTCGAAGTCGGTGGAGACCGTCTCAGGGTTGTTGTTGACAATGATAGTCTCACAGCCCAGTTTTTTTAACGCCCAGACCGAGTGGACAGAACAGTAGTCAAATTCGATGCCCTGGCCGATCCGGATCGGCCCAGAACCCAGCACCAGCACCTTTTTCCGGTCGGTTCCGCCGTCTTGGGCTTCGTTTTCTCCGTCGTAGGTGGAATAATAGTAGGGGGTCTCGGCATCAAATTCGGCGGCGCAGGTGTCCACCATTTTGAAGGCCGGGACAATACCGTGTTTCTCCCGCAGAGCCTTTACCTGGGCCTGTTCGATACCGCACAGTGCGCCGATATAGCTGTCGGCAAAACACATCTCCTTGGCCCGGCGAAGAAGGTCTGCGCTGGGCTCGCCTTTGCAGCGGGACAGCTCCGCCTCCATGTCTATAATGCGCTGGAAACCATCTAGGAACCAGATATCCATTTTGGTGATGGAATAGATTTTTTGGGGAGAAAATCCCCGGCGCAGGGCCTCGGCGACCACAAACAGCCGTTCATCCGTGATGTTGACCAGCAGTTCTTCAATCTCATCGGTGTAAAGTTCTTCCAATTTATCCAGCTTGAGAGCCCGTACATTCAGCTCTAACGAGCGGATGGCTTTCATCACCGCCCCCTCGAAGGAATTGGCAATCGCCATGACCTCGCCGGTGGCCTTCATCTGAGTGCCCAGAGTGCGGCTTGCGGTGGTGAACTTGTCAAAGGGCAGGCGGGGAATCTTTAACACACAGTAATCGATAGCTGGTTCAAAACAAGCTGTAGTCTTTCCGGTAACAGCATTGGGGATCTCGTCCAGCGTATAGCCCAGCGCCACTTTGGCCGCCACCTTGGCGATGGGGTAGCCTGTGGCTTTGGAAGCCAGAGCGGAGGAGCGGGATACCCGGGGGTTGACCTCAATGACGGCATATTCAAAGCTGTCCGGATTCAGGGCGAACTGCACATTGCACCCGCCCTCAATCTCCAGGGCAGAGATGATATCCAAAGCGGCGGAGCGGAGCATTTGAAACTCCAGATTGGCCAGAGTTTGGGCGGGAGCTACCACAATGGAGTCGCCGGTGTGGACGCCCACCGGGTCAATGTTTTCCATGGAACAAATGGTGATAACATTGCCTGCGCCGTCCCGCATGACCTCAAACTCAATTTCCTTCCAGCCGGCAATACATCGCTCAATCAGTACCTGTCCCACCCGGGACAGAGCGACACCCCGTCCGGCAATTTCCTCCAGCGACGCCCGGTCGTAGGCGATGCCTCCGCCAGTGCCCCCCAGAGTGTAGGCGGGACGGACGATGACCGGATAGCCGATGGTTTCGGCGAAGTCAACCGCATCCGCCGCACACTCCACCACAAGAGAGGTGACGCAGGGTTGACCGATGGCCTCCATACAGTCCTTGAAGCCTTGCCGGTCCTCCGCCTTACGGATGGACTCGGGAGACGTGCCCAGCAGGCGGACCCCATACCGCTCCAGCGTGCCGTTTTCATGGAGGGCCATAGCCAGATTCAGGCCGGTCTGTCCCCCCAGCGTGGGCAGGATGGAGTCGGGCCGCTCCAGTTCTATCACGCGGGTGACCGAGGGGATGGTGAGCGGTTCAATGTATACATGGCTGGCAATGTCCTTGTCCGTCATGATGGTGGCGGGGTTAGAGTTGACCAGCACCACCTCCAGCCCCTCCTCTCGAAGGGCGCGGCAAGCCTGAGTACCGGCGTAGTCGAACTCGGCGGCCTGGCCGATGACGATTGGTCCGGAGCCCAGTACCAGCACCTTTTTGATCGCTTGATTCTTGGGCATTACCGGTCACCTCCACGATATTCGATCATATTTTGTATAAAGCGATTGAATAAATACTCAGTGTCTTTGGGGCCGGCGTTGGCCTCTGGATGGAACTGGGTGGTGAAGCAGTAGGGCCGTTTATACCGCAGGCCCTCGCAGGTACCGTCGTTCACGTTGATGTGGCTGATTTCTGCCACCGACGGGTCCACCGATTCGGTCAGCACCATATAGCCGTGGTTCTGGCTGGTGATGTATACCCGGCCCTTCTCCAGGTCCCGAACAGGGTGGTTGCCGCCCCGGTGCCCGTAGGCCAAGCGGCCCGTCTGAGCCCCGGTAGCCAGCGCCAAAAGCTGGTGGCCTAGACAGACGCCGAAGAGTGGGAGCTCGCTGGCATAAAGCCGCTTCAGTTCTTCGATGATAGCGGTGTTTTCCGCTGGGTCGCCGGGACCATTGGACAGCATCACGCCGTCGTATCCCCCGGCCAGTACCTGGGCGGCAGAGGTAGAGGCGGGAAGAACTGTCACCTTACAGCCCCTGCGGCGCAGGCACTCGATCATGTTTTGCTTGACTCCGTAGTCCAGCATAGCCACATGGAGCCGCTCCTCCCCACAGGCTGGAAAAACCTCTGGCTGGCTGCGGGTGACCCGGAACACCGTATGTTCCACCCGGTAGGCGTTGAGCTGCTGGAGGACTTCGTCCAGGTCGAAGCGTTCTGCACAAGTGAGCATTCCGTTCATGCTCCCCTGACTGCGGAGTATTTTGGTGAGAGCCCGGGTGTCTACCCCCTGAATGCCCGGAATGTTGTGGGCTTGCAAATAGTCGCCCAAACTGCCCTCGCAGCGGAAGTTACTCCCCCGGGGGGAGAGGCGGCGGACCACAAGGGCCTCGGCCCAGGGCCGGCTGGACTCGTTGTCCTCATGGTTGATACCGTAGTTGCCGATTAGAGGGTAAGACATTACAACCCCCTGTCCGGCGTAAGAGGGGTCGGTCAAAATTTCCTGGTAGCCAGTCATGGAGGTGTTAAACACCATCTCGCACACCCGGGTCTGGGTGGAGCCGATGGATACACCGGAAAAAACAGAGCCATTGGCTAAGATCAAAGCCGCTTTCATTTTGATCACTCGCTTTCCTGTCCAATTGCACATTGTATATTTATTACGCTATTATACCGGAAAGGCCGGGAATGTTCAAGAGACATTTTGACTTTATGCGCATAAATATTCGCTGTGCGCTTTGGGCAATTCGCAGGATATTTTTTGAGCGGGCCGGAAACACTATGAGCGCACCGTCCATAGAAACAAGGAGGTATGCTTGTGTTTACCGGACTTACACGCACCGTAATTCTATACATTCTCATCATCGCCGGGGTGCGGCTGATGGGAAAGCGGCAGGTGGGGGAGTTGGAACCGTCGGAGCTGGTACTCTCGCTGATCATTGCGGATCTGGCTTCGGTGCCCATGCAGGACTATGGCATCCCCCTGCTGACCGGGATTGTCCCGATTCTTACGCTGTTGTCGCTGACTATGATTCTATCGGTGCTGACCATGAAAAGCGTCCGGTTTCGGGCGGTCCTGTGCGGACGGCCCAGTATCATCGTCCAGAACGGGGCCATCAACCAGCAGGAGATGGACAAAACCCGCCTCACCGTGGACGAGCTGCTGGAGGAATTGCGGTGCAAGGGCTATACTGACCTGAGTCAGATCAAATATGCCATACTGGAAACCAATGGCCAGCTCTCGGTTCTGCCTTACGCCAACCAGAAGCCGCCCACGGCCCAGGACATGAAACTCTCAGTGGAGGAAGGCGGCCTGCCCAGGGTGGTGGTCAGTGACGGAAGGCTGATGGAACACAATTTGAAATCTTTAGGACATGACCGGCCCTGGCTGGACAAACAGCTGGCACAGCGGGGATGCAGAGATTTGAAGACCGTGTTTCTCATGCTGGTGGACGAGGCGGATGCGGTCTATCTGGCGAAAAAGGAACCGTAAGGAGGACAGCGGAATGAAACGGCTTTCGATTGCGGCGGCGCTGCTGCTGGTACTGCTGGGGGCCAGTTTGGCCAATGGCTGGTACGCCCAGAACATGACCAGTGCCATGCGGGAGAACTTGCGGCAGGCCCAGACTTTGGCCGGCCGGGAGGAGTGGGACAAGGCGGAAGCTCTGACCCGGCGGGTCTACGAGAACTGGCAGAAACAACATTTCTATCTCCATACCACGATGCGGCACAGCGACACCGACCAGGTGCTGCGCGGCTTTCGTACCGTGCTGGAGTATCTCCAGCTCCAAGAACCGGACCAGTACAACGCTGCCAACGCAGACCTCATGGCTCAGCTGGAGCTGCTGGCGGAGATGGAGCAGGCCACGCTTACGAATGTGTTGTAGGGAGCGGCAAGGATCGACAAAAGAGGTATTTTTTGCTTTTCCTGAAATCCTTCAAAAAAACTGTTGTCAGAATCGCTCCTTTCGTGTATAATAACCAATAGCGTGTAACGCCCGTTTTGCAGCTTTTGTCCAGGGCGATACCCAAACGAGAAGGAGTGGAACCAATTATGAGCTATTCTGTACAAAATATTCGCAATGTGGCCCTCATTGGACACGGCGGCAGTGGTAAAACCGCCTTGGCGGAGAGCCTGCTGTACATGACCAAGGGAATCGACCGCATGGGCAGAGCCGCCGACGGCAACACCGTATGCGACTATGACCCCGAAGAGGTCAAACGCCAAATTTCCATCTCCCTGGCCGTGGCCCCGGTGGAGTTCAAGGGCTGTAAAATCAATATTCTGGATACTCCGGGCGGCTTCGACTTCTCGGGCGAAGTGATGGAAGCTCTCCGGGCCGCCGATGCGGCGATTATTGTCTGCTCCGCCAAAGACGGCATCTCTGTGGGTTTGGAGAAGGCATGGAAATACTGTGAAGAGCGGAATATGCCCCGCTTTATCTATATCTCGAAAACAGACGAAGACAACTCGGACTATAATGCCACCTTTGAAGCCCTGCGGGAGAAGTATGGCAACAAAATCGCCCCTGTGGTGGTGCCCATTTGGGACGACAACAAAAAGGTTACCGGTATCATTGACGTGCTGAACAAGCGGGCCTATGAGATGCAGAAGCTCCAGCGGGTGGAAATTCAGCTGCCCGAGAACAAGACCGGTGTGATTGACGAGTTCTATGAGGCACTGAAAGAGTCTGTGGCCGAGACCAGCGAGGAGTTTATGAATAAATTCTTCGACGGTGAGGACTTTACCTACCCCGAAATGATTCAGGGCCTGCGTCAGGGTGTGCGGGAACTGTCCCTGTTCCCGGTGCTGTGCGGTTCTGCCGTTAACTGCATGGGTTCCCTGATGCTGATGGACTACATCGTAGAACTGCTCCCCACACCTATGGAGGGCAACTACCACAAGGCAACCCGTCAGGATGGCGAGACCGAAGAGTTTGTGGTCTCTCCCGGCGGCGTGCCCACCGCTTTCGTATTTAAGACGGTCTCGGACCAGTATGGAAAGTACTCCTTCATTAAGGTCATTTCCGGACATATTACCTCCGACCTCACCCTGGTCAACGCCCGCACTGGCGCAACGGAAAAGCTGGGCCGTCTGTATGTGATGAAGGGTAAGCGGGCTGAGGAAGTGAAGGATCTGTCCTGCGGCGACATTGGTGCGATTGGCAAGATGGAAAAGGTCAAAACCGGCGACACCCTCTGCGACAACCGTAAGGTAGTGGCCTTGAAGCAGATCCCCTTTGCCGAGCCCTGCTACTCGGTGGCCATCGCCCCCAAGACCCGGGGTCAGGAGGATAAGGTGGCTCAGGGCCTGTACCGCCTCAACGAGGAGGACCCCTCCTTCACCCTGGTAAACAATGGCGAGACCCACCAGATGGTGCTGACTGGTTCCGGCGATATCCAGGTGGATGTGCTGGTGGCCAAGCTGAAGAGCCGCTTCAATGTGGAGGCGGAGCTGAGCGAGACGCGGGTGCCCTACCGGGAGAAGATTCGCAAGACGGTTCAGAAACAGGGACGGCATAAGAAGCAGACCGGCGGTTCCGGCCAGTTCGGTGATGTGTGGATTCGCTTTGAGCCCAACCTGGAGGAGGAGCAGATGGTTTTTGCCGAGGAGGTCTTCGGCGGTTCTGTGCCCAAGAATTTCTTCCCTGCCGTGGAAAAGGGCCTGCGGGAAGCCTGTGTCCATGGCCCTCTGGCTGGCTACCCTGTGGTTAACCTGAAAGCCGTCCTCTACGACGGAAGCTATCACCCGGTTGACTCCTCTGAAATTGCCTTCAAGACCGCTGCTCAGCTGGCCTACAAGGCCGCCATGCCCGAAGCAAACCCTGTACTTCTGGAGCCTGTGGGGGAATTGAAGGTTACTGTGCCCGACCACTACATGGGAGATGTAATCGGCGATTTGAATAAGCGCCGGGGCCGCGTCATGGGTATGAACCCCACCGGCGGCGGCGATCAGGTGGTGGAGGCGGAGGTGCCCATGGCGGAGATGACCACCTACGCCATCGACCTGCGGTCCATGACCCAGTCCAGAGGGTCCTTTACCTTCCACTTTGTCCGCTACGAGGACTGCCCGGCGGCGGCCCAGGAGAAGGCCATCGCCGAGGCCAAGGCTTTGGCGGAGGCCGAGTAAGTCAGATTCGCTTTCTCGTAATCTCATATATAGCGGCAGAGGAGCCCGGGGCAGCGCCCCGGGCTCCTTTTCCGCTAATCGAGCAAAATCCTAAAGGAAAACGCGATATCCTCCTCCGCGCTGACGTGGTAGGCCGGCTCTACATCGGACATCCAGCTGTCGATGCCGCCCACGCCCCGCATGGCCCCGCAGAGGGTCACTACCGTGCGCACCGGCTCCGGCAGCTCCTCCCGGTGGGCGGCCTGCTCCAGCTGCCAGGGGGTGTAGGGGATGGCGGAGAAGGCCAGGGGCTGCTTCTCCATATCCAGCACCAGCCGCTGGCTCCCCGCCAGGCGCAGAATCGCCGAGCGCGTGTCCATATGACACCCGCACTCCTGGGGGACCAGGTAGGGGGGGATGTGAGGCGGCTCCCGGTGCCAGCCGAACGCGCCGCCCCGCTTCCGGTCGGGATAGGTCTCGCCGGAGAGGCCCAGCCACTCCACCGTCTCCACCGGTACCGGCGTGGCAAAGCGCAGCCCCAGCAGGGGCAGCTGGGGTCTGCCCCTCTGCCCGTGGTAGCAGACCTGGACCGTCAGGCAGCCGGAGGAATCGACGGTATAGACGACCTCCGTGCGCAGCTCCGGCATGGCGGGGGAGGTGTAGACATAGCGGATGCCGACGGCCTCCTCCCCCTCCCGGAGGATTTTGCGCTCACAGCACCGCTGCCAGCTCTCCGCCGCCGACCAGACGGAGCTGCTCCAGGCGAAGCCGCAGCCCAGGTCGTTCTCCGTAGGGGCCCGCCAGTAGGCCGGGCGGGGCGCTCTCCACAGCCACTCCCTGCCGCCGGAAACCAGCGAGACCGGGCCGCCCTCGGGGTAGGAGAAGAGCAGCTCGAAGCCCCCGCCCCGGACGCCCAGAGCGCCGTCGCCATGGACAACGCGGAGGGGGGCCTCCCTCCTCCGGACAGGAAGCGCCAGGGAGGCCTCCGCCCGGCGGTTGGCCTCGTCGTGGGCCCTGCGGGCCCCGGGGGAGGCATACCAGTAGCGGACCTCCTGCATGGCCGGCTTCTCCGTGCCGTCGGCAAAGACGATGCCGTTGCCGGAGAAGGCATAGTCGCTCTGCCGCTCGCCGAAGTCCCCGCCATAGCCCAGCACCCGCCGCCCGTTGCAGTCCGTGCGCCAGAGGGCCTGGTCCATATAGTCCCAGATGAACCCGCCCTGGTACTGGGGGAACGCCTCCCCCAGGCGGATGTAGCTCTCCATGCCGCCCAGGGAGTTGCCCATGTCGTGCATATACTCGCACAGGAGGAAGGGCTTTTCCGGCCCGCCCTCCAGGTACGCCCGGATATCCGCCGGCGGGGCGTACATCCGGCTCTCCACATCGGTGCAGTCCGCGAAGGCCCGGTTGTGGACGCAGCCCTCGTAGTGGACCAGCCGGCTGGGGTCGCTGGCCCGGAAAAACGCCGCCATGGCCAGGATGTCCTCCCCCGCGTAGGACTCGTTGCCGCAGGACCAGAAGAGGATGGAGGGGTGGTTCTTATCCCGCTCAAACATGGAGCGGGCCCGGTCCAAGACGCACTCCCTCCACTCCGGCAGGCTCCCCGGCACGTTCCAGCCGGGGTCGATCTCCCCCAGCTTCTGCCACGAGCCGTGGCTCTCCAGGTTGGCCTCGTCCATGACGCAGATGCCGCTGCGGTCGCACAGGCTGTACCACTCGCTCTGGTTGGGGTAGTGGCAGGTGCGGACGGCGTTGATATGGTTCCGCCGGAACGTCTCGATGGCGGCGTCCATCTCCGCCCGGCCGATGGCCCGGCCCTTGTCCGGGCTCCACTCGTGGCGGTTGACGCCGTTGAGGACCAGCCGCCGGCCATTGAGGAGCATCAGCCCGTCCTTCAGCTCAAAGCGCCGGAAGCCGATGTCATAGGGGACCAGCTCCACGGCGTCCCCCCCTGCGCACAGGGTCAGCACCACCTGATAGAGCGCCGGCGCGCCGTGCTCCCAGGGCAGAATGTTTTCAAACCGCAGGGCCTGGCTGCGGGAATAGCCGCCGTCCCGCTCCAGCGCCAGGCTGCCGTCAAACAGCACGCCCTGGGCGGGATGGCTGATGCTGCAGAGGACCGTCACGTCCTCCGTCTCCCCCTCCAGCAGGAGCCGCGCCGAGAGCGTGCCGGTGCGGTTGTCCTCCTCCAGCCCCGCCTGGAGCCACAGGTCCGCCAGGTGTACCTCGGGCTTGGCGTAGAGGAACACCGGGCGGAAGATGCCGCTGAAGCGGAAGAAATCCTGGTCCTCAATCCACGCCGCGCTGCTGCGCTTGTGGACCTCCACGCACAGGCGGTTGCCCTCGTCCCGGATATAGGGGGTGAGGTCGAAGTCCGAGGGCGTGAAGCTGTCCTCCCCGTAGCCCACGAACCGGCCGTTGAGCCAGACATAGAAGGCCTGCTCCACCCCCTGGAAGCTGATACAGACCCGCTTCCCCCGCAGGCCCGGGTCCAGGTCAAACTCCCGGACATAGCTGCCCACCGGGGCGTCGTCCCAGTCGAGCTGGGGCGGACGGAGCTCCGCGCGGCCGTCCCAGGGGTAGAGGGTATTGATATATTGGATCTGCCCATAGCCCTGGAGCTCCATGTGCCCCGGGACCTGGATGGTCCCGAAGCCGGCGTCGTCAAAGTCCTCCCGCCAGAACTCCGCGGGGCGCTGGGCCGGGGAGCGGCTCCACGCAAAGCGCCATACTCCGTCCAGGCTCTGGCGCAGGGAGCTCTCCCCCCGCTCCAGCTCCCCGGGGGAGGCATAGCACAGGTGGTCGGAGTGGGCGTCCAGCCGGTTTACCTGGAACACCCTCGGGTCGGTCAGCCAGTTAAGCTCTGCCTGCATACATTTTTCTCCTCACTCTTTCTCTTATCTGTTTTCCGCCGCCCGGTCCCGGGCGATCTGTTTGGCGTAGCGCTCCTCCTCGGAAAAGACACAGCCGCAGTATTTCTGCATATAGAGCCCCAGCTCCCGGGCCTTGGCCTGCCCCTGCCGGAACCCGGGGCGGAAATCCCGGTACAAAAAGGCCACCCCGTACTGCGCCGCCAGGCGCTCGGCGGCGCTGGCGATGGCGTCATGGTTCTGGTAGGGGCTGACCAGCAGCGTGGTGCTGAAGGCGGCAAAGCCGTGCTCAGCGGCGTACCTGGCCGTCTCCTCCAGGCGGCAGGCGTAGCAGAAGCCGCAGCGGCCCTCCATGTTCTCCGCCACCGCCCGGACGAAGGGGCGCAGGCCGTACTCGCCGTGGAGAATCAGCGCCTGGCCGATGGAGGCGGCGTACGCACGGAGCGTCTCCCGCCGGGCGCGGTACTCCTGGTAGGGGTGGATATTGGGGTTGTACCAGAAGGCGGCGGGCTCGATGCCCTCGGCCCGGAGGGAATCGACACAGTGGATGCTGCACGGCGCGCAGCAGGTGTGCAAAAGCAGCTTGTCCATAGGGCGGCACCTCGTTTCACAGCGTTTGTACTGATTATAGCATATCCCCGGGCTTCTGTACAGGGCAACAGCGTTTTCATCAAGACCTATACCAAGGCCGGC
>JAAWIE010000067.1 GCA_022796195.1 Lawsonibacter sp. | reverse complement strand
CTTTCGGCCTTGGCCGGAAGCGAGCGATACAAAGCTTGCGACGACGCGGCCCAGGCCAACCAGGTTCCCCAGGGCGTTCTCCAGCTGCTGGGCTAATCCCTCGCTTTACGCGCAAAGATACTCGAACAGGGGCGGGCCTTGCCCGCCCCTGTTTCCATGAAAGGAGAAGCCCATGCAAACCATCGAAATTGCCCGCCGTCTGGCGGAATTGGACCAGACGCAGGATGCCTGCAACGCTTATACCCTCGCCCTCCATCAGGGCGAACTGACCCCCGAAGAGGAATTGGAAGCGGCGGTTTATATCCTCCAGACCGGGGGCGACTATAAGGTATCGTACACCACTCTGCTCTCCCTGTTCAACCGGGGCATGTACGCGAAAAACTGTCTGGAAATTATGACAGAAGCCTTTTATACACCAAATTTCAAGCTGATGAAGAGCTGTTATGAGAAAAACTGCAAGGCTCTTTCCAAATATCCCTACCTGTTCCGCAAGGATTTTCCCGCCTATGAGGACCTGCCCATCCGCTTCTACCCCTTTGACGACAGCGGCTATGTGCCCTTTTTCTGGCGCGAACAGCGGTTCGGGGAATATATTGACTTTAAAAATCCCGTGGTCAGCCGAAATTTTTTCAAAGATTTGGAGCGCCCCATTTTGGCGGACGACGTTTATTCACAATATGAGTTGGAGTACCTCCACGATAATGTTCGGGCCAGCGAATATATTGGCCGGGAAAACCATGTCTACCTCCATTACACCAGCTGGCCCCTGTTCTGCGCCTACCTCCAGTGCATCAACATCCGGCCCCTTCTGGGGAGCAAAAAGCTGGTGTTTCTGGTGGAAGACGAAATTGAGCAGTATCCCATCGATTTCAAGGCCCGCTTTGGCATTGATTACAGCAGCTGTCCCCTGCGTCCCGTGGGCATCCGCGAGGTTCAAAAATTGGTTTGGCATACCCAGCTTTCCAGCCACAACGGCGGCGACTTTTTCAACGAAATTTTTGACGCGCACCCCAATTTGCTGTCCATCCCCTCCGTTTTTATGGACAGCCTGGAAGAAAGCGTGGCGGAGTACCGCAAGTCCCGGTCCCTGGTGGTTCCGGACAGCCTCGCCTTAGCGGAACTGACGCGCCTGCACGATGTCACGGATAAGGATATTTTGGTCGCGCTCCACCTGCAAAACGATGAATATAACAAAAATTGGGATCAGGCGTCCCGTATTGTCCCGGCCATCTTCCTACAGCCCCACTTCGGAAATCTGGTTTATAATCTGTCTGTGGACGACAAAGACCGCACCACGTTAAACTCGGCTCAATTCGATAAAATTCACGCTTCCCCCATGATTCGGGGCTTTAAATACATCAAAACCTTTACCCCCCTGCGCCGCCCAACCACCAGCTATGCGGCCTCGATCCGGTTTGCTGTCTCAGAACATGAAAAATCATTGGAGAAACATGACCAGGACAACGGTCTTGCTGTGCTGGAGGACTCATTCCTGGGCCGTATCATGAACCGAAGTTTTATGATCGACTGGCAGGACCGGCTGTTTAAAGACAGCGTGCTGGTCCGCTTTGAGGACGGAAAACTCAATCCCAAAGCCACATTTTCCGCCCTGGCCGCATTTTTAGACATTCCCTATACCGAAAGTATGACCTACTGCTCTCAAAAGGGCGAACGCGACCCGGAATCCTTGAAAGGAAACGCCCGGGGCTTCGACCCGGTTACCGTATACCGGACCTATGAGGAATTTGCCTCCGACACCGAGCGGTATTTGGTGGAATACTTCTTTCGGGATTTGTACGCCTACTGCGGCTATGACTTTCAGTACTACGACAACGCGCCGCTGGACGACAGCGCCGTACTGGAATTGTCCCGGCAGCTCACCACCATCGACCGCTATATCGGCGAAAGCTGGCTTGCCTGCCTGAAACATGGGATGCAGTCGGATATCGAGGTCACGCTAGACGGCAAGGCGCGGGTCATGCTGGGCGAAGAGTCCACGAAAATGCGGCTGGACGCCTTACAGAACCACCGGGAGAAAATTATGAAAGTGCTCAACCGCGGCCTGTATTTCGTCAACCGGCACGGCCAGCCCCTGCACATGATGCCCCGGCTGGAGCTGAACCCGGCGCTGCTGGAACAGCCGCTGTACCACTAAAGGAGGTTTGCATGGAACAGGGAACGGTATATTTCTTCACCGGCCTGTCCGGGGCGGGGAAAACGACGCTGGGCGGACTGTTCTACCGGCGGCGGAAAGCGCAGCGCAGCAATGTGGTCCTGTTGGACGGCGACCAGATCCGCCCAGTGTACAACGAAGACATCGGCTACTCGGAGGCCGGCCGGCTCAAAGGCGCGCAGCGGACCTTTCGGGTGGCGGACATGCTGGCCCGGCAGGGGATTGACGTGGTGGTTTGCAGTATTTGCATGTACTCCGCCGTTCGCGCCTGGAACCGGGCAAATATTGCCAACTATAAGGAAATTTACATCAAAGTCCGGCGGGAAACCCTGCTCTCCCGCAACCAGAAGGGACTGTACACCGGCGGTCAGGACGTGGTAGGGGTGGACCTGCCCTTCGACGAACCCAAAGAGCCCGACCTCATCATTGAAAATGACGGCGGAGAGTCCCCCGAAGCCATCGTGGCCCGATTGGAGGCGGAATTGCTGTGAAGGCGTTGATTTTAAATTCCGGAACCGGCACACGGATGGGTGCGCTCACCGCAGAACACCCCAAGTGCATGACGGAACTTTCCCCCGGCGAAACCATTTTGTCCCGCCAGCTCCGGATGCTGTCGGAGGCGGGACTTACTCAGGCGGTCATCACCACCGGCCCCTTTGCGGAAGCCCTGATGGACTACTGCCGCAGTCTGAACCTGCCCATAGAGCTCACGTTCGTCCACAACCCGGACTTTCAGACCACCAACTACATCTACTCCATCTATCTGGCCCGGGCGTTTTTAGATGAGGATATCCTTCTGCTGCACGGCGACCTGGTGTTTGAAAACGCGGTTTTGGACGCACTGCTGGCCCGGGAGGACAGCTGTATGGCCGTCAGCTCCACCCAGCCCCTGCCCGAGAAGGATTTTAAAGCGGTCCTGCGGGATGGGAACATCTGCTCGGTAGGCGTCGAATTTTTTCAGAACGCGGCGGCGGCCCAGCCCCTGTACCGCCTGCGCTGGGAGGACTGGAGGCTCTGGCTGGAAGGGATTGTCCGTCTGTGTGAACAGGGCAGCCGGAACTGTTATGCGGAAAAGGCCCTGAACGAATTGGACGGCGCCTGTCCCCTGGCCCCGCTGGATATTCAGAACCTGCTTTGCGGCGAGGTGGACGACCCGTCCGACCTGGCAGTTCTCACCGCCCGTCTGCGTGAGGTGGAGAACCGTACCGTTTACATGTGCTTTTCTACCGACATACTCCACAGCGGACACATCGCCATCATCAAAAAGGCCCGGAGGCTGGGCCGGCTGACCATCGGCGTGCTTTCGGACGAGGCAGTGGCCTCCTACCGTCGCTTCCCCCTGCTCCCCTACGCCGAGCGGAAAACTATGCTGGAGAATATCTCCGGGGTAGCTCGTGTGGTAGAACAGCGGACACTGAGTTATCGGGAAAATCTGGAGCGGTACAAGCCGGATTTTGTCGTCCACGGCGACGACTGGTCCAGCGGCGTTCAGAAACCAATCCGAGATGAGGTAGTCTCGGCCCTGGCTTCCTACGGCGGCCGGCTGGTCGAGTTCCCCTACGCCCGTGAGGAGAACTATCAGGCCCTGGAGGCCCAGGCCCGGGCGGGTCTGTCCCTCCCCGACCTGCGCCGGGCCCGCCTGCGAAAAGCCATCGCCATGAAGGGCACAATTACTGCCCTGGAGGCCCACAGCGGCATTACCGGCCTCATCGTAGAGAACACCGTGGTCTATCACAACGGCGAGGCCCGCCAGTTTGACGCCATGTGGGTCAGCTCCCTGTGCGACTCCACCGCAAAAGGGAAGCCGGACATTGAGCTGGTGGATATGACCTCCCGGTTCCGCACCATTGACGATATCATGGAGGTGACCACCAAGCCCATCATCTTCGACGGAGACACCGGCGGTCTGGCTGAGCATTTTGTGTACACCGTGCGCTCGTTGGAGCGCATGGGCGTCTCTATGGTCATCATTGAGGACAAAGTTGGGCTGAAGAAAAACTCGCTGTTTGGCTGTGCAGTGGAACAGACCCAGGACAGCATTGAAAACTTCTCCGCTAAAATCGCGGCGGGTAAGCGGGCACAGAAGACTCGGGACTTTATGATCTGCGCCCGGATTGAGAGCTTGATTCTGGAACGCGGGCTGGAGGATGCACTGGAGCGGGCCTTCGCCTTTGTGAAGGCCGGAGCGGATGCCATCATGATTCACAGCCGGAAAAAGGAACCAGATGAAATTTTCGCGTTTACAGCCCGGTTTCGGGCCGGGGACCAAACCACGCCTCTGGTCGTCGTGCCCACCTCTTTCTATAGCGTGACCGAGGAGGAGTTTAAGGCCCGGGGCGTCAATGTAGTCATTTACGCCAATCAACTCACCCGTGCCGGCTTCCCCGCCATGCAGAACGCAGCCAAAACCATTTTAGAACGGCACCGCGCCCAGGAATGTGATGAAATTTGTATGCCCATTCAGGATATTATTACCCTGATTCCGGAAGAGGTGTAGCATGGCACAGACCCTATTGACGCCTGGCGAACAGTACCGGCCGCTGACTAGGTATATCCAGTCCAAACTGGGCCGAAACCTCTTTCTGGTGTGCGGACGCTCCTTTTCCTCCACCCGGGTTGGCCGCTTCCTGGAGGAGTGGACCCGACAAAACGGGGTGGAACTGGTGCAGTTTTCCGATGTTCAGGCCAATCCGGACTACGAATCGGTCCTGCGGGGAACCGAACGGTTTCAAGCGGCGGAATATACCGCCATCATCGGTGCGGGAGGCGGCAGCGCCATGGACACAGCCAAGTGCATCCGGCAGTTTTCCAGCGCCGCCGTACCCCTGCTGGCCATTCCCACCACCGCCGGAAGCGGCAGCGAGGCGACCCGGTTCGCTGTACTCTACCGCCAGGGCATAAAAGAATCGGTGAACTGCGCGTTGCCGGATGCCGTTTTACTGGACCCCTCCACGCTGAATTCCCTTCCGCTCTACCAGCGCAAGGCAACCCTGCTGGACGCTCTGTGCCATGGAATTGAGTCCTATTGGTCCCTTGGCTCCACACCGGAGAGCCGGGACTTTGCAGGACAAGCGATCCGAACTATTGTGGGCTGTTATCCCGGCTATCTGAACAACACACCGGAGGGAAACGCCGGGATGTTGGAGGGAGCGCATCTGGCGGGCCGGGCAATCAATGTTGCAAAAACAACAGCAGGACACGCCATGTGCTACCAGATGACCAAGCGGTTTGGGCTGGCCCACGGCCACGCCGCCGCCCTGTGCGTGGCAAAGCTGTGGCCCTTCCTGCTGGACCATTCCGAGCGGTGCGCCGATCCCCGGGGACGGGTCCATCTGGAGCGCATCTTGGACGAAATCGCCCGATGTATGGGCGGTTCTGCGCCGCGCTCCGGAGCGGAGCGGTTCCAGGCCATCTTGGACGAGCTGGAATTGGAGGTCCCCCTGCCCTCGACAGAGGACCTGGCGGCGCTGTCCAACGCAGTCAACGTGGAACGCCTCCAGAACTTTCCCATCCGCCTGTCCAAAGGGGAGATCGAGGCGCTGTACCAGGAAATCTTATGAAACGAGGAAGAATTTATGGAGGTCGAAAGGTTTTTAGACATCATTGGCGGGGATTTCTATACCGGCGTACCCGATTCTCTGCTAAAACCGCTGTGCGACTGTCTGTATAACCGGTACGGCCGGTCGGACCGCCATATCATCGCCGCCAACGAGGGAAACGCCGCCGCTCTGGCGGCGGGTTATCATCTGGCCACCGGCAAGGTCCCGGTGGTATACCTGCAAAACAGCGGAGAGGGAAATATCATCAATCCGGCCGCTTCCCTGCTCCACCAACAGGTCTACGCTATCCCGGCGCTCTTCCTGGTCGGCTGGCGGGGAGAACCGGGGGGCCAGGACGAGCCCCAGCATATTTTCCAGGGAAAGATTACCCTGAAACTGCTGGAGGACCTGGACATTTCGACTTTCGTGCTGACGAAGGAGACGGAAGAAGAGGAAATACGCCGCGCTATGGAGGGATTTCGCTCTCTGCTGGCGGCGGGACGGAGCGCCGCATTTGTTGTGAAGAAGGGAGCCTTGACTTATCCGGGACAGGCGGTCTGGCATAACTGCCACACCCTCAGCCGTGAGGACGCCATCCGCGCCATCGTGGAGGCCGTCGGAGAAGACCCAATTATCTCCACCACCGGAAAGGCCAGCCGGGAACTGTTTGAGCTCCGAGAGGAGAAGGGCCAGGGGCACCAGTATGATTTCCTGACCGTGGGCTCTATGGGGCACAGCTCTTCCATCGCCCTTGGCATTGCTCTGCAGGCGAAAGACCGGCGCATCTGGTGCCTGGACGGCGATGGGGCTGCACTGATGCACATGGGCGCACTGGCGGTTATCGGAAGCCTCCAGCCTCCCAATTTCATTCATGTCGTGCTGAACAACGAGGCCCATGAATCGGTGGGCGGCATGCCTACTGCGGCAGGGTGCATAGATCTGCCTGGGGTTGCCAGAGCCTGCGGTTATCTGGACGCCGTTTCTGTCACGGAGCTTCAAGACCTGAGAAATGCTTTGGACCAGGCGAAAAAGCAGCATCGGCTGACCTTTCTTGAGGTGAAATGCGCCTTGGGGTCCAGAAACAATCTCGGCCGTCCTACCTCCTCTCCCCTTGAAAACAAACAGGCGTTTATGCGTTTTTTATCCCTGCCCAGCACAAGGCCCTAATTTATAGAAGGAAACGGTTGACAAATTCCGGATAAAGAGCTAAAATTGGGTGCTAACACATCAAAAAAGGGAGACGCAAGCCAATGCAGGTATATTTGAACGCCATCACCGGAATCGACGACGCCATCGTTTCCATGTATTTGAGCCGCCGGTCCTGGACAAGAGAACTGGAGCTGCATATTTACGAAGTCTGCCGCAAAGTTCTGAACCCCAACGGAAGCCGGAAGGAGTACCGCGAAGAATTATCCGCAGAGTTTGAAGAATTCCACACTTGGCTGTCCAAGCTGGTTAAGTGGGGATGGAAGCACACCACCATGCTGCGGTTTATCGACTTCTCGATTACGGTAGAGGGGCTCCACCGGGCGGGACAAGACGATTGGGACTCCCATGCCAAGCGGTTTGAGAACCGGATTATTCGCACCAGCACCCGGTTTAAGGAGTCGAACTTTCAATACGAGATGTCCGATTATTACCAGGGAAAGGTTTTGGCTACCGATGTGGCAGCTCAGCTTTTGAATATTGCCCTGCCTGAGACCATGACCCATGAGGGCAAGACCTATGTTAAGACTGTTAACGGGTATATTTTGGAAGAAATGCAGGATGACCAAGATGTCAAGCGCGGCTTATATATGCTGAGCATTCCCAGCAACTTTATTTTTAAGGTCAACCTAACCGAGTGGGCCCACGTCTACAAAGAGCGCAACGCCAAAAGCTCCGCCAACCCGGAGGTTCGTCAGTGCTGCGAGCAGATCGCCAGCCAGCTGGAACAGTTTCATCCGGAGTTTAACCGGGAGCTCTTTGACAAGATCCTGAACTGACAGGAAATACAACTGTTTTCATCGAAAAAGGAGGACTTTCCCATGAACAAGACCATTACCGCCCAGAATGCCCCTGCCGCCGTCGGTCCCTACTGCCACGCCAAGCTGGCCGGCAACACCCTGTACACCTCGGGCCAGCTGGGCTTGATTCCCGCCACAGGCGAACTGCCCCAGGGCGTGGAGGCCCAGGCCACTCAGGCCCTGGATAACCTGATGGCCGTGCTGTCCGCCGCCGGAATGGAGGCCGCCGACGTGGTCAAAACCACTGTATTCCTGGCTGACATGAACGACTTTGCCGCCATTAACGCCATTTATGCGAAGTATTTCTCCGGCGAGGCTCCTGCCCGCTCCTGTGTCCAAGTGGCAGCACTTCCCAAGGGGGCGCTGTTTGAGATTGAGGCGGTTGCCGTAAAGTAAAATTTCGGAGTTTCCGGCGCGAAACAGCCAAACCATAAATAGCATGAAACGGGCTTGTCCTCTGTGATTTACAGGGGACAAGCCCGTTTGGCTGCTGAATTTCGGTTCTCGAGACCGTCGCGGCAATGTACAGCGCCGCAGTTACTCTTTCCCAAATTCTGTTTTAAAGTAATGGAGTATCACCGATGCGGACAGTACAAAAGACAGCACATCGGCCACAGCTTGCGTGGACTCCAATCCGCTCAGGCCAAAGCGTCCAGTCATAAGATAGACCAGCGGAATATAGAGTCCTTGCCGGCAGATAGCCAGCAGTACCGCCCGCCAAGATTTTCCCAACGATTGGAAAAACATATTGGCAAAAACCAGCACTGCCCCCAGCG
Source organism: Lawsonibacter sp. (assembly GCA_022796195.1). Taxonomy (GTDB): domain Bacteria; phylum Bacillota; class Clostridia; order Oscillospirales; family Oscillospiraceae; genus Lawsonibacter. The sequence goes on along the minus strand of JAAWIE010000067.1, from coordinate 4,654 downwards.
GCAGGGTGAGGCACTGGTATCGAAACGCCCTGGTACCGATGGCGATGACCACTGCGTCGTCCCGCCGAAAGAGGGTGATGATGTGGGGAGCCAGTACAAAACCGATTACCGCACCCACGGTAAGGATGACAGTACAGGTTTTGACGGAAAACCACACCGCCTCCTTCACCCGGTCCAGCCGCTTTGCACCGTAGTTGTAGCCCAGCACGGGCTGGAAGCCCTGTCCAAATCCGATCACGATGGATTGGATGACCATAAACACCTTCGTTACGATGGACAGTGCGGCCACCGCCGCGTCGCCATAAAGCTTGGCGTTGTAGTTCAAGGCCATAGTAGAAGCGGACAGCACTCCCTGCCGGAAGAAAGAAGGCATTCCCTGTTTGAGAATCGCCAGATAGGTCCCAGGCGAGCGGGAGACGCACACCGGGCTAACTCTCAGCTGGCTCTTTTTCATGAGGAAAAAAGACGTAAGGATCGTTAAGCTGACACACTGGCTGAGCAGTGTGGCGGCTCCCGCTCCACTGATTCCCATTTGAAAGCCGTAGATAAAAATGGGATCCAGAATCATGTTCAAAATTCCGCCGGTCGCCAATCCAAAGACGGACAGATTCGCTTTCCCCTGCCACCGCAGCAGATTGTTTAGGGTGAAGGACAAAATCATAACCGGCGCACCCAAAATGATGTAGAACGCATAATCCAGGGCGTATGGGTAGATGGTCTCGGTGCTTCCCAGCAGCCACATCAGGTCCGCTCGAAACCCCAGACCCAGGCCCGCCATCGCCACTCCTACCACCAGGGCGGCAACTACGCCGGAAGAAGCGAATACGTCGGCCTGCTCTCCCTTGTCCTGCCCCAGAAGGCGGGAGGCAATCGACCCTGTACCCATTCCCACTGTAAAGCCGACCGCCTGAATAATTGCCATCAGGGAGAACACCACCCCTACGGCCCCGGAGGCACTGGTATTCAGCTGGGAGACAAAGTAGGTGTCCGCCATATTGTAGATGGAGGTCACCAGCATACTAATGATGGTAGGAACAGCGAGAGAAGGAATCAGCCGGTTAATCGGAGTCTCCAGCATTCGGGCCCGCTGGTCCACCGGCTCTTTTGGGTGGTTCTGGTGAAAATGGGGCACAGGTCCCACCTCCTAATTATAGTATTTCTCGGGCCAGGTATAAACGGACAATCCGTTCAGCTCTGCGTGCTCGGTGAGCTGAGGAGCCAGAGCTGGTATATCGTACTGGTATGCCGTCTCTGTGTCCAGATACAGGCAGGTCAGGCGTTTCATAGTGGAGATGACCTCCAGCCCAGTAAGGTTGGGATTTTGGTACAGGTTCAGCATCCAAGCCCGGCAGAACTCTAAGCCGGAGATGTCCTCCAGGCCGGTATTGGACAGGTTCAGCATCCCCAGCCGCTTGCACTTGCGCAGACAGGCCAGCGCCCCCGGTTCCAGCGGGTTGCCCCGCAGGTTCAGGGCATTCAGACTGGTCAGTCCCCGCAGAGGTTCCAGGCTGGTGATTTGGTTGCCGTAGACCATCAGTTCCACCAGCCGGTCCAGTCCGGCCAGCGGAGTCAGGTCGGAAATTAAATTATAGGGCAGCCACAGCTTCCGCAAGCCGGTGAGGGAGGCCAGTGGAGACAGGTCTTCAATGTCGTTATCCCACAGGTCCAGCTCCTTCAGCTGGTTCAGCCCCTCCAGGAAGGACAGATCCCGGATTCCAACCCCGCGCTGCTGGATACGCTTGCCGCTGGCCATTTCCACCGCCGCCCGAAAAAGCGTCCTCTCCCCAGGGGCAAGTCCAGCCTCCACCAGCTCCTCCCCGTCCGCTCGGATGGCCTGAATCAATTCCCCAAGGCGGGCGATCTCCTCCGAGTCTTCCCAGCAGACACTGTCATGGGCTGCTGCCTCCGCCCGGGAGCGCCACCCAGTTCTCTTCCATCCTTGGGCCCGCCGCTCTGCAATTCCCCCTGGACGCTCTTGAGGCAGGGGAGACAGCGTATGCCGCAGCTGGTCTTTCAAATATCCGGCCCATACGTTTGGGCTGGGTCCCACATAGACAAACCCGTCATCCTTTGGGCACATCTCTCCCATGTCAGGCTGGTTCTGATTGGCAATTTCGTAATCCACAGGTCCCATCTCCTTATTGAGAGCAAAGGGCTGTCCGGCGGACAGCCCTTCTCATTTTCCTTTTAAAGTCCCAGTCCACCTAGGCCCAGCCCGCCGGTGATCGACTGCATGGTGCTGGCGGCGTCGGCGCCAGCGGAGCGCATAGCCTCGTTCACAGCGGCGACAATCATATCCTGGAGCATCTCCACATCCTCAGGGTCCACAGCCTCAGGGTCGATGGTGAGGGCTTTCAGCTCGTGCTTGCCGCTCACCGTGGCAGTTACTACCCCGCCGCCGGAGGCAGCCTGATACTCTTTTTCCTGGAGCTCCTGCTGCACCCGCAGCATATCCTGCTGCATTTTCTGTGCCTGCTTGAGCATATTCATATTCATGCCGCCGCCCATACCAGGTACTCGGCCATATCCCTTTGCCATATGTCATTCTCCTTTTTGAGTTTGATTCCATCCGGGGCAGATGCCGCTATTGGATGGTGATGTTATCTAGTCCGCCAAAGGACATCAAGTCGTCCAACGGATCCTTTGCCGCTGGAGGGGGCTGATTTGTATGTCCCGCCAACGGCGGAGCGCCGGTGATCACCGACACCTGGGGCGTGCCGCCAAAGACGGAGGCCGCCGCCTGGGCCAATTTTTCCAGCACCGCCGGTTTATTCAGCATGGAACGTGTAAATTCGCTGTCCACCCAGAGCGTGAGCTTGCCGTTCTGCCACATGCCGGTCACCTTGGCCGGATTGTTCAGATACGGAATCACTGTGGGGGGCACCTTGCCCCGCAGGCCCGCCGCAAAGGAGGGCCAGAAAGAGTTATCCCCGCCGGACTGTACGGGAGCCGTTCCGCTCTGGGAAGGAACGGCGTCAGGTAAACCGGCAGGGCCGTTCCCTGCGGGCGCGGGCTTAGGCGGAACCGGACGGACGGGCTCCCGCACAGCGGACGGTGCGGCAGGTTCCGGCATATCGAAGAGGTAATCCGGTTCCTCGGGGGGTTCCTCCGGGAGGGGAGGACGCTCGTCTTCCCAAGGCGGAATATCCTCCGGCTTAGGGGGAGCGCCGGTCTTTGCCGGAACCACTTTTTGCGGAGCTGGAGCGGCCGGAACCCCCTGGACAAGCCGCTCTTCCAGCCGGGCGATGCGGGCGGAGAGACCGGCAAAGGACTCGTCCAGCCCCTCGTCGCTGAGGCGGATCAAGCACAGCTCTGCATCTGTGCGCCGGTTGGCGCTTCGGGCCAGTCCAGCAGCGGCGCTTTGAAGCTGCGTGAGCATCTGCAACAGCCGCTGGGCGGACAGCTGCTCCCCCAGCCGGCGCATAGCGGCCTCATCATAACCGCCCACCATCAGAGCTGCCCCTCCTCGCGGGGCGGTCTTGCGCAGAAGCAGATCACGGGCCAGAGTGGACAATTCCCCCAGCACCGAACCAACATCCTTGCCGTTTGCGTACAGCCGTGCCAGGGTATCCAGAGCGGAAGCGGTGTCCCGTGCAGCCAGCTGCTCCATCAGAGCGGCGGTTTCCACATTCCCCGCCAGCCCCAGGGTGTCTAAAACAACCTGTTCGCTCACGGTGCCCTGTCCTCCGGCGCACTGATCCAACAGAGACAGGGCGTCCCGCATTCCGCCGTCGGCCAGACGGGCCAGCAGAGCCGCCCCCTCCTCCGTGAGGGGGATCCCCTCCTGTTCCGACACATAGGCCAGCCGCTGGGCAATCTGTTCCGGCAGGATGCGTTTAAACGCGAATTGCTGGCAGCGGCTCTTGATGGTGGCTGGAACCTTGTGCAGTTCGGTGGTAGCCAAAATAAACAGCAGATGGGGGGGCGGTTCCTCCAAAATTTTCAGCAGAGCGTTAAAAGCGGCGGTGGAAAGCATATGGACTTCGTCCACGATGTACACCCGCTTGCGGACAGCGGCAGGGGTGTAGACTGCCTCGTCCCGCAGGGCACGGACCTGATCTACCCCGTTGTTCGAAGCTGCATCCAGTTCCAGTACGTCCAGAATAGAGCCGTTCTCAATACCCAGACAGGCGGGGCAGGCATTGCACGGGTTTCCGTGCTGTAAATTCTCGCAGTTCACCGCTCTGGCCAGTATTTTGGCACAGGTAGTTTTACCGGTTCCCCGGGTTCCAGTGAACAGGTAAGCATGGGACAGCCGTCCGTCCGCCGCCTGACGCTTCAACGTTTCTGTAATATGCCCCTGACCTGCCACATCGTCAAAGGTCCGGGGCCGCCACTTTCGATATAACGCCTGATACATTGCCGTTCACCTCGCCTGATGAGATCGGTTAAAAAAATGGCGGCGAAGCCGCCGCCCAACCGCATTCGAACGAGCGGTTGGAACTAAACTTTGAACCGATGCGCAGAAGGAACCGCCCACGGCAGTTCCAATGGACCTGGTTTCTGCAAGGCGCAGAACAAGACCGCACACCGGCCTTTGAAGCGCGGGACATACCCGTTACCTGGACAGCCGGCTCAAGAACAGTATCCCCGCGGCACACGCGGCGGACCGCTTAGTGCTGCTCGGTTCCCCGCCTGACACGGTTCACGGGGC
>JAAWIE010000066.1 GCA_022796195.1 Lawsonibacter sp. | reverse complement strand
TCCACAAGGCCCGCACCCGCCTGGGGGACTACATGGTCAACGTGGTGAAGGAGAGTGTATCCGATGTGGACGCTGTTCTATTGCTGGTAGAGCCCATTCCTAACGTGGGAGAACCGGAAAAGCAGCTGATCCAGCGGATCAAGACCCTGCGGTGCCCCGCTGTGCTGGCGGTCAACAAGGAGGACACACTGGAACAGAAGGAAAAACTGCTGGAGGTCATCCAACTCTACAGCCAGGAACACAGCTTCGATGCCGTGGTGCCTATCTCCGCCAAAAACGGTCAGGGGGTGGAAGCACTTCTGGATGTGCTGGAGGACTACCTCCCCGAGGGCCCCCAGCTTTTTCCGGAGGACATGACCTCCGACCAGCCGGAACGGCAGATGATGGCAGAAATTTTGCGGGAAAAACTGCTGCTTCTGCTGGACAAAGAGATCCCCCACGGCACCGCTGTAGAGATTACCCGCTTTGCCGAGCGGGACGATGAGGTGGTAGAGGTGGAAGCCACCATCTACTGCGAAAAGAACAGCCACAAGGGCATTATCATCGGCAAGGGCGGCGCCATGCTGAAGCGGGCGGCTACCTTGGCCCGGCAGGACATGGAGAAGTTTATGGGAACGAAAGTGTTTTTGAAAACCTGGGTAAAGGTCAAGGAACATTGGCGGGACAACCCGGCGGCAATTCAGAACTTTGGGTATGGAAAGGAATAGCATGGCGTATTCAAACGAGGAACTGTGTGAGGCCAAACGGCAGATTGACTCTACCCTCCATAAACTTCGGGAGACCGTCCAGACCCTCCGGGGGAAGGAAAATCCGGCGCGGTACAAGTCCCAAATTACCCTTGCAGAACGGCGGATCAGGGCTTTTTCCATTGCAAACGCGCTGATTGAGCAGGCTTTAGAAGAATAAAGCCCCTTCCCCTTTGCGGGTGGAAGGAGCAAAATTTACCGCTTATAGTCCCCGGTCAAACCGGCCAGCCTAACCGCAGAAAGAAAGGGAGGGCTGAGCCATGGACGAACGAGGACTTTGGCGGTTATTTTGTAAGACCGGCCTGCCGGCGGCCTATCTGGCCGTTGTTGGCCAGCGGCGGGAGGACCGGGCGCGTTGGCCGGAACCGGTCCGAACAGCCTTTAAACCCAGGCACAAGCAAGTTTGACGGGGCTTCCCCGTCTTACATAGGAGTGAGGACCCATGCACATCACAACCAAGGCGTTGGTCCTGCGCGGGGTGGACTACAAGGAATCGGACCGGATTCTTACGCTGCTTACCCAAGAGCAGGGGAAGCTGACTGCTTCCGCGCGGGGGTGCCGGAAAAAAGGGAGCGCCATCGCCGCCGGGTGCCAGCTGCTGGCCTGGTCGGAGCTGGTGCTTTACGATTATCAAGGCCGCTGGGCGGTGAAGGAGGCGGCGGTGGAGCGGCTGTTCCAAGGGGTGCGGAACGACATTGTTCGGCTGTCGCTGGGATGCTACTTCGCCGAGGCGGCGGAACTGCTGGCGGTGGAGGGGGAGGAAAATACCCCCCTGTTGTCCCTCACCCTGAACAGTCTGCACGCACTGGATAAGATGCCGGAAAAACCGCTGGCTCTGGTCAAAGCCGCCTTTGAGTGGAAAGCGATGGCCCTGGCGGGATATGAGCCGCGGATGGAGGGCTGTGCCGTCTGCGGGACCGCGCCGCCGGAGGAGCCGCGCTTTCACCTGCGGGAGGGGGTGCTTCACTGTGCCCGGTGCCGGGAGGCAGTGGGGGATGGCATTTCTATGCCTCTGTCCCCCCCGGCGCTGGCCGCCCTTGCTTACATCCTCCACGGCGACCCCAGACGGCTGTTCTCCTTCCAGCTGGCGGGAGAGCCGCTTACCCAGCTGGCCGACACCGCAGAGGCGTACCTCCACACCCAGCTGGAGCGGGGGTTTTCTACACTGGATTATTATAAGAGCTTGCAGCTTTCCTGAATCATTGGAGGTGTTAGGGTGATTTGGTTTTGGCTCTTTACACTGGCGACAGACCTGTTGGTCCCGCTTCTTATGATCGGATGCGGGAGGATGTTTTACCATAAGCCGCCCAAGACAATCAACAGTGGATTTGGTTACAGGACAACAATGTCCATGAAAAATCAGGATACTTGGCAGTTCGCCCATCACTTCTGCGGGAAGCTGTGGTATTGGATGGGCCTTATCATGCTGCCCCTGTCGGTGGTTCCGATGTTGCTTGTGTTTGGCAGAGAGGTTGATACCATTGGATGGGTTGGCACAGTTATTTGTTTTGTGCAGGTCGTGCCCATGGTGGGGGCAATAGTTCCCACAGAGATGGTGCTAAGGCGGACCTTTGACAAAAACGGAACACGGCGGAATACATAGCCTTCCCTCCGGCAAAACCAGAGGTAGGGTCAAATGCAGGGGCGGGTAATACCCGCCCCTGCAAACTTATCATGCCGCAGAATTGCTCTAGGTCAGCGGGAAATCCCAGGGCAGATTATAAGGGCTGTCCGGGCGGAGCCAAAGAGCTTGGTGGACCGCCCGGCGCTGATCCGCGCCGGGGGAGGGGTCCTCCATCCACAGCAGGCAGCGGGACAGAAAACTCTCGCTCATCTCCTGCCAGCCGGAGAAGGTCTGCTGGATGATTTTGCCCACCTGGCAGGAGCGGCGGACCATCTCAGACCGGCTGATCCAGCCCAGGCGGAAGGCGATAGCCAGCAGCTGGGTACACCGGCAAAGCTCCCAGGCCCGGTCGGCCTGGGTCAGGCATTTGCGGAAGCCGGGGCCTTTGCTCATATACGCCACCGTTTCCAGCAGTTCCCGCTTGCTGTGGATGTCCCAGGGGCTGTCCAGCATATTCAGGAAGTACTGCCGCTGTTCCGGGCTGTGATAGGGGCCCAGGCGCCCGCCCAGCAGGATGGGGGTGTCCTCATAGTTCGGCGTGAGGCGATCGTCCTGGATATATTCACAGTTATACAATGCCCAGTTGGCATAGGTGCCGAAAATCCATTTTTCCGTGTCATTTTTGGGGGACAGGTTCTGGTCACGCTTGCGTATGGTGTGGGAGATGCCGAGGACCAGCACGGCAAAGACGAGCAGAAGTCCAGGAAGCCCGGTCCGGGCGGTGATCGCCATGGACAGACCGAGCAGTGCAGCATACAGGTACATCATAACGATTCCTCCATTTCTCTGTACGAAAAAATGAGCCCCCCGGTGTCACCGGAGGGCTTTTCTCATTACTGCTGGGGGGCCTCAACCTGGCCGAAGGAACGGCCGTTATAGGTCAGGCAATTTTTGCACATACGGTGAGGCAGCCGGTAAGCCCCGCACTTGGGGCAAGTCACGATACCGGGGGTTTCCAGCTTCCAGTGGGAGCTGCGCCGCTTATCGCGCCGGGCCTTAGATACTTTTCCCTTGGGGACCGCCATGGGTGACACCTCCTTCGGCTGTGCCGGTCAGGGCACTTTGAGTTCTCACTCAGCTTCCTTATCCAACAGCTGCGCAAGGGCCGCCAGTCTTGGATCGACGTCCGGTCCGCACCCGCAGGGGCCGAAGTTAAGATCGGCTCCGCACTTGGCGCACAGCCCTTTGCAGTCGTCTGAGCAAAGGTTTTTGGTATCCATTGCGAGAATAAAAGCGGTTCCAACCGCCTCGTCCAGGTCCAGTTCGGTGCCGTCTAGAAGAAGGATGTCGTCGTTTTCCTCGTCCTCCAGCTCCTGGGCTACCAGACTGTCCAGGGGGACCACCTTTTCACGGGAGAATGGTTTGCCGCAGCGGTCGCATTTCAGCTCCAACACAGAGCGGACCGTTCCTTCCAGCACCAGAGCACCGGCGTGGTTGGTCACCCGGCCTTCGGCCTGAACAGGATGGACCATGGGCCGGCTTCCGTAAAAGTCCTGCTCCGAAAGGTCCAGCTGAAACTGAAACGCCTTTCTTCCGTCCGGGACATGGATGATATCACGCAGTTCCAGACGCATGGCGTTCCTCCCCGGGGTTTGCCCCCTATACTCGCAGAATGGTACGCAGGATATTATAAAGAATTTTCTCCAAAATGTCAAATGCTTTTCGTAAATTTATCCACGAATTTTATTGACAGTCTGAAAAAAATATGGTGAAATGTCCCTGTGGAACAAAAAGGAGTCTTTGGAGGTGCCCATGAAAGAATTTACCATCCAGAAAAATGACGCAGGCCAGCGCCTGGACCGCTGGCTGGGGAAAACACTTCCCCTGCTCCCCGCGCCGCTGGCGCAAAAATATATCCGCCTCAAGCGGGTGAAGGTGAACGGCAGGGGGAGCAAGCGGGATGTGCGCCTCAGCGAGGGGGATGTGCTCCAGCTGTACATTAACGACGAATTTTTCGACAAACCTACCCCGGAGAACGCCTTTTTGTCCCTCTATCAGCCAAAGTTAAATATTTTGTACGAGGATGAACATATTTTGCTGGTGGACAAACGTCCTGGACTGGTGGTCCACCCCGACGAAAACGAACGGGTGAACACCCTGCTTACCCACATCCAGGCATATTTGTACCAGAAAAGGGAGTGGTCCCCTTACTGGGAACACTCCTTTGCTCCAGCCCTGTGCAACCGCATCGACCGGAACACAGGAGGCATTGTAATTGCCGCCAAGACGGCCGAGGGCCTGCGGGTGATGAACCAGAAGATCAAGGACCGGGAACTGACTAAGCGGTACCTGTGTGTGGTTCAAGGGCGTATGTCCCCGCTGGAGGGGCGTCTGGAGGGATACATTTTTAAGGATGAAGGAAAGAAACAGGTCTACGTCCGGCAAAAGCCGGAACCCGGGGCGAAGACGGCGGTGACGCTCTACCGGACCCTGGCGGAAAAAAACGGGCTGTCCCTGGTGGAATGCGACCTGGTTACTGGCCGGACCCACCAGATCCGGGCCCAGTTTGCCGCCGCCGGACATCCCCTTTTGGGGGACGGCAAGTATGGCAGTGAGCGGGACAACCGGAGGTATGGCCGGCATGGACAGGCGCTGTATTCCTACAAACTGTCATTTTGCTTTACGACCCCCGCCGGGCCGCTGGAACATCTGAATGGACGCACGTTTCAGGTGGAAGGCGTGGACTTTGCGGCGGAATATTTTCCGGAATACCGCAATGATCCGGAGCGGGCAAAAAATTAGCGGGAATTTTTAAAAAAACAGTTGCTTTTCTGCCGAAGCTGTGATATGATACCAGTTGCATTTACAAGAATACCCTCAAAAGGAGAAAGAGGTGAAGATAAAATGAAGGAAGGACTCCACCCCAACTATCAACAGACCACCATCCGGTGCGCCTGCGGCAATGTGATCGAGACTGGCTCCACCAAAAAAGACATCCGCGTAGAAGTTTGTTCTAAGTGTCACCCCTTCTACACCGGTAAGCAGAAGATGGTGGACACCGGTGGACGTGTCAGCCGCTTCAACAAGAAGTTTGGGCTTGACAAGTAAAACCCCGTGTACAAAAGCCGCACCGTGTATTCGGTGCGGCTTTTTGTATCAAAACAGCTGTGAACGGCATAAACTGTATGGTACGCCCTTACCTGCAGCGGCGACTTCCATGGTCCCGCCGCTTCGGGAAGCCTTCCTTGCGATGGGGGCTCAAATCGAGGAGGTAATTGCAATGTTCAAAAAAATGGATCCCAGAGTACTAGACAAAAATGTGTTTTCCGCCATTGGAGACCAATGGATGCTGATTACCGCCGGGACGGCGGAACAGTGCAACACCATGACCGCCTCCTGGGGCGGGCTGGGGGTGATCTGGGGTGCTCCGGCGGCAACCTGCTACATCCGGCCCCAGCGGTATACCAAAGAGTTTGTGGACCGGGAGGACTATTTTACCCTGTCTTTCTTTGGAGAAGACTGCCGCAAGGCCCTCCAGCTGTGCGGCTCTAAAAGCGGACGTGACACGGATAAGGTGAAAGAATGTGGGTTTACGGTCCAGACTGCGGACTGCGGGGCACCCTATTTCGCGCAGGCGGAACTGGTGCTGGTGTGCCGCAAGCGGTTTGCCCAGCCGCTGAACCCGGACAACGTCCCCCAGGATATCAAGGAAAGATGGTATCCTGAGAAGGACTACCATACCATGTACATTGGGGAGATTATTGAAATTTTAGCGAGGTAATATGATAGAAAAAATTACACCGGAAAAAGTAAACCGTGCCGTACTGGTGGGGCTGAACGCGTTCAGTCTGAGCCGGGAGGAAAACGCGGACGACGAGAGTATGGAGGAACTGGCTGCGCTGCTGGAGACGGCAGGCGGCAAAACGATGGGGGTGGTCACTCAGTCCAAGGACAGTCCCGACCCCCGCACCTTCATTGGTGAGGGCAAGGTCGCGGAGGTAAAGGCGCTGGTGGACGCGACGGACGCGGACATGGTCATTTTTGACAACCCCCTCTCCCCTTCCCAGCAGCGCAGTCTGGCGGAGGAACTGAAGGTAGGGGTGCTAGACCGGTCCGCGCTGATTCTGGACATTTTCGCCCAGCGGGCCCGGACCAAAGAGGGCCGGCTCCAGGTGGAGCTGGCCCAGTACAAGTATCTTCTGCCCCGTCTGCTGGGGATGTGGAAGCATCTGGAACGGCAAGAGGGGGCCATCGGTACGCGAGGCCCCGGTGAGACTCAGCTGGAATCGGACCGCCGGGCGCTCCGCCGGAAGATTGCCAAGCTGGAGAGTGAATTAAAGGATGTGCGCCGGGTGCGGGCCACCCAGCGGGAGCGGCGGATGAAAAACGAAGTACCGGTGGTGGCTATTGTGGGGTACACCAACGCAGGCAAATCCACCCTGCTCAACCACCTTACCGGGGCGGAAATTCCCGCAAATAACCGCCTCTTTGACACCCTGGACACCACCACCCGGACGCTGGAGATTTCCGATACCTGCACCGTACTGCTGTCCGATACGGTAGGTTTCATCCGCAAGCTGCCTCACCATCTGGTGGAGGCATTCAAAGCTACCTTAGAGGAGCTGGAGTATGCGGACCTGCTGCTTCATGTCATCGACGCTTCCAGCCCCCAGTGGCGGGAGCAGGTGGAGGTGGTGGATCAGCTGATCCACGAGCTGGGGGCCGACCAGACGCCTCGAATCGAGGTTTTCAACAAGTGCGATTTATGGACCGGCGACGTTCGCCCCCACGGGGAGGGACAGGTGTCCATTTCCGCTAAGACTGGCGAGGGCGTCTCCAGTCTGCTGGCCGCCATCGGGAGTGTGTTGGACAACAATGCCCGCCGGGTGACCATCCACCTGCCCTATGACCGGGGCGGCCTGCTGGACAAGCTCTATCAGGACGCCAAGGTGGAACAGGTGGATTATGGTGAAACCATCGATGTGGTGGCGGTCTGTACCCCCAAAGTCATTGGACAGCTTGGCCCGCTGGTGGAGGGCTGGAAGCCCCGCAAAGAATTTTGGGAGGAATAGCTATGGACGTTATTCTGCGGAAGTGGTGTCGTGAGGATGCCGCAGATGTGGCAAAATACGCAAATAATGAAAAAATTGCCCAGTATCTGCGGGACATATTTCCCCATCCCTACACCTTGGAGGATGCCCGAGCGTTTATCGAAACCTGTCTGGCGGAGAACGAGTGCTGCCTGTTCCAAGCTGTCGAGGTGGACGGACGCGCAGTGGGAAGCATTGCACTGTCTCGAGGGAGCGACGTATACCGGAAAAATGCGGAATTGGGCTACTGGCTGGCGGAGGAATATTGGGGTCAAGGCATTATGACCGAAGCAGTCCGGCAGATCTGCTGGGAGGGGTTCCAAGTTTGGGATATCCAGCGCATCTATGCGGAACCCTTTGCCCACAATGCCGGTTCCCGCCGGGTGCTGGAAAAGGCCGGGTTTGTGCTGGAGGGACTCCAGCGGCAAAGTGTGTTCAAACGGGGCGTGGTCTGCGATGGCTGCATGTACGCTCTGCTGCGGGAATAAAGAAAACGGACTGCCAAAAGCAGTCCGTTTGTTGTGTTTTAGCGCGCCACGCTCTGGAACCGCGCCAGAACGGGGTTGACGCCCACCTTTTTGCCGTTTTCGTAGGTGTAGAAGCCCGCGCCGCTCTTCCGGCCCAGGAAGCCGGACACAACCAGCTTACGCAGCAGCAGGGAGGGGGCGTATTTGGAGCCAATCTCCTTCTCCATCACAGTCATCACGTTGAGAAGGATGTCCAGACCGATCATGTCAGCCAGTTCGAGGGGGCCCATGGGGTGGTTGCAGCCCAGCTTCATGCCGTTGTCCACGTCCTCCACGGAGCCGATGTAGGAGCCAACGATAACACACGCCTCGTTGAGCATGGGCAGAAGGGCGCGGTTGACGATAAAGCCCGGCTTGTCGTCGGCCAGGATGAGCGTTTTGCCCATCCGCTCTCCCACTTCTTTCACATCGTCCAGCACGTCCTGGGTGGTGAGCAGTCCAAAGATGACCTCACACAGGCGCATCCGGGGCACAGGGGAGAAGAAATGCATTCCGACCACTCGAGAGGGCCGCTTGGTGGAGGCAGCAAGGGCGGTGAGAGAGATAGATGAGGTGTTGGAGGCGAAAATGGTGTGTTCCGGGCACAGGTCCTCCAGGGCGGAGAATACCGCCTGCTTGGCCTCCAGATTCTCAAAGATGGCTTCAATGACCAGGTCTGCGTTTCTGGCCCCCTCCATGGTGGCGTCGGTGGACAGCCGGGCTAGGGCTGCGTCCCGAGCCTCTGCCGCCATGCGGCCCTTCTCCACGTCCCGGTTCAGGGATTTCTCGATCCCGGCCCTCGCCCGGTCCAGGGCCTCCTGCCGCTGGTCGTTCAGCGTGACAGTGTAGCCGCTGGTGATGGCGTTTTGTGCAATGCCGCTGCCCATCAGGCCAGCGCCTACTACAAAAATATTCTGGATAGCCATAGCAATTTCCTCTTTTCATTCCTGTATTATCCGGCCCGCCCTTCCAGAAACGGGCATCGGACTCAATTGGCCCTATCATAACACAGCAGCGGCGGCAGGTCTCCGCATAAATGTGCATAAAACCAGCGGATATTGACCGGTCCTTTTTTCTGAATCCCGCAAGGGAGCAGGTCTCTTTCCTCCAGTTCTCCTACTGGATTGCCTGTTCCAGATGATCAAAAACCGGGGCGGCAAAAAAATCTCCCAGCGTCATCCCCAGCCCGTCGCAAAGTTTTTTCACCATATAGAGTAAAAAGCAGACCGCCAGCTGGCGGTCTGCCTGCACATGGGGCACAAAATCAGAAGCGGTTAAGTTCTGCGGAGCCGTCGTCCTGACCCTTCTCAATAGAGCGGACTACGGCGTAATAGCCGAAATTTTGATTGACCTGAACGTAAAACCGGTCGCCCGCCTTTTTGCCCATCAGGGCGGAGCCCATGGGGCTCTCCTTGCTGATGAGGCCGTGGGACACGTCCTGCCGCACGGTGGTGACCACCTGCCAAGTCTCCTCTTCTTCGTCCTCCTCCAGCCAGATGGTTACCTTGTCGTAGAGGCCCACCGTGTCGCTGCTGGAGTGGTCCTCGATCACCCGCGCGGTTTTTATCATGTTTTCCAGATAGCGGATGCGGCTCTCGTTTTTGTTTTTTTCCTGCTTGGCCGCTTTGTACTCAAAATTCTCACTCAGGTCGCCGAAGGAACGGGCCACCTTGACTTCCTCCAGCAGCTGGGGCCGGAGGGTAATGCGCCGGTAGTTGAGCTCCTCCTGCATTTTTTGCAGGTCGATTTTCGTCAGTTCGTTATGCAAGTTAAGCCTCCCAGCCAGAGAGATAGGCTCTTTGTTCCTCGGTCAGCGCATCGATGGACAGGCCCATTGCGGCCAGTTTCACCCGGCCAATCTGGTCATCAATTTCGTCGGGGACAACGTAAACTTTGTTTTCCAGCCCCGGCTGGTGTTTCGCCAGCCACTCCAAAGACAGAGCTTGAACGGCGAAGGACATATCCATAATTTCGGCGGGATGACCATTTCCGGCTGCGAGGTTAACCAGACGGCCCTCGGCCAGCACATTGAGGGTACGGCCGTCGGGGAGCTGGAAGCCCTCGATCCCCTGGCGGCGGGGGAAGGTTTTGACGGCCAGTTCCCGCAGAGCGGCAACGTCTACCTCACAGTCGAAGTGGCCGGAGTTGCACAGTACGGCGTTGTTCTTCATCACATCGAAGTGCCGCTTCACAATCACGTCCTTGCAGCCGGTGGCGGTGACAAAAATATCGCCGATTTTAGCGGCTTCGTCCATGGACATGACTCGGAAATTTTCCATGGTGGCGTCCAGAGCCTTAAAGGGGTCCACCTCTGTTACCACAACGTTGGCGCCCATGCCCTTGGCACGCATGGCGATGCCCTTGCCGCACCAGCCGTAACCGGCCACAACCACCGTCTTGCCCGCCACGATGAGGTTGGTGGTGTGCATAATGGCGTCCCAGGTGGATTGGCCGGTGCCGTATTTGTTGTCGTAGTAGTGTTTGGCTTTGGCGTCGTTTACCGCCATCATGGGGCAGGGCAGAATACCTTCCCGTTCCCGGGCGTGGAGGCGGTGGATACCGGTGGTGGTCTCTTCACAGCCGCCAATGAGCCGGTCACCGTATTGGGCGCACTTGCCGCCCAGCAGGTTAATCAGGTCTCCGCCATCGTCCACGATGAGGTGGGGGCGGCACTTTAAGGTTTCCACCAACAGAGTTTCATACTCCTGCATATCGACTCCGTGAATGCCATAGGTAGCGACTCCGGAGTCGGCTACCGCGGCGGCCACATCGTCCTGGGTGGACAGGGGGTTGCAGCCGGTGAGGTGGACCTCAGCCCCGCCCTCTCGAAGGACCAGACCTAAATTAGCGGTTTTGGCTTCCAGATGGACGGACACGGCGATAGTCAGTCCAGCAAAGGGCTTTTCCCGACGGAAACGTTCTTCAATGCCGCTGAGGGCGGGCATGAAGTCCCGCACCCACTGGATCTTTTGATGGCCCGAGGGGGCCAGAGACATGTCTTTCACAATACTCATGGTGAGCCTCCAGTTTTATCCTGATGTACAGGAATTTTGTCCCTCCCATCTTACCACAATTTTCAGCCAGGGAAAAGGGGTATTTTGCGGGAAAACTTCCGGCTTGTCCCAGCGAGCGGGGCTTCCGCCGGGCAAAACTATAATTTGTTTACACTTTGGACGTAGACTTTTCTGGAAAAAACGGGTACAATAAAATTTATGAATTTGATCGGAGGAGGCCCATCTATGAGAACCCTTTCCCGCTGGCTGTCCCGCTTCAGCTACAACCACCCCAATTTGAGTATTGAGGGACTGATCCGCTATGTTGTAGCCGGCAATATGCTGGTATTCATCCTGGACCTGTTTTCTCATGGCGTATTCCATAATTTTCTCACCTTTGTTCCCGGCTATATCCTTCAGGGGCAGATTTGGCGGGTGGTTACGTTTATTTTTGTTCCCATGAGCTTCAACGTTTTGAATTTTATCTTGTCTACAGTCTTTTTTTATGTGATGGGTACCCGTTTGGAGGGGGCTTGGGGTTCTGCGCGGTTTACCCTCTATTACGGTCTGGGTGTACTGCTCAATATTTTGGTGGGGTTCCTTCTGCCAGTGGTTGACCCCATATACCGTATGTTCCCCACCGCCGATATGAGCTATCTCCACCTAGCGATGTTCTTTGCCTATGCGACCCTGTATCCAGACCTCCAGGTGCTGGCTGCCTTCTTTATCCCTGTACGCATTAAGTGGCTGGCTCTGCTGGATGCCGCGCTATTCCTCTATAAAATTATGTTTTATCTGTCCTATGGACAGTTTGCCATGGCGTTCCTGCCCGTAGTTGCCATCTTTAACTACTTGATTTTCTTTTGGGATGATCTGATGGAGGTGCTGAACCGCGGGAAGGCCAGAGCCGTACACCAGCACTCCGCCCAGACCATCAACTTCAAGAAGGCACAGAAGGAGCTGCGCCAGCGGCGGGGCTATCTCCATAAGTGTTCCGTCTGCGGCGTCACCGATCAGGATGATCCCAGTATGGAGTTCCGCTACTGCTCCAAATGCAACGGCTACTACTGCTACTGTGCCAACCACATTAACAACCATGCCCATGTTCAGTAGCGGATTTCTGCCCTGCGAGTAATTGTTCAAATGCGGCCGCCTTGGGCCGCAACGAAAATGCTTGCTTTTGCAGGGGAAATATAGTATAATAAAAAACAGTTGGTAAACGCAGGTTTACCGAAATTGAGATGGGGGGATGTCGTTGGACGATACAAAATCCAGGATCCTCTCTGCGGCGATGAAGGCTGTGCGGCAGTATGGGCTGGAAGGGGTACGTATTCAGAAAATCAGCGAGTTGGCCGGGCTCTCTCCGGGAACGCTGTACCGCTACTTCGACGGCAAGGACCAGCTGATGCTGGAGTGTTTTACCTACGTAGACAAGCAGGCAGCGGAGATTTTTGAGCATCTGAGGTTTGACCCTCAGGCTCTGCTCACCGACCCGATGGGTGCGGTGAGAAGTCTCTGGATTCCCTACTTCCGTTTCTGGGTAGCCCGTCCGGATGAAACCGTCTTTTATCACCGGTTTCGGGACAGTACCTTTTTCCCAGCCTACGACCGAGTGCGGGATGCGAGTTATTTCGGCGCGTTTGTGGAAATGGTTCGAGCTTTTATGCAGATGTTTCCATGTGTGCGTGAGATGAATCAAAATCTGCTGTGGCTGCATGTGCTCACCACTACGGTACTCTACGCCAAATATGTGGTGGAGGGTGTCTTGCCGGACAACGAGGAGACGGAAGAGGCCGTATTTCAGCTTCTTGCCACCGGGCTGAGCGGGTACCTCATACCTGGACAGTGAGTAACGTACCGCCGTAAGGCGGTTCGTTCTTGAATGTCAGGAAGTAAATATTTACTCCAAGGATACCGCGTGAAGCGGTTTTTTGTTTGTATATACAAGAATTTGGTTTCGTTTTAGAGGCAGGCGAAAGAATGGATAAAGCGATAGATGCGGAGCTTTTCTGTGCAATTTCGGCGCTTTGAGCTGGAAGGGTCTCATTGAAAAAAGTTGATGGAAAAACTTTTAAATTATTGTTGACAAACGGCTGGTTTTCTGTTAAGATACTACTTGCGCCGAACAAGAAGACGGTCCGGCGCTGTAATTTGGGGGTATAGCTCAGCTGGGAGCGCACAGTATCCAGTAAGCAACCCCATAGAAAATCGGTGAAAGTCCGATTGAAAAATCTCAAACCCTTGCGACACAAGGGGTACAAACATGTGGGGGTATAGCTCAGCTGGGAGAGCGCTTGAATGGCATTCAAGAGGTCAGCGGTTCGATCCCGCTTATCTCCACCACTTTACAACTGAATATTGA
>JAAWIE010000065.1 GCA_022796195.1 Lawsonibacter sp. | reverse complement strand
GGTGAGGACCATCCATGACTTCCTTCGGTTCCTGCCCTTCACCTGGAAAATGGTGCTGGGCTTCGGGGTCTATGTGCTTTTTACCCTTTGGCTGGTGATGCTGGGGAGGGACGATGGTGTGTTTATGCTGATCTATTTCTGTTTACAGGTTGCACTTACGCTTTTTCTGGCCTGGTGGTCTTACGGCTACTACCGTCTTCGTCAGGGCACTAAAACTATTGCCAAAGGCGATCTGGAATACCAGATTGACACAAAACGGATGCCCTACGACCTGCGGATGCAAGCGGAGGATTTAAACAATATCTCCGTAGGACTGGCCGGGGCCGTGGATGAGAAGATGAAGAGTGAGCGGTTTAAAGCGGAGTTGATTACCAATGTTTCCCACGACCTGAAAACCCCGCTCACCTCCATTATCAACTACGTCAATTTGCTCAAGTCCACCAGTCAGACCGACCCTAAGGCGGTGGAGTATATTGAAGTGCTGGACCGGAAGTCCCAGCGGCTGAAAAAGCTCACCGAGGACCTGGTGGAAGCGTCGAAAGCGTCTACAGGAGTGCTGTCGGTGACCCGGGAGAAGATTGGCATGGCTCAGCTTGTGGACCAGGCTTTGGCTGAGTGGGAGGAGCGGTTGGAGGCGCAGAAACTTACCTTGGTCACGACTCTTCCCGAGGGGGAAACCTGGGTGTATGCCGACGGCCGGCACTTATGGCGAGTAATTGACAATCTACTTTCCAACTGTGCAAAATACACTCTGGAGGGCACACGGGTCTATCTGGACCTGGAACGGGGAAAAGGACAGGTGGTATTGTCAGTGAAGAATATTTCTCGGGAGCCGCTGAACGTCCCCGCAGAGCGGCTGATGGAACGCTTTATCCGGGGGGAGGAGTCCCGCTCCACCGAGGGTTCCGGCTTGGGTCTGTCCATTGCCCGGTCCCTAACCGAGCTTCAGGGTGGAACCTTTGAACTGGCTGTGGATGGTGATTTGTTCAAAGCCATTGTCACACTGCCCCAAGCAAATTGAACCTTTCTTTTTTCCAAAAACTGTGATATAATCGCTCTGCCTCAGGTGCCTGGATGGAAAAATCCGGGAGAATAGGGAAGTAATACACGGTCCCGCCGCTGTGAGAGGGAAGTCCGGCTTCAATCATGCCACTGGGAAACTGGGAAGGCGAAGCAGGGCAGGGAACCTCGAGTCAGAAGACCTGCCTGAGGAAATACATTCATGTTGCGTGTGACAACAGGGAGGTTTTATCATGAAAGGAAACAGAAAGACACTATTTGCAGCCGCCGTTTTGGTGATTGCCGCAGCCTTGATGCTGGGCCTTTGGTATTTCACCAAGCCGCAGCCCCAAGAGGGGGAGAAGACCATTGTTGTGGAAGTGGTCCACACCGGGGAACGTATCCAGGAATTTACCTACCGCACAGATGCGGAGTATTTGGGCGAAGTTTTGCTGGCGGAGGGGCTAGTGGAGGGAGAATCGGGCGCTTACGGCCTGTTTGTCACCACCGTGGACGGCGAGGCCGCCCAGGAAAGTCTGCGTCAGTGGTGGTGTGTCACCAAAGAGGGCGAGCGGGTGGACACAGGAGTGGATTTGACCCCAATTGCGGATGGCGACCACTTTGAGCTGACCATGTCTACCTACTAAAGCGATGCGTAGGAACCGGTTTCAAACAGCCAGCCGGCGGGTGGTAGTGTGCGCACTGCTTGCCGCCGTAATGGCGGCAAGTCAAGTGGCGATGGCCGTTCTGCCCAACATTGAACCAGTGTCGCTGTTGGTTTTGGTCTATGCCCTGACTTTTGGGCGGGATGTCTTCTACATCATCTATACCTTTATCTTTGTGGAGGGGTTGCTCTACGGCTTCAGTCTGTGGTGGTTTACCTACCTCTACATATGGCCGCTGTGGGCTTTGGCGGTTTTGCTGATTGGTAGACGCACAGAGCGCAGTCCCATGCTTTGGGCGGTGGCCAGCGGGACGTTTGGTCTCAGCTTTGGTGCGCTGGACGCCCTGCCTTACCTGGCTGGAGGCCCTGCGGCGGCTTTTTCCCGCTGGGTGGCGGGGATTCCCTTCGATCTGCTCCACTGCGGCGGGAATTTCTTCCTGGCGCTGGTCTTGGAAAAACCCCTGCATCAGCTTCTGGTCAGGCTGAGAGACAGCATAGATTAAAGAATACGCCATGGAATACTGCCAGTCCGGCGGTATTCCATGGCGTTGTTTCGGCTCTCTTTGCTGGTCTATGGTGCCGCGCTGGTCATAGGACAGACCGGATGGAACTGGTGGACCTCCTCTTCGCCCCGGAGCAGACGCAGACCGCCCAAGGCTAAGGCTTCCATCTCATTCTCACCAGGAATGACTACCACCCGGCACAGGTTATGGAGATAATCGATCACTTTTCCAGTGAGCATTTTGGAGTTAGCCAGCCCGCCGGTGAGAATTACCGCGTCAATCAGCTCTGTGAAGCAGCTGAGCATGGTACCAACGCCTTTGGCGATCTGGAGGGCCTGGGCCTGATAAACCAGAGAGGCCCACTCATCTCCCTGAGCAATGCGGCGCTCTACCTCCTGACAGTCGTGGGTGCCCAAGAGGGCGGACATGCCGCCTTCCCCCCTCATTTTCCGGAGCATTTCTGCCTTGGTGTATTTACCGGAGTAGCACATATCCAGCACATAAAGCATGTTCAGACTGCCGCCTCGGTCGGGGGAGAAGGGTCCTGCGTCGTCAGAGACCGAATCAATGATCCGTCCGTGACTGTGGGCGGAGACCGAGATCCCACCCCCCAAGTGGGCCACCACCAGATTCATGTCTTCATACCGCCGTCCCATGGCATGGGCGTACTTGTGGCCGGTAGCCCGAGCGTTGAGGACATGGCAGAAGCTGGTGCGAGTGACCTCCTTGAAGCCGGTGACCCGGGCCTCGGGAAGCAGCTCGTCGCTGGTGACGGCGTCATAGATGTAGGCAGGGATATCCAGAGGGAGGGCAAACTCCCGGGCCATCAGCCCGCCTAGATTGGAGGCGTGGTCAAAAACGGTGTGGTGAAGCAGACAGTCCGCCAGGGCCTCGTCCACCAGATAGCCCCCGGATACAATATTGGGGATGATGCCGCCCCGGCCCACCACAGCGGACAGCTGGGCCAGCTCATAACCCTCCAGCGCCAGCCAGCTGCGCACCATGCCCACCCGGTAGTCCAGCTGGTCGTTAAGGGCGGGGTAGGGGGCAAGCTCTGGGTTGGTGTGTACCATGCTCCGGATCATCAGCGGCCGTTCGTCCCGATAGACCGCAGCCTTGGTGCTGGTGGAACCGGGGTTGAGAATCAGTATATCATGTGACATGATGACCTCCTAATTCATAGCCGCAGAGATGAGAATGGACCAGTATTTCTCTTCCGGTGTGGCCCCACGAGAGTTGACGGTGATGGGGACGGAGGCCCCCAGCACCACGCCTGCCATCTCGCCGCCGGCCAGACCGTAGAGGGACTTACCCAGCAGATTTCCCGCCGCAATGGAGGGAGCCAGCAGAATGTCGGCATCTCCGGCTACCGGGCTTTGATAACCTTTCACTTGGGCGGCCTCTCTGTCGGTGGCTAAATCCAGGGAAATAGGCCCCTCCACCAGGCAGGGGCCAAAGTCTCCCTGCTCAGCCGCCTGTTTTAGAGCGGCCCCGTCTGCCGTTTCCGGCATAGAGGGAGTAACCGTCTCTACTGCGCAAAGAGCTGCCGCTTTGGGACAGTCGTAGCCCAGAAAACGGCAGAACTCCACCGCGTTTTGTAAAATATGCCGTTTTTGCTCCAAATCGGGGGCTACTACCATACCTCCATCGGTGACATAGAGCAGTTTGTGGTAGCTGGGTACGTCCAGAATTGCCACATGAGACATGACTGCGCTGGCTCGGATACCGGTCTCACGATGAACCACCGCTTTGAGCAAGACGCCCGTTTGGAGCATCCCCTTAATGAGTAAGGCTCCAGCCCCGGAGCGTATCAGCTCTACCGAACGCGCGGCGCACTGCCCATCGTCCGCCGCATCTACCACTTGGGCGGGCTCCAATTCTTCCCCCAGTGTTTGGGCAATGGCTAAGATTTTTTCCTTATGCCCCACTAAAATAGGACGGATCAGACCGTCCCGGTGGGCAGTAAATACCGCCTGAAGCGTGTGTTCGTCGTGAGCTGCGGCCACAACAGCCGATTTAGGAGAACGCTCACAAAGGCGGGTCTTTAGTTCGGAAAAGCTGGCAATAACCATAAGACACCCTCTTTTCTTTTTTGTATCTATTTTACCATTTTTCCAGAAAAAAGTATAGCAGAAAATTGTACATTGTCCCCTTGACGAATGGGGCAGATTTGAGTATAATAACGTTCGTTATAGGTTGCTGCTGTGGCTCAGTCGGTAGAGCAGCTGATTCGTAATCAGCAGGTCGCCGGTTCAAATCCGGCCAGCAGCTCCAGAAGGCCGCAGGAATGTAGAATTTCTGCGGCCTTCTTAATTATCTGCGAAGAATATGTTTGATCTAAAGAAGTGAGCATGGAAGGGGAGTGTCTTCTATGCTCTATTTTTATACAATATAGACAAAAACAGTCTCTTCTTTTTTCTCAAACGACGGAAATTTCTGCTTGAAATAAATTTGAGGATACGGTATACTCTTCTTAATGAAAAAAATTCTTTATCACTAAAAAAAAGTAAGGATAGATCAACGTGAAAAATAGTTCTTCTGCATCCGTGTTTTCCTTGGAAGGGATTCCTCCCGTTGGACAACTGGTCCCATTGGGAATGCAGCACGTTGTAGCGGCCATTGTGGGCATCATCACCCCAGCGATTATGGTGGCCAATACCTGTGCCTTATCCGACGCAGACCGTACCCTGTTGATACAGGTTTCCCTTATTGTTACCGCCCTGGCAACTCTGCTCCAACTCTATACCATCAAGCATCACATTGGTTCCGGCTTGCCGGTGGTTATGGGGATCAGCTTTGCCTATGTGCCCACCCTGCTTGCCATTGGTGGACAGTTTGATTTACCAACCATTCTGGGCGCGGAGATTGTGGGCGGCTGTGTAGCGATTCTGTTTGGCATTTTTGTCAAACAGATCAGAAAACTGTTCCCACCCCTGATTACCGGCACAGTGATTTTTACCATCGGCCTGTCTCTTTATCCTACAGCGGTAAAATACATGGCCGGAGGAGTAGGCAGTGCAGAGTTCGGCGGTTTGAAAAACTGGACTGTCGCGCTGGTCACCCTGGCCGTGGTAGTACTTTTGCAGAATTTTGGCAAGGGTGTGCTAAAACTGGGGGCGATTTTATGGGGCATGATTGTGGGATATGTTCTGGCGTTGTGTCTTGGGATGGTGGATTTTTCCGCCGTGGTCCCGGCAGGCTGGTTCCAGCTGGCCGCCCCCATGCACTTCGGCATCAAGTTTGAAATCAGCGCCTGCATTTCGCTGGCAGTGGTCTATATTATCAATGCGGTGCAGACCATTGGCGACCTGTCCTCCACCACCATGGGCGGTATGGACCGTATGCCCACGGACAAAGAGCTGTCCGGCGGCATTGTGGCGCAGGGCGTGGTGAGCATTGCGGGGGCTCTGTTCGGCGGACTGCCTGCGGCTACTTACAGTCAAAATGTGGGGATTGTAACGGTCAATCGGGTGATTAACAAGGCGGTCTTTACATTTGCATCCCTGGTCCTGCTGGTGTCTGGCCTGGTACCCAAACTCTCCGCCGTTCTGACCACCATTCCTCAGGCAGTT
Source organism: Lawsonibacter sp. (assembly GCA_022796195.1). Lineage (GTDB taxonomy): Bacteria > Bacillota > Clostridia > Oscillospirales > Oscillospiraceae > Lawsonibacter. The sequence continues at coordinate 7,544 of JAAWIE010000065.1, read as the reverse complement.
ATCGGCGGGGCAACCATCTCTGTGTTCGCGACTATCACTATGACAGGTATCCGTATGATTACTTCTGACCACTTCACTATGCGTTCCAGCGCCGTGGTTGGGCTGTCGGTGGCGTTGGGGGTAGGGATTACCCAGGTGAGCGGTTCGCTCCAGGGACCTGGTTTCCCTGTATGGGTCAATACTGTGTTTGGTTCCTCGCCCATTGTGGTCACCGCTATCATGGCAATTATCCTCAATCTGGCCCTGCCCAAAGACAAAAAATAACGCCCCTCCAAGGGGGGCAGTGATTTTAATCCGCCCCTACTCTGCCGACTTAGCCTCTTCAATATAACTGTACAGGGTATATTTGGAGATGCCAAAGTATTTGCACACCTTGCCGCCCGATTTGGTAATTAAGAAAGCCCCAGTTTCGTTGAGGAAACGGATGGCCTTTACCTTGTCCTCTTTGGACATAAGCGCCACCGGCTTACCTACCTGTTTTACACTCTGCTCAATGAGTTCGTCCAGCAGATCAGATACATTCCGGGCGATGGGCTCCGGGGTTTCGTCTGGCCGTTCCAGTGCGGTGGCGGTAAATTGGCGCAGTGTATCTTCCATCGCCAGCATCAGCGTGATATCATAGTTGATGGAAAAAATGCCAATGGCTCGCTTGTTCTCATCCTGAATGAAGATGGTGGTAGATTTCAGCGTTTTGCCGTCGCGGGTCTTGGTCAGGTAGCTCAACCGGTCCTGGGTAGAGCCGCCTTGCAGGGCCTCCAGAACCACGTGGGAGGGGCCGTCTCCTACTTTCCGCCCGGAGATATGGCCGTTTTCAATGGCGACGATGGAGCTGTCCGGGTCGTTGGACAGCAGGTCGTGGATAACGACCTCACAGTCGGGGCCGAACTGGGCGGCTAGGGCCTTGGCCAGACGGAACAAAAATTGAAGCATGGATGCGTTCAAACAAATCACCACTTTCCATTTACTTACTTTTATTGTACCATACCCCGGCATAATTGCAAGAAAAATAATAAGTTCAAAAAATTTTTAGTATGATAAAGGAGGCGTTTCCTATGCTGTTGGTTGGAAACGGAAGATTGATTACCCGCAGCTGCACCAATCCCTATCTGGAAAACGGAGCGGTTGCACTGGACGGCGAGACCGTGCAGGAGACTGGTACCCTAGAGGCTATGCGCGCCAAGTATCCCGGCGCGGAATTTGTAGATGTAAAGGGCGGCGTGATTATGCCCGGTCTAATCAACGTTCACACCCATATCTACTCCGGGCTGGCCCGCGGCTTGTCAATTGACGGTTTTCACCCCGCTAACTTTTTCGAGGTACTAGACGGACAGTGGTGGAATATCGACCGCCATCTCACATTGGATGGTACCAGGGCCTGCGCATATGCTACCGTGCTGGACTGTATCCGGGACGGAGTAACCACTATCTTTGATCACCATGCCTCCTTTGGAGAAATTCCTGGTTCACTCTTTGCCATCAAAGATGTGTGTGCAGAGTTGGGGATGCGGGCCTGTCTGTGCTACGAAGTTTCGGAGCGGGACGGTGCGGAAAAGTGTGCCCAGTCCATTCAAGAGAACGCCGATTTCGCCCGCTGGGCCGCCAAAGAGGACAGCGACATGGTGAAAGCCATGTTTGGAGGCCATGCCCTCTTTACCATTGGTGCGGGCGGTGGCGGAGAACCAGCTGTACACCGTTCCATCGGAGATTGAGGCGTGGGACTACCCCCAGCCCTCCTCCATTCTGGGTCTGCTGTGGATGACCCATATTCTTCACCCGGACTTGATAAGCCAGGAGGACTATATAAAAGAAGCGCAACAGTTCTACCAGACTTATTTTGGCCTTGCAGTTACACAGGAACAGCTTGGTGTGGTATAATGAAATAAAAAGGAGAGGAGGCTGTGAGGCATGAAACGACGGTCCTGGTTGGGATTGACGCTGCTGCTGACAGGTTCCTTTCTCCTGTCCTGCCTGTGCGGGCGGTATCCGCTGACAGCCGGCGATCTGTGGGAAATAGTGTCCGGACAGGCGGCAGGAACGATGAAAGAAACTATTTTTTGGAACATCCGTATGGCCCGGACCTGTGTTACGGGGCTGTGCGGAGCGGCGCTGTCTCTATTGCTGGCCCGGGCCATTGGGGGAAACCGGTACTTTAATTTGATTATCTCCGGCATTATCTTAGGGGCGTTGGCAAACGCCGCTATTATGGCTTTGAAGTACATGGCTGACCCCACCCATCAGCTGGCGGTGATCGATTACTGGCTAATGGGGAGTTTCCATCTGGCCAGCTGGGATCAGCTGAGGGCTATTGCTCCGCTGTTTTTAGCGGCAGGGACCGTGTTGGTTCTCCTGCGCTACCGGTTGAAGGTACTCACACTTGGAGACGAGGATGCGGCCAGCTTGGGGGTGCGGGTGGTACCGGTCCGGCTGGCCTGTGTTGCCTCTGCTACAGTTCTGGTGGCGGCCAGCGTGTCAGTGAGCGGAATTGTGTCCTGGGTGGGGCTGATTGTCCCTCATCTGGTGCGCTCAGTGCTGGGGGACCGGTTCGAGGCGAACTTTTTCCAGTCAGCAGTGTGCGGCGCGGCGCTTCTGCTGGCTGCCGATACATTGGCTCGGAGTTTACTCCCCTCAGAAATTCCCATCAGTATTCTGACCTCTCTGATTGGGACGGTGTTTTTGGCGCTGTTTTTGTTTCTGCGCCGGGAGAGAAGGGGGGAGCGGCTGTGTTGAGTGTAGAACGCCTCACCGTGTACCGAGGATCCCGGCCAGTGCTGGAGGATGTGACGTTTGATCTGCCGCCAGGACAGATTGCAGCGGTTCTTGGGCTGAACGGGGCAGGGAAAACGACCCTTCTGAAGACAATTTTAGGCTTTCTTCCAAAGAAGGGGGGAGTGTCTTGTGGGGAGGAGTGCCGCTGGCTCGGATGTCTCCAGCGGAGCGGGCGAGACGGCTGGCCTACGTTCCGCAGAGCTACGACGGAGGCTTTCGCTATACCATAGAGGAGTTTGTATCCATGGGAGTAACCGCCTATTTGGGGGCGTTCTCCCGGCCTGGACGGGACAGTCTTCGCCGTGCGGAAGAGGTTTTAATCCGTCTGGACGGTCGGGGGCTGATTGGACGGGATATGGACCGGCTCAGTGGAGGGGAGCGGAGGATTGCCTACCTGGCCCGTGCGGTGATACAGGACGCAAGCTGCCTGCTGCTGGACGAGCCGGTGTCCTCCCTGGATTTTTCCAGACAGCATATCTTCTTGAACCGTCTGCGCCGGTATGTAAAGGAAAGGCGGTCCAGCTGTCTGTTTACCATCCACGCTCCGGAGCTGGCCTGTGCCTATGCAGATCGTATTCTGATCCTTTACAACAGAGGAATCCTGCTGGATGTGGAGCGGGACGACCCGTTTTTTGAGAAGAATCTGCGGACCGCGCTGTCAACCCTCTATGGCAGCGGCCTTCAGGCAGACTTTCGGGATGGTGCGCTGGTATTGGGCTGGAATACCTCAGCTGAGTAAGCGGAGTGGTCCCCTGCCATACATAATGTGTGGCGGGGGACTTGTCATGCTTGGCAAAAACCAGTATGGAAACTTGGGCATTTTGCTGTTTTTCTGGCAGAGGTCATTTTTTTGAAAATTTCCCTTGACTTTCGGCGAAGGCGTGATAAAATATAACTAAAAGTTAGTATACCTAAAAATTTTTTTGGAGGCGTGTAGAATGGCAGAACCGATTAAATGGGTATTGAATCAGATGCCCAAGAGTGAGGACAGGCATCTGGGTGTGATGTCCACCGAGCATGTGGCAAAGGCCCATACCTTTCATCGCAGCTTTCCTCAGTACACAGTTACCCCCTTAGCCAAACTGGACGGCATGGCCGCCTGGTTGGGACTGAGCTCCCTGAGTGTCAAGGACGAGAGCTACCGCTTCGGTCTCAATGCCTTCAAGGTTCTGGGCGGCTCCTTCGCCATGGCCCGGTATATCGCCGGGGAGCTGGGCAAGGATGTGTCTGAGCTGAGCTACGACTACCTGACCAGTTCGGATTTCCGCAGGGACTTCGGTCAGGCCACCTTCTTCACCGCCACCGACGGCAACCACGGCCGTGGGGTAGCCTGGGCAGCCAACAAGCTGGGCCAAAAGGCAGTCGTCCACATGCCCAAGGGCAGCGCCAAGAGCCGCTTTGACAATATTGCCAAGGAGGGTGCTCAGGTGACCATTGAAGAGGTCAACTACGACGACTGCGTCCGGATGGCCGCCGCCGAAGCCGCTCAGACTGAGCACGGCGTGGTGGTTCAGGACACCGCCTGGGAGGGCTACGAGGAAATTCCCTCCTGGATCATGCAGGGCTATGGCACCATGGCCGGAGAGGCGGCGGAGCAGTTGGAAGAGAAGCCCACCCATGTGTTTGTCCAGGCAGGGGTTGGCTCCCTGGCCGGGGCGGTGGTTGGCTACTTCGCCAACTTGTATCCCAACGATCCCCCCAAGTTTGTGGTCATGGAGGCTCAGATTGCCGACTGCCTCTACCAGGGCGCAGTGGCCGGGGACGGTAATCCCCGCATCGTGGGCGGCGACCTCCAGACCATTATGGCTGGTCTGGCCTGCGGTGAGCCCAACACCATCTCCTGGGATATCCTGCGCAACCATGTGGACGCCTTTGTCTCCTGCCCCGACTGGGTGAGCGCCAAGGGCATGCGGATGCTGGCCGCCCCGGTGAAGGGCGACCCAGCGGTCACCTCCGGCGAGTCCGGAGCGGTGGGTATGGGGTTGATTTCCACTCTGATGCGGGATAAGGACTACAGGGAGCTGAAAGAGGCTCTGGGCCTGGACCAGAACAGCCGGGTACTTATGTTCTCTACTGAGGGAGACACCGACCCGGAGAAGTATCGTAAAATCGTCTGGGGCGGAGAATACGCCACGGAAGAATCATAAAATGGAGGAATTGATCATGGATAAGGAAAAAATTCTGTCTGCCGCCGAGGGCTGGCGCAAGGATATGAGCGCCTTTCTCCAGGCGATGATCTCCCACCCCAGCGAAAGCTGCGAGGAAAAAGAAGTTGTGGCCTGCATCAAGGCCGAGATGGAGAAGCTGGGCTACGACGAAGTAGAGGTGGATGGCCTGCGGACATCGTTTATCCCAAGAGCTGGGCTCCTTTCGCCGCCATGGAGAAGCGCACCGACCTGTATGGCAAGGGCGACACTGACGGCATCAAGGCCCTGGAGAAGGAGCTGCTGGCCCAGAATGCCCAGCACAAGGACTGGTGCTGCACTGAGGAGCTGATGAAGACCACCAGGGACGGCAAGGCTCTGTACCTCCACGGCCTGCCCGCCGACATCAATGGGGTATCCTGCGTGGATGGTGAAGTGGAGGCCAGCGTCTTTGACCGCTACCGCGACCCCTTGTACAAAGAGGCCAGGGGAGATTGCTATGTCCATCCTGATTCAAGGTGGAACGCTTCTCTGTCCGGAGGGGCCGCTTCAGGCCAGTCTGAGGGTGGAGGAGGAGAAGATTACCGAAATTGGCCCGAGCCTTCCCGCAGGGGACAGCCAGGTGATTGACGCCTCTGGCAAGCTGGTTTTTCCTGGCTTTATTGATACTCATACCCATTTTGAAATGAACAAGGGTCTGCCCAATGAGACAGCGGACGGCTGGGCCTCTGGTACATTGGCCGCTTTGGCCGGAGGGACAACTACTGTGCTGGACTTTGCTGAGCCAGAGCGGGGAGCAGATATGACGTCGGCGCTGGACACTTGGCATAGGTGGGCAGAGGGGCAGGCTTCTTGTCACTATGGCTTTCACATGACCATCAAAGACTGGAATCCGGCTGTTCGGGCAGAGCTGGCAGATATGGAACGAGCCGGCGTGACATCCTACAAAGTCTATCTGGCTTATGATGGGCTGATGGTGTCTGACGGCGACGCTCTGGAGGAAGTCCGGGCTGTGGGGGAGCGAGGCGGCATTGTGGGCTGTCACTGCGAGAACGGCGGTCTGGTCAACGCGGGTATTGCCGCCCAGCTGGCCGCCGGAAATTTAAGTCCCGCTGCCCACCCCCTTTCACGCCCCGCCGTGGTAGAGGCGGAGGCAGTGAACCGCTGGCTGACCATTGGAGAACTGGCGGGATTCCCGGTGAACATTGTCCATCTATCTGCAGCTCGGAGCCTGGAGATGGTTCGGGCCGCACGGGCCAGAGGACAGAGGTGCTATGTGGAAAGTTGTCCCCAATATGTTCTGTTGGACGACAGCCGCTACTGCCAGCCCGGGTTTGAGGGAGCAAAGTTTGTTTTGTCACCGCCTCTGCGAAAAAAAGAAGATATTGACGCGCTGTGGGCTGGCTTACAGGCTGGAGAAATCGATACAATTGGTACGGACCATTGCTCATTCCATTTTAAAGGTGTGAAAGAACTGGGAAAGGAGGATTTTTCCAAAATTCCCAATGGTATTCCCGGGGTGGAGCACCGTCCGGTGCTGATGTACACCTATGGGGCGGCGGCGGGGCGGATAAGCCTCCACCAGATGATGAAACTGTTGTCAGAACAGCCCGCCAGACTATTTGGCATGTATCCCCAAAAAGGTGCGCTATCGGTTGGGAGTGACGCTGATATTACGATTTTAGCCCCCAACACTCCAGGAAAAATTACTGCTGCTGCACAGTATCAGAACGTGGATTATACACCCTATGAGGGGATGGAGGTCCTCTGCCGGGTGGACACTGTCCTGCTCTCCGGTACTGTAGCGGTAGAGAATGGTATGGTTACCGCGCCAAAGCGGGGCCGGTTTGTTCACCGGGGAGCGTCTAAGTTTTGGCGGTGAGGGTAGGCGCGGTGCTGATGGCTTCCGGCTTTTCCCGTCGGTTTGGAGCAAATAAGTTGTTGAAAGCGGTGGAGGGTACTCCAATGATTCTTCGGGCCTTTGACGCTCTTCCTCCGGTGCTGTTCGCACGGGCGACTGTAGTTAGCTCCTATCCGGGGATCCTGAGCTTGGCAGGGAGGCGGGGCTATCTTCCTGTTTCCAATCCTGTGCCGGAGGAGGGACAATCGGCCTCGATTCGTCTGGGGCTGTCGGAACTGCTGGATATGGACGGTGTTCTGTTTGCCGTATGTGATCAGCCTTGGTTGGAACGCAGGAGTGTGGAGTGCCTGCTGGAACAGTTTTCCCTCTCACCCGATTGCATCTGTGCGATGAGCTGGCAAGGGAAACGAGGCAATCCGGTGATTTTCCCTGCGGTTCTGTTTCCGGAACTTCTGACCCTTGACGGAGACCGGGGTGGAGGAAGTATCATTCCTTCCCATCTGCTCCGGCTGGTAGAAGCAGAGACTGCTCAGGAATTGCAAGATATTGATACCCCCATTGATCTGGAGTGGAATCAAAAAAAGTGATAATGTCGCCCCAAAGCCCTCGAAGACCGTTCGGTTTCCGAGGGCTTTTGACTGTCTATATACCAGTATTTTCCGTATAAAAAAGGGAAATCATCAATCGGGCCGATGTGGGCGGCAAGTACCAGGGGACCTGGCAGACTGGGCAGGCCAGCTGGGTTACTGTCGTGCACAAGTTGACACCCAATC
>JAAWIE010000064.1 GCA_022796195.1 Lawsonibacter sp. | reverse complement strand
ATACAGCCAGGTTAGCAGACAGACAACCGCATAACGCTACTGCATCATGCGGTTGCCTACCATATTCCTGAAATGTTCTTTATGCGTACTGTCCATATCTCCTTTTTAATATTTTACCGTTCCGCTTATCGCAACGGCATAGTTTTCGTTGTTGCGGATAGCCAGCCTGTACTGGCCGCGTTGACTGATTTCTATGGATGTATCCACGATTCCGTTGGTAAAGTTCTGATAATGGAACACGTTTTCGGAATCAAGATAGCCAAAGTCTAAGCTGGAATATCTGGGTGTATAGGTACAATCATAGGTTATCGTTTCTCCTTTGCCAAGAGAAACCGTTGAGCTGATGGGAGTAACGATGTTGGCTGGGAAACTGTGTTCCAAGCGCCCAGATACTCGGGAAATAATAATTTCACTGCCTGGAGTTTCTGCCGCCAATGCCGGAAGGAAAGAGCAGCTGAGCAAAACCGACACGGATAAAAGCACAGCGGCAAGACGATTGCGTTTCATTGGGATACACATCCTTTCAAATTGTTTAATCTAGGGGAAGCATAAGTATAGGGTCTCCAATTGTTGACTCATCAATCACCTCGCTTTCCAATTCTGAACTACACACAGAAACTTCAGACCGTTCGCGAAAGACCAGCGCACCGACAGCGATGCCTGCCGCCACCAGCAGTGCGGCCAGCAGAGCCAGCAGGCGGTAGTTTCTGGGCTGGGGAACGGGAACCTCCACCGGGACTTCCACAAATTGGATTTCCGGCGGCGCTTTTTCTGGCGGTTCCCAACCGTCATTCAGCAGCTCATCCATAGTAATGCCGAAAATCCTGCACAGTACATCAAGATTTCCGGTGGTGGGATGGGTTGTGCCCCGTTCCCATTTATAGATCGTCTGACGGGAGACGTCCGCCTGTTCCGCCAGGTCTGCCTGGGACAGGCCGGACTGATTTCGCAGTACGCGAAGTTTTTGCGTTAGGTTCATCTTAGCACACTCCTTATGTCCCGCCAACCAACCAAAGGTTACATCAGGGGAGATTTTCGGTAAATTGGGTGTAACCTTTGCGTGACAACCATGTAAACTTTAGTTTACATGGTTGTTTTTCCAAGGATATTGTTCCTTCAACTGGCGCTGAGCCGAAGAAAACACATGCTATGCCCGAAGCTGCCAGCTATTCATAAGGCGCTGCGATGGCTCTTGCCCTCCCAACCTCGTTTCAGCTGGTAGATCCGGTGAAAGTAGGCGGAGATATCATCCTTCATCCCGCTGTTCAGCCAATCAATGATGTTTCCAAAGCATTCGCATTTGTGGTAGCGGATCAGGAATTCCTTGTCCTCTGGTTCCACAGACCGGCCGGCAAAGCCGGCCTCCACATAGACCCGGGCCACATGGAGGCAGACCTCCATTAGATAGCGTTCAAAGACGTCCCGATTCAGGGAGTTGTAAATATGCAGAACAGCCCGCCGGTTTTCAAGCACGAACTCCAAAGCCGCATCAAAGCAGTCCTCCAGGGAATCTATGGTGGGGTGAGTTTGAATTAGTTCCTGCACCCGGTCGGAGATGATTTCTTCCAACAGGGAGGGCAGATCCTCATAATGGTAATAGAAGGAATTGCGGTTGATTCCACAGGTCTGTACGATGTCCTTTACGGTGATCCGCGTCAAGGGCCTTTCATCCAGCAAGGTGAGAAACGTCTCTTTAATTGCGTTTTTTGTAGAACTGGGCACAGGCGGTCCCTCCTCTTCTAAACTTTGAGTTGACTTCAGTATAGCATAGTAGGAGTGGAAAGAAAACCTGTTTTGCCTCCGGGAAAATGAGCAAAACAAAAGAGGCCCCGACCTGGGGCCTCTGGAACGTGTGTATATCAAAGGGGAAGATTGCTCGCTGCTGTGTCTGGTTTGTCGAGCGGTTAAGGGGCAGGCACGACTTCAACCGTATAACCCAAGTCACGCAGGCCCTGAACCACGCCGGTCTTACCGATCATGTGGCCGGCGCCCACAGTCATCAGGCCGGTGTGGGAGCCGGTCTGCTTCAGATAGTTGTCCGCCCAGGCAATCATATTGGGGTCACGGCCCTCGAAGAGCTTGGAGTTGAGCTCGTCGGTGGTGTTGGACTGGATTTCATCCTTAGGGTAGTCGTTGGCAAATCCTTGGGTGTTACGAGCTTTCCACTGGTTCATCCAGCGGTCTACCGCCGCGTCCTGTTCCTTCAGGGCAGCTTCATAGGCCGCACGGTCTTCCTCATTCAGGTCCTCAGCGGCGTCCATTCCCAGATACATGGACAGAGTCATGGCGAGGTAGTTCTCCTGGTACTCGGCGGAGAGATTGTCAAAAATTTTACCCTGGAATGCATAGGTCTCGATACCCTCTACCGGGGTGCCCAGGTTAGAGGCTTTGGCGTTGACATACAGGTCAATGGCCATGGCGTTGCTGCTGGTAGTATCGTCCTGCATGGACAGGCCGTTAAAGGTGTTGGCCAGCGCCCAGGGCTTATACTGGGCAACCTGTTCCTCCGGGGCCGGGGCCATAGCCTCCACTACCTCCTGATACAGTTCGGCGCTGATATGGTCTTTCAGCGTTGTGCCGTCGGAGTACATCTGCATAGCGACAAATTCGTCGATGCCCTCCTGGCTGTTGAAGTCCAGTTCAAAGGCGGCGAGGTCGGCACTGGTGATGATGTCCCGCAGCTGCTTGTGGAAGGGGTAGAGGTTGCTGCGGTCGGTATGAATAGAGCCCAGCAGATACAGGGTGTTGCCGTTGCCCTCCGCCTTCCAAAGCAGGCCAAGAGAACCGGCGTTCTGCTGGTCATACAGAGCGAGAATCAGGCGGCTGGCGAAGCAGGCGGCCTCCAACTGGGTACAGGGGCGGTCCAGAGCCAGAGCTGCGCCGTCTCCCTGGACCACACCCAGAGCGGACAGGAAGTTGATCGGGCCGTCGTTGATCCCATCGAAGACATAGGCTGCGGCCTCCTGATACAAAGCGTTGAGTACGCCGCCGCGGGTGGTGTCGATGATTAGGGAGTCCCCTTTTTCGGGGTTGGCGGGGCGGTTCAGAAGGGCCAGCTTGTCCGCAGTCAACTGGGTCATGGCCTCCAGCTGCTCCTGGGTGACTGTGCTGGCGTGTTCGGTGGTAATTTCGTCTCCCGCCAGGCCAATGGCGTAGATGTCCGCGATTTCGCCATAAGCCCAAGCGGGGAGGCTGGTGGTCGTGTCCTCGGCGCTTGCGGCAGGGACTGCGGCTCCCAGCAGGCCGAGAGCCAGGAGCAGGGTAAGGAATCGTTTCATCATAATCGTCCTTTCTTTGGGCTGATGCCCAACGCTACCAGCCTGTTGCGGGGCTGGGCAGACACAAGGCAAAGCCCTCTGAAATCTGCACGCTTAGGATACCACTTCATGACATAAAAGTCAATTGGTATTTGCATTGAATTTCCAATGCAGATTGTGGCATGGAATTAGTATGCAGATTCACACTATAATGTACTCAAAAAGCGAAGAAGTGAGGCATTATGGAAAAATTTATTGTGACCCCCCGCGAGGACAAGAGCGTTACCATGACGATCCGCATCGACCGGGCCTTGCAAGAGCGGTACAATGACCTCTCCGCCCGGACCAACCGCTCCCGCAACGAGTTGATTGGCATGGCCCTGCAATACGCCTTAGATCACATGGAACTGAAAGAGCGGGCAGATTGAAAACCGGTATCCCAGTTTTTATACTGCCAGCCACTGGGCCAGGTCCCACAGATCGGGAGAGATGTGGTCGGGGTGGTAAGGGGCAAAATGCTCCGCCGGCGTGATGCCATTGAGGACCGCCGCGAAATGGGTTCCGGCGTTCTGGGCGGCTCCGGCATCCAGAACCGTGTCTCCGCAAAAGAGAGTTTCCTCCGGCGCGACCCCCAGCCGGTCCATAGCGGCCAGCAGGCCCTCCGGGTCGGGCTTGTGGCGTTTGACGTCGGCGCTGCCGATGACCAGGGCAATGGTGTCCGCCACCCCCAGCCGCTCCAGAATAACTTCGATGGTGTCCCCCCGCTTGGTGCTGACAATTGCCGTTTTAATCCCCTGGGCCTTCAGCGCCCGGAGCAGTTCCGCCGCACCGGGGAAGAGGATTGTCTCCCTCCGCTGGCGCTCCAGCGCCGCCTGTGTGAACAGTGTGCGGAACTGAGCCTGACGGGCGGGGTCGCTGTCGCCGGTGAGCATGGCGTAGGAGTCCTCCAGAAGATAGCCGATGGTGGCCCGGATGGCCTCCCGGTCAGGGGCGGGCCAACCCAGCTGGGTGAGGCCGTACTGGAAACCGGCGACAATGGAGTCAGTGCCGTCGCCCAACGTGTAATCAAAATCGAAGCATACCGCTTTGAACATAGTGGCTCCTCCTTGTGATCGGGTCCGGCAGAACGCAGGGAATATAGACGCGGTTGTGCCGGACGGTTTGTCCCTATCTTACCACAGGATGAGCCGGACCGCAACCGTTTCGGTGTTGTGAAGAAAGAAGAAACGATGCAGACCAGCAATGAGGAGGCCGGCCTATGAAAACCATTGCAGTCATTGATGACGATATCCACATCGGAAATTTTTTAGAGGAGCTGCTTCGCCAGGAGGGCTATGAGGTGCTGCGGGCCTACTCGGGGACAGAGGCGGTGCTTCTGCTGGAGCGGCACAGGCCCGACCTGGTTCTGCTGGACCTGATGATGCCTGGCCTGTCCGGAGAGGAGGTGCTGGGCAGAATTTCGGGGGTTCCGGTGGTGGTTCTCAGCGCCAAGGCGGGGGTGGAGGACAAGGTAAAACTCCTTCTGGACGGGGCAGTGGACTACGTGACGAAGCCCTTTGACAGCCGGGAGCTTTTGGCCCGCATTACCGTCCACCTCCGGGCCGCCGCCGCCGGACTGCCCGCCGTCCTGGAAGCGGGACCGCTGCGGCTGGACCCAGCCGCTCACAGCGCCGCAGTAGAGGGGATTCCCGTCCGGCTGACCAAGACGGAGTACGCCATTTTAAAGCTGTTTCTCCAAAATCCCGGACAGGCCATTGCAAAGTCAGTAATTTTAGACCGGATCAGCGCCGATACGCCTGACTGTACCGAGAGCTCCCTGAAAATCCATGTAAGTAACCTGCGGAAAAAGCTGCGGGACGTGGCAGGCCGGGACTTTTTGGAGTCGGTGTGGGGGATTGGATTTAAGCTGAATCTGTAGGGGTGTGTCCCGAGGGTGGTTAGGGCTGGTCGGAAACATGTCAATACGTCCAAACAGGCTCGCGAATCTTTCCCAATTCTTTACCCTTTTCTTACCCGCCCTCTTTACCCTTTGGGGGTAGACTTGGCCTATCCAAAGAAAGGGAGGTTCATAATATGGACGATATTCTCACCGCCAGCGGTTTGTGGAAATCCTATCGGGGATTTCACGCCCTGAGCGGCCTCAACATGCGGGTGCCGAGGGGGGCGATTTACGGTCTGGTGGGACGGAACGGAGCGGGCAAGACCACCCTGATCCGTCTGATCTGCGGGCTTCAGGCTCCTACCTCGGGCCGCTACACCCTGTTCGGGCTGGACCACAGCGGAAAGGAGATTGCCGCCGTGCGCCGCCGCATGGGCGCGGTGGTGGAGTCCCCCTCCATCTACCTGGACTTGTCCGCTGCCAACAATATTAAGCAGCAGTATCGGGTGATGGGCATCCCCTCGGATGCAGGGACAGGAGAACTGCTGGAGCTGGTGGGGCTGTCCAATACAGGCCGGAAGAGGGTGCGCCATTTCTCCTTGGGGATGCGCCAGCGGCTGGGTATCGCCATGGCCCTGGCTGGTGACCCAGACTTTCTAGTATTGGACGAGCCGGTGAATGGTCTGGACCCGCAAGGCATCATTGAGACCCGGGAGCTGATTTTAAAGCTGAACCGGGAGCGGCAGATTACAGTTCTCATCTCCAGCCACATTCTGGATGAGCTGAGCCGTCTGGCTACCCACTACGGCTTTATCGACGGAGGCCGGATGGTGAAGGAGGTCAGCGCCCAGGAACTGGAGGCCGCCTGCCGCAAGTGCCTGCGGGTGGAGGTCACCGATACCCGGGTGTTGGCCCGGGTGCTGGATGGGATGGGGATTGCGTACAAAATCCTCACCGAGGGCAAGGCGGACCTCTTTGCCCAGCCGGTCATTTCTAAGCTGTCCGCCGCGTTGGCTGTGGAGGGCTGCGAACTGCTCTGCGCACAGGAGCGGGACGAGAGCTTGGAAAGCTACTTTATCAATTTGGTGGGAGGCGGCTCCCATGATTAACCTGTTGTCCGCCAATCTATTTCGCTTGAAACGGAGCAATCTGTTTTGGACCGCGTTCGGGCTGTCCGCTGGCTTCGGCGCGTTTATGTGTGTGACCCGCTATCGGGAACAGTTCCTTTACAACTATGAGGTTTCCTTGGACTCGGTATTTTTCGGCTGGGCTATGGTGATTGGACTGGTTTTGTCCGTGTTTCTTCCCCTGTTTTTCGGCACAGAGTACAGTGACGGGACCATCCGCAACAAGATTATTGCCGGCCATCGCCGGCACGCCATCTATTGGGCAAACCTGATGACCGCCTTGCTGAGTGCGGTGGTGTTCTGTGCCACATATATGCTGGCCTGTGTCGTGGTGGGCATTCCGCTGATCGGATGGCTGAGCGTAAAAACCAGTGTTGTTCTGCTTAACGGCCTGGAAGCATTTTTGATGACGGCGGCTTGGTGTGCTGTCTTTACCGCCATTGTGATGAATTGCGGCCGTAAGTCCGCCTCGGCGGTGAGCTGCATCCTGCTGTTTTTGCTGCTGTTTATTGGTGCGTTTACGGTTTATCAGATGCTGGATGCCCCGGAATTTTATCCCACCTATTCCCTGACAGTGGATGGACAGGTGTCCTCTGTAATGGAGCCCAACCCCGTTTATCTTACTGAGGACCAGAGGCCCTTTTACGAGTTTCTGCTGGACCTCAACCCAATGGGGCAGGCTGTCCAGTGTGCGGACTTGGCCGTAATCCGGCCCATTCAGGCGGTCCTGTGTTCCCTGGGCGTCATAACTGCGGCTGCCGCCGGCGGAGCGGCCCTGTTTCAACGAAAAGACCTGAAATGAGGTGACACATATGCTCCCTTGGCTGTTGTGCGGTGGACTGGCCGTGGTCATTGTGGTCCTGCTGGTCAAGCTCTGGCTCCTCCGCCGGAGTCTGGATGAAATGGTACAGCAGCTGGGGGACCGCCTGTCTCAGAATACCAACAGCCCCATTTTCCTATCGGTTCGGGACGCCCATGCCCGAAGACTGGCTTCGGAACTGAACCTCCAGCTGAAACGCCTGCGCCGCCAGAGGCAAAGGTATCAACAGGGAGACGCGGAGCTGAAAGACGCAGTGGCCAGCATCTCCCACGACCTGCGTACCCCCCTCACCGCCATCTGGGGCTACACAGATCTGCTGGAGCGGGAGGAGCTGCCGGAAAACGCCAAACGCTACCTGGGTCAGATCCGAAACCGGATGGAGGCTATGACAAAGCTGACTGAGGAGCTGTTTTGCTACTCGCTGGCGGCCGGACAGAAGGAACTGAACCCTGAGCCGGTGGATCTGCGCCGGATTCTGGAAGAGAGCCTGATGTCCTTCTACGCTGCTATGACCCAGCGGGGGATTAGACCGGACATTTCGCTGCCGGAAGGGGCGGTGGTGCGGATGCTGGATCCCTCGGCACTGGGGCGGATCTTCGGCAATATCATCAGTAATGCGTTGAAATACAGCAGCGGGGACTTTACCGCCGTTCTGGAGGAGAACGGCGCCGCTGTATTTTCCAATTCCGTACAGGGGCTGGACCCGGTGTCCGCAGCTCGGCTGTTTGATCGCTTCTACACCGTGGAGACGGGCCGGGGGGCCACCGGACTGGGGCTGTCCATCGCAAAAGCCCTCACCGAGCGGCAGGGCGGGCGGATCCAGGCGGATGTTCGAGAAGGACGGCTGTTTATTACGGTGTGTTTTCCCGGGGAATGGGGGCGGAGTTGACTATGTGTTGATGGATCAGGATTCCGGGAGGGAGGACAGATTCTCCTGGGTTACCAGTTCGTAGGGGAGCCAGACATAGTGGCCGTCCTCCAGCTCTACCGCTTGCGCCGGGTCCTCCCCGCGGTAGAGGGCCTGCGCCAGGTCCAGCATGGCCTGGGCCTGGCCCCGGCTGTCGTTAAGGACTGTGCCGTAGAGCTGGCCCGCCGCCACAGCCTCCAGAGCGGGGGCGGTGGCGTCCACCCCGACAATGAGGGGCCAGTCCTCCAGGGGGAGGTCCGTCTCAGACAGGGCGTCGATGGCGCCGAGCGCCATATCGTCGTTGTTGGAGAAGACGGCCTCAATCTGTCCTCCAAATTCCTCCAGCCAATGGCCCATGCGGGCGGCAGCTTGGGAGCGGTTCCAGTTGGCGGTGTCCCGGTCCAGCCGCTCTACCTCCACGCCTCCATCGGTGAGGGCCTTGAGGCAGTATTCGGTGCGCAGAAGGGAGTCCTGATGGCCCGGTTCCCCCTCCAACATGACGTATTGGAGCACGCCGTCGCCGCTGCGGTCCCAGCGGGAGCGGTCCTGCAACCAGGCGTTCAGCACCAGCTTGCCTTGAAGGGTGCCGCTCTCCAGGGCGCTGGCCCCCACATAGAAGGAGTTTTCCCAGCGGCGGATATCCTCGTCCACCGGTTGGCGGTTGAAGAACACCACCGGAACGCCCTCTGCCTCCGCCTTATCCACAATCACCGCCGCCCCTGTCCGGTCCACCATATTTACAAACAGGATATCGCATCCCCGGGCGAGAAACCGGTCCACCTGATCCATCTGGGTGGTCTGGTTGTGCCGGCTGTCAGAGATGAGCAGGGTGATTTTCAGATCTCCTGTGCTCTCCGCCTCCTGGGCCAGCCGCTCCAGATTCTGGGCCATGGTGGAGATGAAGGTGTCGTCCTGACTGTAGAGGGTTACGCCAATGCGCAGTCCGCTGTCATCCCGTTCCTGCCCCCCGCAGGCAGGAAGTAGGAGGAGCAGTCCGGCCATCAGACTAAGACGTAACCGGAAACAGCAATTTTTGATTTTCAGGCGCATAGATATCCTCCCCTCGCACAATGGAAAAAGCCAGCGATTCCAGAGAGCGGCTGTTCCCCTGCGCCGCCTCTACCGCCTGCCGGACGGCCAGATAACCAGCGGCGTAGTCGCTCCAGGCCGCGGCGGCGGCGATGGTACCCCGCTCCAGCGAAACGGTGATGGCGGTGGAGGTCCCCACGCCGTACAAAGCAAAGGCCAGCTCCTCCGACTCTTTATATTCGGCGGCCTGACGGGTGGCTCCGGCCTCAAAGGTGATGACCCACTGAATGCTCAGCCCGTCCTGGGGCAGGGCGGACACTGGCCGAAAGGGGACGCCGGCCTGTGACAGTGTTTCCTGGGCGCCCGCCAAACGCTGGGCGGTTTCCGGACAGGCGGCGCTGTTGTCCAGCAGAAGCACCTCTCCGCTCTCCCAATCCTCCAGCAGTGCCTGAGCCAGTTGGCGCCCCACCTCGGGGTTATCTGGAGAGACCCCGCCTGCCCCGCCCGCCATGGCGCATTCCAATGTGACCACCGGGCAGAGCTTTGGGCTCTGGAGCAGGGCGGCGTACAGCCCCTCCAGGTCGGAGGGGACCACAATCAAGGCGTCGGCCCCGCCCTCCAGCTCTCGGAGAAACAGTTCTTCTTGTTCTTCCCCGCTGTTGGAAGTGGTGAGGGTGAGAAAGCGCAGCTCTGCCCCCAACTCGTCCGCCGCCAGTTCCATCCCCTGCCGGGCGGCCGTCCAGGAATTGTCCGTGTCCCGGAGCAGGACGGACAGGGAGAGTACAGGTGCGCAACGCCGGTCGCGGAGCAGGGGCGGGACGGCCAAGGTGAGCACCACCAGACTGCCCAGCACCCCTAAGATGACATACTCGACCAAGCTGTTGTGTTTGATTTTCACAGTACCTCCCCCTCCTGGCGTTCCACGGCCTCGGCCCGGGTGAGGGCAGGCAGGCGGATGCGGACCAAGGTTCCCTCGTCCGGCTCGCTGAAAATGGACAGTCCGTATTCCGGTCCAAAGGTCAGACCGATGCGCCGGTGGACGTTGCGCACCCCAATGCCAGAGCCGCTGGTGCGGGCCTCGGGCCGGTCCTCATCCAGCAGGGAGGCGGCTGTCTCTGGGCGCATTCCCAAGCCGTTGTCGGCCGCTTCGATGACCAAATCGGCCCCCTCCCGGCGGGCAGTGACGGTGATTTCCCCGTCATCCTCCACCCCGGCCATGCCGTGGTAGATGGCGTTTTCCAGAATGGGCTGGATGACCAGCTTTAACGTGTACAGCTCTTGGGTGCCCTCTCCTGCCTCAATCCGGAACGTGAACCGGTTTTTAAAACGCATCTGTTGGATGTTCATATAGTGCCGGGCGTGGTCCAGTTCGTCGGACAGGGGGATGATGTTCTTACCCCGGCTTAGGGAGATGCGGAAGAACCGGGCCAGAGAGGTAACCATCTGGATGGCCTCGGAGGGCTGGCCCGCCTCCACCATCCAGATGACAGAGTCCAAGGTGTTGTAGAGGAAGTGAGGGTTAATTTGGGACTGGAGGACTTCCAGCTCGCCCCGGCGTTTCTGTCCCTCCTGACGGATGATGTCATCCATCAAGTGGCGCATGGTGGACACCATAGAGCGCACCGACCGGCTCAGGTGCTGAATCTCATAACAGCCGCCCTCCTCAATTTGCACATCCTCCCGACCGTTTTCCAGCTCTTTGATGGACTGTTCCAGACGGCGGATGGGGTCGGCGATGCGGGCGGAGATACGGAAGTTCAAAAAGGCCATGAGGAAGATGGAAAAGAGCAGAACGGACAGGCCGAAGGGGAACAGCTGGGGAAAGGTGGTGAGCCAGTAGGCGGCGGGGGCCACCCCCACCAGTTTCCAGCCGGTGTAGCCCACCGTTTTCACCGTCACCTGCCGGTGCTGGCCCTGAAAGATTTCCATGTGACTGCCGTCCCGGTAGCCGGCGGCGGCCCGGTTGTTTTCGTTCAGCAGACCGGCGTAAATCAGCTGCTGCCGGGGGTGGTAAATCAGTTCCCCATCGCCGTCGATGAGGTAGAGATAGCCTCCCTCGCCCAGAGTCACCCCCCGGCACACCTGTTCAATTCCGCGAAAGCTCATATCCACCAGCACAACGCCACCCTCGGTGGCGCCGTCGCGGGTGAGCTGGACGTGGTGGCTGAGGGACACCACCCAGCGGTAGGGGGCGTCCGGGTCGTCAAACAGGTTCTGGACGTGGGGGGTGGAGAAGTGGAGGTTTTCCATGCTCTGGCTGGCTGCCTGAAACCACTCGCTTCCGGCGGGGCTGGCCCCCTCCTTCAGGGCGGACAGGGGAACGGCGGCTACCGCCGTTCCCTGGCTGTCAAAGACAGCCAGGGAAACCAGATCATCGCGGTTTTCCTCATACAGCAGGCTCAGCGGTCCGGTGAGACTGCCCTCAGCCAGGTCGGTGTTTTTGATCACCCGATAGTACACCGTGTCGGCAATGCGCATCATACGCCGGAGGTAGCTGTCTAAATTCATGTTGGCCTGTGCCAGCACCCGTTGGCTGTTCTCGGCTACCATCTGTTCCCCGGCGGCGGAAAACCGCCAAATTAGGCTGACTCCCATCAACAGGATGCCCGCCGCCGCTACGGCGGTGAAGGACAGGGAGAGCACCATTTGTATGCTCATCTTGCGGTAACGCTCTCCCCATTGCGTGGCTAAGCGGCGGAAAAAGTTCATGGCGTGTTCTCCTTCCAGTTGTCTTGGCGGCAGCGTGCGGCCTGAACAGCCCCGCGGCTCAGCCGTTCAGCCCCGCCCGGTACTTGGAAGGGGAGACGCCGAAACGGCGTTTGAACACGTAGCTGAAATAGTTGGGGTCGGAGTAACCCGTCTGTTCAGCGATGCGGTAGGTTTTCTCTCCGGTGTCCCGGAGCAGGCGCACTGCCTCGTCCATGCGGATCTGGGTGACATAGGCGGTAAAGCTCATTCCCATTTCCCGCTTAAATAGGGTGGAAAAATAGGTGGGAGAGAGATGGATGTGGGAGCAGAGGGCCTCTACGCTCAGCTGTTCGTCGGTGTAGTGGCTGGCAATATACTCCTTGGCCTGCTCCACCAGCCGCCACGCGGAGTCAGTGCGTTGGCGGCCCAACAGGTCGTGCAGCTTCAGACACCGCCCGGACAGCCAGCGGCCCAGTTCCTCCAGGCTGGAGAAGTTGGAGATGGACACCGCGCCGGTAAAGCCGGCCCCAAAGACCTCTTCCACCGCCACGCCGCCGGAGCGGGTCAGCCGGACCAGACAGGTGACGACCTCCAGCAAAAACAGGTGGCATTGAGACAGGGACAGCCCCGTCTGCCGCAGACGTTCCATCAGTTCCCCAGCCGCCTGCTCCACCTGTTCTGGAGTACCCAGCTTGACGGCGGTGGACAGGCGGTGCTGGTCATTTTCGTCAAAGGAGATGGTAGCGGTGGACTGGGGTTCCAGGTCATCGATATAAATGACCCGGCCGCTCCCCACCAAAGCCCGGTAGTCCAGTGCGGCTCTGGCTCCCCTCGCGCTGTGGTACAACGCCTCCGGTCCTGGACAAGGCCGGCCCACTCCGGCGGTGAGGGGGGCGCCCAGAAAGCCTCGGGACAGCAGGCTGAGCCGCTCCAGTTCCTCCAGCAGAGGATAGAGCCGGTCTGGTCCGGACAGCTGCACCAGCAAAGCGGCCGTGTCCTCATACAGCACCGCCCGGGCGGTACAGCCCTCCAGAGAGAAATGGTCGGTTAGAAAGGACTGGACTGACAGGAGCAGGAGTTCGTCCCGCCCCGCGTCGCCTGCCTCGCTTTGGGGGTCGGCATGAATCAGAGCGGCGGTCCACAGCCCCGGCGGCAGATCGATTTCATACCGGGCGGCCCGGTCCCGCACCTGTTCCGGATGAAACTGGCCGCTGAGCAGCCGGGTGTAGAACAGCTCGCGGAGAATGGGAAGGCTCTCCTCATACCGGCGGCGCAGAGTCTCCATGTCCCGCCGCTCCAGCCGCTGGCGGTCCAGCTGGTCCCGCAGCTTGTTTAGTACCTCCGCCAGCTCCGGAGCGTTGATGGGTTTTAAGATGTACTCGGACACCCCTGCACCCACTGCCTGCCGGGCGTATTCAAAGTCATCAAAACCGGAGAAGACGACCAGCTTGGCCGCGGGCAGGGACTGCCGCAGGCGGCGGCACAACTCCAGCCCGTCCATAAAGGGCATCTTGATGTCGGTGAGCACGACGTCAGGGCGCAGCTGTTCCGCCAGCTCCAACGCCTCCTCACCGTTGCCCGCCTCGCCCACCAGCGAGAACCCCAGCGCGGTCCAGTCGATCTTCCGGCTGATGCCGGTGCGGATCTCCTCCTCGTCGTCTGCCAGCAGAACCCGATATTGTTCCATGCTGGTCACCTCCTCCTGTAAGTGCGGGGGAAGGTCCTTTTCGTTTCAAAGAAAATGGACATCGTCCCCCATATTATACCACATTGCCCCGGAATTGCAAACAGGGACCGGCGCAGCTGCGCCGG
>JAAWIE010000063.1 GCA_022796195.1 Lawsonibacter sp. | reverse complement strand
GGCTAAAGGCGTACCTGTGAGGCTTTACCCGGACACCACGCTTGTAATGTACCTGAATAAGATTTCAGGTAAAATATATTGCGATTCCCCGCAACCAGAGAAAACACCGTATTTCGCAGGAAATACGGTGTTTTTCTATCGTTTCACCGTGTTTTAGATGCCTGAGAAAGAGGGTAGTCTAAAATCTAGACGGCCTTGGAGCCCCTGCACTACAGAGGTTCCAAGGCTTTTTTGACCTACATATGTAAAGATGCAGCTGATCGGGCAGTTGCCGGCTGCTTCAGGCTCTCTTCTTTTGAACTGCCTTGATGACCACTGGAGCTAAAGCAAAGGCCAAGATAACCAGAACGATAATGATGGACACCGGGCGAGTCAAGAAGTAGGGGATCAGTCCACCCTTAGGGGCCGCCATAATCAAGGTTCTGCGGAAATTAGACTCCAGAATATCGGCCAGCACCACACCCAATACCAGGGGGGCAGGTTCAAACTCAAAAATCTTCATCAGGTAGCCGATAAGACCAAACACCAGCATGATGACCACTTCCATCATGTTGTTGCTCAGGGCATAAGTGCCAATACAGGCCAGGGCTACGATGATGGGGACCAAGACCGAGTTTGGAACCAGGCAGATGCGGGCCATATGCTTGGCCATGGTCAGGCCGATGATTCCCATCAGCACGTTGGCGAAGAGGAAGCCTAGGAAAATGGCGTAAGTAGTGACCGCCTTATTGCCGGTGAACAGGCCGCTGCCCGGCTGGAGGCCGTGCATAAGCAGAGCGCCGTAGAGGATGGCGGTAACCGGACTGCCGGGAATGCCCAAGGTAAACAAGGGGATCAGAGCGCCGCCGCAGGCGGCATTGTTGGACGCTTCCGAGGCGGCGATGCCCACAATGGAACCCTTGCCGAACTCTTCCGGCTTTTTAGAGGTCTGCTTGGCAATGCTGTAGCTGATCCATGCGGCGATGGAACAGCCGGCGGCGGGGATAAAACCCACAAAGGAGCCGATGACGGAACTGCGCAGCATGGTGGGAGCTAACTTTTTGGTATTCCCCTTTTCCCAGCGTTTTCCGGTCAGACCGGCGGCAGGATCATCCACAATGGTGGCGCTGGAACCCCGCAGCAGCTTGTCCACCAGCACCAGTACTTGGGAGATGGAGAACAGGCCGATCAGAATGGGGGTGGAGTCCAGGCCATCCTCCAGCCACAGCTGGCCGAAGGTGAACCGGGATACGCCGCTGATGGAGTCCATACCCACACAGCCGATGAGCAAGCCCAGCAGGGCGGAGAAAAACCCTTTGGCCTGGTTGTCGCCAGTGAGTCCAGAGACAACCAGCAGGCCGAAACAGGCCACCAAAAAATACTCCAGACAGGAGAACATCAGACTGATCTTGCCCAGCGCGGGAGCAAAGAGAATCAGGCAGACCGCGCCGATGATTCCGCCCACCACCGAGGCCACTGTCACAACGGAGATGGCCTCCATGCCCCGGCCTTTCTGGGTCAGCGCGTAGCCGTCCATCGTGGTGGCGGCAGAGGCGGCAGTGCCCGGAGTGTGGCACAGCACGGCGGTGATGGAGCCGCCGTAGACGCCGGTGGTATACATGGCGGTCATCATCACCAGCGCGGCGGTGGGGCTCATGGAGAAGCTGATGGGCAGCAGCAGAGCAATGCCCACCGAGGGGCCCAGGCCGGGGATGATACCAATGACCATACCGCCTACCACACCAACAATCAGGGCTAACAGTACCTCAACCGAGGCGAAAGACGCGATTGCCGCAGATAAATAATCTAACATACGTCCTCTCCTCCCTTACACATAGCGGAACAGACGGCCCAGCACACCGACCTTATAAATCGGCAGCTGAAGGATGATAACAAAGGCCACGTAGCAGATGATCATATACAGAGCCGTGATCAGGAGATTGACCTTCCAAGATTTCACTTTTAAATGCTTCATAGCTAAAATCATAAAAATCGGTGTGGCAATCCAATAGGTGACATACCGGAACACCAGATAGTAAAGTACGATGAAGCCCATGAAGAGGAAGGCGTTTTTGCTCTCCTTCACGGTCAGAGCGTAGTGAAATGCGCCCTGTTGTTCGCGGGTCAGCCGCAGGCCCTTCAGGACGATAAACAGGGCGCATACGGCCATAAGAACCGTCAGGGCGATGGGCACCGCGGCGGACTGTCCGGAGATTTGCAGGGCGAGGAAGAATGCAACGGCGCAGAATGCCAGCAGTACCACACCTACCCATACATCCCGGTGGAACTTTTTTGTCATAAACGTATCCCCCAATGATAAAATAGTCCGGAGCGGCTGGACAGACCGGTTCGCCGCTCCGGAGGAAGATTGCGGATTGTTTCCGCTCAGCCCCAAATGGACAGGCGTGTCTCCATCTGGCTGTTGAGCAGTTCGGCGTAAGCCTCGCCGGAGGTGTTGTCCAGCTCCAGGCCAAGGGCGGCCATGTTCTCGATGTAGTCCGAGCGTTCCATAGCCTTGAGCAGAGCTTCGGTCATGAATTCCACTTTGTCAGCGGAGACATTCTTGGGGTAGAAATATCCGCGTGCGGCAAAAGCAACCAGCTTCTCGCCGGTGGCCTCCTCAACAGTGGGGATTTCAGGGATAAAGGCGCTGCGCTCTTCGGCAAATTGGCACAGCAGCTGCATTTCACCGCTCTGGTAGGAGCTGTTTACATCGGAGATGGAGCCGAAGAGGATGTCGGTGTCGCCAGCCAGGAACATACCCCGGCTGTCCGATGCGCCGTCCACCGGGATAACGGTGATCTGCGTTCCGAAGGTCTTGTTGAACCACTCGGCCTTGGTGGCCTCGCCATCGGTGATGCCGGTGGCCTGAGCGGAAATTAAGATGGGGTTGGATTTGGCGTACTCAATAAAGCTGTTGATGTCGGAGAAACGGGTTTCGTTGGCGCGGATGGCCAGCACGTCATAGTCGACCACCTGGTTACACAGCACCTGCACGTCTTCCAGGTTGTATTGGCGGGGGTTCTCCGGGTCCAGCTCGCCAAAGACAAAGTTATGGTTGATTAAGCCGATGGTGTAGCCGTCGTCGTAGTCGCCGGTGATCAGGTCGGTCCAGGCAACCCAGCCTCCGGAGCCGGTCTGATTTTCTACAACCACATTGATACCCAGGTCGGCGGCCAGGGCGGTTGCCATGTTCCGGGCGCCGATGTCTGTGCCGCCGCCGGCGGAGAAGGGGCAGACCAAGGTGATGGTCTCGTTGGGGAACTTGTCTGAGCTGGTCTTGCCGCTGTTAGGGGTGGAAGTGCTGCCAGAGCCGTTGGAACAGGCTGCAAGGCTCAGCGCCAGCGCGCAGGCGGAGACGAATGCGAATAGTTTTTTCATAGGATTTTCCTCCTTTTTGTCCTCGGGTTTCGTACAACTTCTGCTACGTCCGCGCCGGAGTCCGGTGCGAACCGCCTGAAGCTCACCTCAACTTCAAGCAGGGGTGGGTCTGCCATGTTGCCGCCTTGTGATTACAAGTTCATTCTAGGATGTCCCCCCAACAATTTCAAGCAACTTTTTTGTTGGGTGTCACAATATAGAGGTTGTAACCGGGCGGGGAAATACGACAAAATTCCTAGGTCACAACAAAAGGATTGTGGCCTCACACAAAAAACTTGTTGGACATTCCCAAAACCGAAAATTTATACTGATATCAGCCGGAAGCGATTGCCTCTGGCCGGTCCGGGTGCTTCACCTCAAAGAACCGGACGCCATGTTTCCGCCTCTTGATGTTCATTACTGGTTTGAATGTTAGGAGGCTATCTTCATCATGACAAAAAGAGAGCGTATCTGGGCAGCGGTTCACGGCGAAACGCCGGATATTCTGCCCTATTCCTTCTGGACGCATCTGCCCGGGGTGGACCTGGACCCGGAACTGCTGGCGGAGCACACCTACACGTTTTACAAAAGCTATGATGTGGACTTAATCAAGACCATGAACAACGGCATGTACGCCATTGAGGATTTCGGCTGTGAGATTGATTACTCAGAGATTGCGGAGGGCGGAGTAGCCAAGGTGGTCAGAACCCCCATTCACGAAGCGGAGGACTGGCTGCGGCTGAAGCCCTGTTCCGTCCACGAAGGAAGTTTGGCCCGGGAATTGAAGGGCCTGCGCCTGCTGCTGGAAAAGGTGAAGGGAGAAGAAGTTCCTGTCATCTTTACCATTTTCAGCCCTCTGACCACGGCCAACAAGCTCTCAGGCAATACCTTGCTCCAATACCTGGCCGACGGCCACGGGGACAAGGTACACGCGGCCTTGCAGGTGATTACGCAGACCACCTGTGATTTGGTCCGGGCTGTGCTGGAGCTGGGAGCGGACGGCATCTTCTTTGCCGCCCAGAACAGCAGCTATGACTATATGACTGTGGAGGAATACCGCCAGTTTGGCGTTCCCTATGATCTGGAAGTGCTGAACGCAGCGGAAAAGGGCTGGCTGAACACACTCCATGCCCACGGCAGCAACATTATGTTTGAAGTGCTGAAAGACTATCCGGTCCAGGTGTTTAACTGGCACGCCTGGGAGACTCTGCCCGCTGTGGACGAGGCGTTTGTCATGACCGGAAAATGTCTGATGGGCGGTTTGAAACGCACCGACATTACCCAGCGGGACCGGGGCGCAATTCAACACCAGATTTACGAGTGCTATCGTATGCTGGGCGGACGCAACCAGATCCTGACTCCAGGCTGTGTAATCCGATATCCCCTGGACGACAGTACCTTGGCCTATGTGAAGCAGGCCCGGGATTGCGTGGAACGCAGGATGCGTCCGTAGTGAGAAAAACCGCCCCGGCCAAGGCCGGAAGCGGTTTTGGAGCAAGGATCAAAGCGTTCGGTT
The DNA here is from genome assembly GCA_022796195.1 of Lawsonibacter sp. Taxonomy (GTDB): domain Bacteria; phylum Bacillota; class Clostridia; order Oscillospirales; family Oscillospiraceae; genus Lawsonibacter. Next base: position 9,415 of record JAAWIE010000063.1, on the reverse strand, counting down.
CGACGGCTGGTCAGTATGTAAACTTCTGCTTTGCCATGTGGATGAATTCCACTGCGGCCCGGCTCAGATAGTGGCTGCGCAGATGGCTGATGGTGATGGGCTGGTTGCCGGATTGGTAGTCCAGCGGATAGATGGCCACCGAGTCCCTCCAGTCCCGCCGGTCCCAGAAGACCATGCGCCGGCTGGTGAAGATCTCGGGCAGGACGATGGCCCCAAGCCCCGCCGAACACAGAGAGACCAGCGTGGTCATGCTGGTCGTCTCCAGCACAATTTCCGGCGTGACGTCGTGGTCCTTACAGCACTGGTCAAAAATGCCGCCCAGCCAAAAGTCCGGGGGCATCCGGAGATAGGGGCACCGGGAGAAGGTCTGAAAATTCTGCATCACGCCGGAGCGCGGGGGGTCTCCGCCGGCGCCAGTGGGAAGATGGATTCTGGGCACCATGCACACCAGATGCTCTGTGTGGAGAAGCTCCTCGCACACGTTTTCCGGGTCGCCGATGGCAAAACCGATGTTTACATCCGCCCGGCCCTCGTACAGAGCCCGGTTGATCTGTTTGGTGGTGCCTTCCACCAGATGGAGCTGTATTTGGGGATATTTTTCATGGAATTCCGGCAAAATATCCGCCAGCATAATGGCGCCCCGAGAGGTGCTGACCCCAACGGTCAGCTCGCCGCTGCGGAAATCCCGGATATCCTGAATGGCTTTCTCAGTCTGGTGCTTCTGATAAAGAAGAATCTGACTGTTCCGGTAGAGGCACTCCCCCGCCTGGGTTAGGGTGACCGGCTGGGTGCGGTTGAACAGCACAACACCGAATTCCTCTTCCAGCCGGGAGATATGGCTGCTCAGCGACTGCTGAGAGATGAACAGCCGTTTGGCCGCTTTGGTAAAGCTCAGCTCCTCCGCCGCCACGCAGAAGTATTGCAGGTTGAGAAAATTCATAGCAGGCCCTCCTTCCGCCGGTGTGAATGGCTCATTTGCTATCTTAATGCAGTCCAGTGGAAAAATCAAGGGACAGCCCAAGAAATTAGAAAGGAAATGTTTTACTATGGATCATGCGCTGTATGAAAATCACCTCACTATCTTGCGTTCTGAGCTGGTGATGGCCTTGGGCTGTACCGAGCCCATCGCCATCGCCTACGCAGCGGCCAAGGCTCGCCAATTGCTGGGAGAGATGCCGGAACACTGCACCGTCCATTGCAGCGGCAACATTGTAAAAAATGTGATGGGCGTTACAGTACCCAACTCGGGCGGCTTGAAGGGGATCGACGTCGCCGCCACGCTGGGCATTGTGGGCGGCAATCCGGAGCTGGAGCTGGCTGTGTTGGAAGGGGTCACCGAGGCCCACCGAGCCCAGGTCCGCCAGCTGCTGGCGGGGGATTTCTGCACCTGCAAACTCATTGAAAATGTGGCCACCCTCTATATCGTGGTGGAACTGGCGGCGGGGGAGCACACCGCTCTGGTGGAAATTCAGAACACCCATAAGAATATAACCCGCATGGAGAAGGACGGCGTCAGCTGTATGGAGCATGTGCCCGCCCAGGAGGAGAAGCTTCAGAAGACCGGAGACCGCTCTCTGCTTACCGTGGATAACATTGTGGACTTTGCCGGCGCCGTCTCTCTGGAAGAGCTGGAGCCCATCCTCACCCCCCAGATTGAATGCAATATGGCCATCTGCCGGGAGGGGCTGGAGCACCCATACGGAGCCGAGGTGGGCCGGGTTCTGCTGGACGGCAACACCGCGCCCACCGTGGGGCTGAAGGCCCGGGCCTACGCCGCCGCTGGTTCCGACGCCCGGATGAACGGCTGCCCCATGCCGGTGGTCATCAACTCGGGGAGCGGGAACCAGGGCATTACAGTGAGCGTTCCTGTGGTGATCTACGCCGAGGACCTGAAGCTGCCTCGGGAGAAGTTGCTGCGGGCTCTGGTGGTGGCAAACCTGATTGCCGTTCACCAGAAAAACTACATCGGCAGTCTGTCCGCCTACTGCGGGGTGGTAAGCGCAGCCTGCGGCGCGGCCTGCGGAATCTGCTATATGCTGGATCACCCCCGCAGCGTTCTGCGGGATACCATCACTAACACCATCGCCACCGTGGGCGGGATGGTGTGCGATGGGGCGAAGTCCTCCTGTGCCGCCAAGATTTCCACCGCCCTGCAGACGGCTCTGCTGGGGATGAAAATGGGGGTGCGCAACTGCGCCTTCAAGCCCGGCGAGGGTATGGTGAAGGAGGACGTGGAAGAGACCATCAGCAACATCGGCCGCATGGGCCGGGTGGGGATGAAGGCCACGGACAACGAGATTTTGAATATCATGCTGGGCAACTGAAGCCCGGCGGCCTCGCGCGAATTCATATGTAAAAAACCTCCGAACCCCTGTTGTGCAGGGATTCGGAGGTTTTTTACCGCAGCAGTCTTGGTGTCCGGCGGCGTGCCGGTTACAGATTCGCAAACACGTCCATCTGCTTTTGCAGTTCCTCCACAATTTCCTGGTTGGTGTCCATACGTGCGGTAATCCCCTCCATATCGTCCACCAGCGCACGGGTGTTGCCCGCCACACCGGTTACGCCGGAGGCCGCGCCGTCAATGGCGCCGGAAATGCTGGATATCGAGCCTGCAATCTCATCCATGGCGGTTTTCAGGCGGTTTGCCCGGTCGTTAAACGCCTCCATGGCGTGTCCAATGTAGTCGGAATCCACCCGGTACTGCTGTCCGGCCTGGACGGACCGCTCCAGCTGGGACAGGACGGCTTGGCTCAAGTAACCAGCCAGTTCCCGGGCGCTCTCCGAGAGGTAATCCACCGCCCCGGTGACCACGCCGCTGACCTCTTGAATGTGATTGGCGGTTTCGGCACAGGAGTCGGCCAGCTGGCGGATCTCCTGGGCCACAATGGAAAACCCGGTCCCTGCCGCCCCGGCCCGGGCGGCCTCAATTGAGGCGTTGACGGCAATCAGGTTGGTCGAAGCGGAAATATTTAAAATAGCCTTGGTTAGAATCCCGATTTGGTTAACATTTTGGCTTTTTTCAATGGCTTGGTCGAGAAGCGCCATGGTCTGGGCGGTTTTGTCCCGGACCTCCTCCGTCTCCTGGAGGGCGGAACGCTCCATTTCCTCCGCCCGCCTGCGCATCTCGATGGAGTAGGCGGTGATGGCCGAACACTCGTCCGCCATGCTCTGGGACTCGCCCTGGGTGCCGGAGGCACTTGCACGGATGGCGGAGGTGCTGCTGGCGATCTCCTCCAGGGCGGCGGAGAGCCGCTCGGTCAGGCTGGACAGATGCTGAACGCTGCCGCTGGAGGTTCTTGCCCGCTGGCGCACCTCGCTCACCACGCCGCTGGTGCGCTCTGAGCTGTCTTGAAGGGTGCCCATAGCGTCCCGAATGGGGGCAACCACATACTTCCGGATGATACGGAAGGCCGCCGCTACCAGAAAGATCCCGGCGGTCAGCGTAGCGGCGCTGATGACGAGCGCGGTGATATAGACAACGGCCAGATGGTTGCGGGCCTCCTTTGCGCGGCCGCTGACCGAGGCGTAGAGGTCAGCGACATCCTGTTCCGCCGCTTCACTCCAGCGGGCCACGTCGCCGTTGGCGGTGGCATAGGCGTCCTGGGTTTTGCTGTCCGCGCTGGCGCACACCAGGTAGACCAGCGCGTGTTTAAAGGCGTCGTAATCCTCCAGCAGAGAGAGGTAGGTCTCCTGGTCCTCCTGAGAGACAAAGCGTTCATAGGCGGCCAGCTTTTCATCCAGCGCGGCCTCCTCCGCCTTGAGCTCCTGGACCAGCCGGATCATGGTGGCGTGGTCCTCGGCTACAATATGGGACAGGGCCAGCAGATGAATGTCCATCATGGAACGCCGGATTTCTTCCAGCTTTCCTTCGCTGACCATATACTCGTCTACAATGGTCCCTGCGTTTCTATGTACGTTGTTAATACTGAACACCGCTAAAATATTAGACAGAAGCGTCACCAGTCCCAGCAGAATAATGGGCAGAATCAGACGCTGCTGCAAAGTCAGCCTGCCTTTCATGTTCTCGCCTCCCAACTTCGATTACCGTGCGCTTACCGCCTCCGCCAGCCGGTCCAGCTGGGTCTGGAGGGACGCGCCGGATGGATTCCCCTGGGCCATATTGACCGCAAATTCGGTTACAGGGTCCCAAAACTTTCCGCCTACCCGCTGAAGCTGGGAAAACTCCGACTGCTCCAGCAAAGCGGCGATGGCCGGGGAAGCCTGAACCTGGGCGGAGTTGGCCGCGCTGATGTTGGCGGGACCCTGCCCCCGGCGCTCAAAGCGCAGGCGCTGGTTGGTTTCGCTGGTGATCCATTGGGCCAGCTTCGCCGCCCACTCCGGGTGCTTGGAATAGGCGTTGACGCCGATGAGCTTACAGCCGGAAAAGGACGCCATCTGCACCTGCTGGCCCGCACAGGAATAGGTGGGCAGTTTAGCCGCGCCCATATTCTCGCCCCAGCTCTCGGCAATGGCGACCGCGTTCCACACGCCGCTTACTCCAGCGGCCACAGAGCCGCTTTGTACGCCGGCCAGAAATTCCGGGTCGGTCATGCTGGCAAAAGCGGGGCTGGCCGCAATGGACAGCATGGATTGGGCCACGTCCACCCCGCGGATGGGGCCGTCTGCAGCGTTCCAGGTGCAGTAGTTGGTGATGCCGTCCTCGTTCAGGCCCACCGTGAGGCCGGTGTTGCCGAAAAAGGCGTAGACATACCAGGCGGAGGACCAATCCATCGCCACCAGCTTGCCGGACTGGGCGGCCAGTTCTAAGATCCGCTCCAGGCTTTGGACGTCCTCGTCGGAAAAATAGGCTTTGTTGTAATATAAAAAGTAGCCGTTGTCCGCCGTCAGAGGATAGGCATAGAGGGTGCCGTCTACGCTGGCGGCGTCCACTGCCGCCGTGAGATTGGCGCTGCGGATACTGTCCGCGTCTGAAATGGGGTCGAGCCCGCCCGCGGCGGCCAGGGCGGACACCTGATCGTCCGCAAAGGCGAATACATCCGCCCCCCCCTCAAGATCCCCCAGCAGCACGTCTTTACAGCTGGATTCGCTCTGAGGCTGATAGGTAATGCGAAAATCGGCCTGACCGGCGTACTGGGCCTGAAACGAGGCGAAGATCTCTTGGAGCAGCGCCTCATCCTCTTCCGCGCCCCACACGGTCAGCTCTACCGTCTGGGTTTCCGGCGTGTCATCGGGTACAGAGGGCTGCTGCCCTCCGCAGGCGGACAGCAAAAACAGTAAGCTCAGAACCAGAGAGAAACATTTTGTCTTCATCAGCAACCAGCCTTCCCAGATGATTTCGCCACATTATACCATATGCCGGGCAGGCTTGACAACTGGAATTCGCGGAATCCTGGGGCCGCGGCGCAAAAAGGGCGCACTGCGCCCTTATTTCCATTAAATGTATGGAAACGTCCACCTTTTGGGCTTTGCCCGCGTTGGTTAGAGGGTAAAAGCCTTCCCCCTCTGGGGGGAAGGTGCCCCCGGAGGGGGCGGATGAGGGGGACCGTGCAGAAGCGGCCTCATTCGTCACGTGCAAGAAGATTAAAGGAGGACACACAACATGGCAAGCAATTACACCAGCAGCTACAACTTAAACCAGTGGTCGGCGTCGGACCGGGTGCTTCGGACGGAATTCAACGCGGACAACGCAAAGATTGATGCGGCTCTAGCGGGGAAAGCGTCCGCGTCGTCGGTGAGCAGTCTGCAAACCACGGTAAACGGCCTCAAGACCAGCAAGGCGGACAAAACCGCCCTGGACGCGCTGAAAACCACAGTGACCCAGCACACATCCTCGCTGAGCGGAAAGGGCAACTGTCAGCTGTACACCACCAGCTACACGGGAAGCGGCGCGTGCGGCGCCGATTCGCCCACCTCCCTCACCTTTCCCAAGCGGCCAATGGTGGTATTTGTCTGTTCGGGCCGCGCCCGGATGATTTTATTTCAAGGAGATTTGGAAAGCTGGAGCGAGTCATACACCGGGAGCATGGCTGACGTGACCGTCACATGGTCCGGGAACACCGTGAAGTGGTACACGGGGTATGCAAACGGACAGATGAACGCAAGCGGACGCAGTTATCAGGTGATTGCTCTGCTGCAAGCTGGATGACAAAAAGGCCCCGGGCCCTTTCGGGCCCGGGGATGAACTGGGTTTTACGTGATTGCGTGCAATGACGTCCAGACTTACGCCACAGGCTCTTCGCCCTCGGTCACGCCGTCCTCAACGTTATTCTCGTTGGTCCCGGCATCATTGACCTCGGTCTCAGGCTCGGTGGTTTCGGTCTCAGGCTCGGTGACAGTGCTCTCTTCCTCAGCTTCAGAAGCGGTATTTTGCTGTGTACCGGTTCCGCTGGAGCTGGAAGAGTTCTCGTCACTACCGTTCGAGTCCTCTTCCTGAACCGTCAGGTGTTTATCTTCGAGTGTGAAGTAACCCGTGGTCACCCAGTTGCCAACGGTCAGGGTGTAGGTGTAGTCACCGGCCGTGGCCTTCTCGCCGAGATTCGCGGAGTTATCTGTGGTCTGGCCTACCCAAGTGCCTTCCTTTGTGCCCTCCTTGGAGTTTCCGCCCAGGAGGCTGATGAAGAAGAAGCCCTTGGTGGCAATATCATCTTCCCCTTCTCTAGTAGCGGGTGTCCCTGTTAACTTCTCATAGAACACTATTGTTCCGTTTTCGTCCACAATCTTGATGCTGGTGTCCAAAGTCGCGTCCTTGTCATAGACCACGCACAGATGGGGACCCCGGTAAGCGGGGGCCATGCCGGCGATCTTATTAATCGGTCCGGCCAGCACGGCGCCGTGAGCGTACTCCTTGATGTCCTTCTTCGTAGTCATCTGATCCGTAATCGTCACGACCTTCCGGGTCATGGCCTCGACGCTCTTGGTGTAATCGACGGTCGCCGCAGCGGAACCGCTCTTTTCGGTTCCCTTCCAGGTGACATCCACGCTGTAGGTTCCGTTCACCAGGTCCTTGTCCGCCAGCTCGATCCGGTCGATGTTCGTTCTCTCACCAGCCTTGCCGGTCATCTCGAAGGAGTACCAGCCCTCGGTCTCAGCACCTGCCTTCAAGGTCCAAGTTGTATCGGTGCCGTTCTTCATGGTGTACGTGCCGTTGGGGGTGGTCACCGTTACGCCCAGAGTTACAGCCTCGGCGGGCATGCCTGGGCCCTTCTTGGCATGGAACGCCAGCCAGGGCAGGTTGTTGTCGTTCTTCTCGTTATTGAGATCAGTCCAGCTCTGATTAGTGCCCCAGCTCGCCCGGATAGCATCGGGCAGCTTATTCCAGCTGGCTTCGTCCTGAATGACGAAAATCTGGTCAATCACGATGTTGCCGGTGCTGGCTCCGCCCTTGACCTCGACGGCCTCGCCGGTCATGGTGATCTTGTCGCCGTTCTCCAGGGTAATGGCCTCGGCATTGCCGACCTTCACTTCCAGCGCGCTGGTGTTGTCGCCGGAGACGAGGAAGAGTTCCACACCCTTCTTCACGTAGATGAGGGTTCCGTTGCCGGTGGTGCTCAGCAGCTTGGTCTCATCCGTCGCGCCATAGCGGGCGTTGGCGTTGGTCAGAGTGAGCTTTGTCACTGCGGTCAGGGCGATGTCCTTGTCGACCGCCATACCAGCGGTGGAACTCAGAACTGCGTCCACAGTATCGGTCTTCAGGGTGTACTTCGCGTTGCCAGTCATGGTGCTGACCACGTTGGTGCCAGCTCCGGCGGCAACGCTGCCCTTCAGGGTGCGGGTCTCGGCGGGAACAATGTACTTGGTCCCGGTGAGCGCGGTGGTACCGGCCTTGATGTTCATGCCTTCGCCTACAGTTACCTGGAATGCGCCGTAAACGGTCACATCCTCGCCGCCGGCGGGCAGCTTGTTATTCGCCAGCTTCGTGTCGGCAATCTCAGAGGTGGTGAACGCAGTGTACTTCTCGGCAGCGTTTGTGCCCTTCGCGGCGAAGGTGATCTCTTCGCTCACAGAGACATAAGCGGCCTTGTCCTTGGGGGTCTCAGCGTTCGCCGTATCCCGCTGGGCAGGTACTGTGCTCACCACGGAATCCTCTCCGATTTTACCTTCGACGCTCTTGGCATCCTTGCTCAGGGTAACCTTGCGCACGGAGTACAGGTCGGTAATCACGGTCTCATTGTTTCCGCTCGTTGTAACAGCGTCAAACTCCTTGCCAGCGGTGGAGGAGGCGTTCGCGTCATAAATATCAGCGGGTGCGGTTTCGCCCTCAATGGCTACGAACTTCTTGGCGTCCTTCTTGGCGGCCAGGACGGCAGTACCAGTACCGTTGCTGGTGATGGTAATGACCGCGTCCTTGGGCACGCTGACAGGAGCGGTGCCGGAAATTGTGCCAGACTTGTTGGCGCTTTCGCTGGTCCAGTCGGCGGTTACGCCGTCGTGAGCGGTGATGGAGACGACCTCAGAAACTTCCACGCCGTCCAGGCTCACAACCTTACCATTCGTCACACCCAGACCGAAGTTCTTCTCGGGCATGGTGAAGGTAACCATCTTCGCATTGTCAGCTTTCGACGGCTGCTCTTTGACGGTAACGGCTACGCCGTCAATCTCATAGGTACCGGCGGTCAACGCCTTCCCGCTCAGGATGGTGATGGTCTCACCGGCGTAGACATCGGAGGTCTCACGGATTACATCGCCGTTCACCGTGTTGGTCACAGTGACGTCCTTGATCTCCGCAACTCCATCCGATGCGGCCTGCCAGAACACCTTACCAGTGTCCACAGCGCCCTGCGCGGCAATGTTGGTCACTTTGCTCTCCGCTCCGATCTGGTTTACGGTCAGAGTGAAGGGGCCAGCGGCCTTCTCGGCCTTAATGTCCACGGTCACATTCTCAGTGGCGGTGGTCAGCTTGTACTGTCCGCGTACGGTCTTGCTGGCCTCAGCGCCAGTGACCGTGATCTTCTCGCCGCGGGTGCGGGTGCTGATGGTCAGGGTAACGTCGCTCTTCTGAGCAACTTCGGTCTTGCCATTGTAGACCGTGTTGTCAACCTTCACGGTGTAGCCCTCGGGGGCGTTGACCGTCAGGAACACTTTGCCGGCAGAGGGCTGCTCGGTCTCTTCCTCTTCGGCGGTGGTGATGGTGTAGGTCACGTTGGCAGTCACGGACTCGATTACCGCAGTCCAAACCTTCTGCATGGCCTCTTCAACAGGCTCGCCGTTGACCGTGGCGATCACAAAACCGTCCTTGGCCTCAACCTTGATCTCAGCCTTGGCGCCCTCGGCGTACTCGCCTGCGCCAGTGACGGTCACGCGGTCAGCCTCGTCCACGTTAACCGTGACATTGAACTTCTTAACGGGCTGGTCGGGTACAACGACGTTCTCTCCCTCTGTGATGTCTTCATCGGGGATGGTGGTCCCGCCGCTGGAGAGGATGCCATCTTTGTCCACGGTGATACCATTCTCGTTG
>JAAWIE010000062.1 GCA_022796195.1 Lawsonibacter sp. | reverse complement strand
GAGCGCAGCGGAGTTTTGCGCAAAAGTTTCTTTTTTCGCTTCCTTTTTTCTTTTCAAAGAAAAAAGGAAGAAGGGGGGATCAAGAGGCACACATTTCCTCCGCCAGCAGGCGGTAGGCCTCCGCCCCCCGGGAGTAGGGGTCATAGGCGGAGATGGGCTTGCCGTGGCTGGGGGCCTCGGACAGGCGGACGTTCCGGGGGATGACGGTGGCGTAGACCTGGCCGGGGAAGTGGCGCTTGACCTCCTCGGCCACCTGGAGGGACAGGTTGGTGCGGCTGTCGAACATGGTCAGCAGCACACCCTCCATATTCAGCTCCGGATTCAGCTTCCGCTTGACCAGGCGGACAGTAGCCAGCAGGTCGCTGAGTCCCTCCAGGGCGTAGTACTCGCACTGCACAGGGACCAGCAGGGTGTGGGCGGCGCACAAGGCGTTGACGGTAAGCAGCTCCAGGGAGGGGGGGCAGTCAATAAAAATAAAGTCATACCGGTCTGTCAAGGCGTCCAGGGCGGCCTTCAGCAGTTTCTCCCGGTTGTCAATACCGATCATCTCGATCCCCGCGCCGGCCAGCGCCTTATTGGAGGGCAGCACATCGCCATACTTGGTGCTCACCACCGCCTTGACCGGGTCGGCGTCGCTGATAAGCAGGTCATAGACGTTTGGCGAGGCGGTATTTTTGTCCACACCCATGCCGGAGGTGGCGTTTGCCTGGGGGTCAAAGTCACACAGCAGGACCCGCTTGCCCAGGTCGTGGAGGGCGGCGGTAATGTTGACGGTGGTGGTGGTTTTGCCGACGCCACCCTTTTGGTTGACAACTGCGATGATTTTAGCCATGGAACAGCCTCCTCAGGGTGATAGGATTTCAATACTGGGTACAATTTCTCATTATATCAACCCCAATGGCAGATTTCAACTGTTTTTGAAGTTTTTATCAAAAAAGAAACACCAGCGGCCCAAATGCGGGGCTGGTGTTTCACGTGAAACAAGATTGACAAACAGAAAAATAGACCCTATGATAGAAGAAACAGGAGAGGAGGGGATACAATGCTGGTACCGGGACCCTGGGAGGGGGAGAACTGGTATCCGTCCTTCGACCGCTTTATGACAGAAGTCTACCCCAACTGGCGGGAGTACTACAACGTCACCTACTCCACAGCCCAAGAGATTGAGGAGCTGGCAGAGAAGCTGGGGCCGCTCCCGGGGGAGTATGTGGACTTTTTGACCCACATGGGGGGCCGAGGGCTGGATTTGAGAAACAGGGCGCGGCTGTACAGTCTGGCGGAGACGTTTCTCACAGAGGATGAGGGGGTCTATCTGAACATCGGCAGCTATGCCCCATACGACGACGGCGACCGGCTGGCCTACCGCTTAACCCGGGAAGGTCCGCCCCTTCTGGTCTGGCGGGAGCGGATGGCGGGAGGAAGACCGGTGAAGGCGGCGGACAGTCTGGGGCAGCTGCTGTGCAATCAGGCGTTTCTGGCAGGGGGTGTGGATCAGTTGACCCTCCGTTACCCCATGGAGCTGGCCTTCCATCTCCACCAGCCGCCCTATGGCCCCTGCCCGGAGGCGGAGGAGTACGTCAGGACCCACTCCCTGGAGGGGCTGAGTGAGGAAGACCTCTGGGACAGGGGTTTTCAGATTCAGATCGCCAGGCTGGAGGGGCCGCTGCGGGAACAGGGCTATAAAAAGGCGGGATTCAGTACGGAGCTGGACCAAATTTGGATCCGAGGGGAGACCTGCTGTATTCTGTCCCGGGAGTTTGACCCCAACGATATGTTCGACACCGTAAACATCTCCACATGGGGAATGGAGGGGCGGCCAATGTGGGAGCTGGCGGAGGCCTTCAAGGAACTGGGCTATGGAAACAGGCTGGAGCTGCGGGAGGGAAGTCACCCCGCCTTTCGGGGAATTTGAATGGTGAGGGTGATGCTCTCCTCGGTATCCTCCCGGCTGCACTGGGCATTGACTCCGGCGGAGCGCATCAGGTCCAGGCTCCGGGTCACGGTGTTGAGGAAAATGCGCACATCCTTTATGATAAAGGTAGGACGCTTTTTGCTGAGGACGGGGGCGGCGGTTAGGAGGGCATCCACCAGGGCCTCGGTCTGGGCCACGGTAAGGCTTTGCTCCACCACCTGCCGGGCGGCGTTCAGCTGCTGCTCCGGCAACTCCAGCCGCAGCAGGGCCCGGGCGTGGCGCTCGGAGGCTCCGTCCTCCCGGAGGACGGACAGCGCCTCCTGGGGAAGCTTCAACAGCCGCAGTTTGTTGGCTACAGCGGACTGGCTCTTGCCGATCCGCCGGGCGGCCTCCTCCTGGGAGATGTGGTAGGCGTCGATGAGACGGCGCAGGGCCAGGGCCTCCTCCCAGAAGTCCAGGTCCCGCCGCTGGAGGTTTTCCACCAGGGCCAGCAGGGAGGAGGACTTGCTATCAGTCTGGATGGACAGGCAGGGGACGGTCTCCAGTCCCGCCAGCTTGGCCGCCCGAAGACGGCGCTCCCCGGCCACCAGCTCCCAGCCCCCCTCCCGGCGGCGCACCGTCAGGGGCTGGAGGATCCCCATGGCCCGAATGGAGTTGGCCAGCTCTTCCAAACCGGCGGGGTCAAAGGTACGCCGGGGCTGGTTGGGGTTGGGTAGGATCAGGTCCACCGGGAGGAAGAGGACCCGCCCGCTGTCGAAGATTCCCTTTTTGGTCAGCGGCCACATAAAAAAACCACCTTTCCTTTGTGTTCCCTTTTAGTAGGATACCAACAGTTTACCATAAAATGGAAAATAAAGGGTCGAACAGTGACAGACACAGGAAATTTCCTGGGAAAGGGGACTGAAGACCGGTATTCTGGAGGAAATCTATGAAAGGCACAAGAAAGGGAAGGGAAAATTGTGTAAAATTTACGGGAAAAAGGATTGAAAGCCGGAGACATTTCCTGTAAAATAAAACTGCATTATTTTCGCCAGATGAGACCGCGGTCCGGGAAATCGGACCCTATCATATAAGGAAGGCGGCACGGACCATGGAACTGCTGAAGCGGCGTATCCGACAGGATGGCATTGTGAAGGGGAATGATGTTCTGAAGGTGGACAGTTTTCTGAACCATCAGATGGACATTGCCCTGTTTGAGGAGATCGGCAAGGAATTTCTGCGCCGGTTTGACGGCTGCGGCGTGAACAAGATCCTGACCATCGAGGCCTCCGGCATTGGGATTGCTTGTATCACGGCGCAGTTTTTTCATTGCCCGGTGCTCTTCGCCAAGAAGACCCAGACCAAAAACATCGCCGGCGAGGTGTACAGCACCAAGGTGGAGTCCTTTACCCACGGGCGGGTCTACGACGTGATTGTCTCCAAAAAGTTCCTGGGCCCGGGGGATACGGTGCTGATTATTGACGACTTTCTGGCCAACGGCGCGGCGCTGGACGGGCTTATCGATTTGGTGGAGCAGTCCGGGGCCAAGCTGGCAGGGGCGGGGATCGTCATTGAGAAGGCATTCCAGCCCGGCGGAACGCGGCTGCGGGCCCGGGGGGTCAGGGTGGAGGCTCTGGCCCAGGTCAAGTCCATGAGCGAGGAGCGCGGAGTGGAATTTGTGGATTAAAACCGAGTAATTCGGTTTTAATATAGAAAGCAGGATGAAACGAACTATTTTGAAGGAGGAAAAACCATTGAAAAAGATTCTTGCGCTGGCTCTGGCCGCTGCCATGAGCCTGTCCCTGGCCGCCTGCGGAGGCGGCAACAACAGCGCCCAGGGCGGCGGAAGCTCTGCCGGCGGCGCTGGCTCCAGCGGCGGCGGCTCCGCACCTGTGGAGGGGGGCTCTGACCTCAAGGTGGGCGCCGTCTATATCACCAGCCAGAACGACGTGGCTGGCTACACCTTCCAGCACCACAACGGCATCACCACCGCCATGAAGGACCTGGGCCTGGACCCCGCCGGCCTGATTATCGTGGACGGTGTACCTGACAACGACGACACCGCCGTGGCCAACGCCATTGACACCGTGGTCAACCAGGGGGCCGACATTGTCTTCGGCATCTCCTTCGGCTATATCAACGCTATGGCGGATAAGGCGGAGGAGTACCCCGACGTCATCTTCTCCCACGGCACCGGCTATATGGCCAACGACACCAACTTCAACAACTACTTCGGTCGCATCTATCAGGCCCGCTACCTGGCCGGTATCGCCGCCGGGATGAAGTCCCTGGAGCTGGGCAACAACTCCATCGGCTATGTGGCCGCCTATAACACCGAGTACGCCGAGACCTGCTCCGGCATCAACGCCTTTGCCCTGGGGGCCCAGTCCGCCAATCCCGACGCGGTGGTCCATGTGAATGTCATCAACACCTGGGGAGACGAGGCCCTGGAGCGCCAGGCCGCCCAGGCGCTGGTGGACACCTATCAGTGCGGCGTCATCTCCCAGCACTGCGACTCCGCCCAGCCCCAGCTGGTGGCTCAGGAGAACAGCGTCTTTGGCTGCGGCTATAACTCCGATATGACCCAGCAGGCCCCCAACGCCCACCTGACCGCCGCTATCTGGCACTGGAACGTGTACTATGAGACCGCCATCAAGGCGGCCATGGACTGCAACGGCGACGCCTCCAAGTTTGTGGAAAACATGGGCGGCAACGCCTACTACGCCGGTCTGGCCGAGGGCTTTGTGGACGCCTCCCCCCTGAATGAGGCCATCGCCGCCCCCAACACCAAGGCCGTGATGGACGCTGTCCGTGAGCTGATCGTTTCCGGCGATTGGGACGTGTTCTCCGGCGTGAAGCTGAGCTATAACATCGGTGAGGACGGCTCGGTAGAGATTGTCAAGACCGATGCCGACCTGGTGGACAACCAGGGCAATGTGATCGTCGCCGCCGGCGGTCCCTCTGTGGATGACGGCGTCATCAAGGGCAGCATGAACTATAATGTGACCGGCGTGGTGGAGGGCTAACTCCTCCCCGCCGTCAGACCCCAGACCCTACCCGGGCCGATCGGTGCAAATCGGTCGGCCCTTGGTTTTTTCGTCTGTGCCCCTTTATTTTTTTAACAAAGAAAAAAGCAAGCGAAAAAAAAGACCCCCCTGCAAAACTGCGTTTTGCGGTTCAGTAAATTAAAATTTGCTGAACCATGAAACAGAGTTTTGTATCAAGCAGGACACAATCAAAGAATACAGCGGCGGAAATGCTTCGTGACCGGGCGGAGCGCTTCCGGTATGGGCGGACCATCAGAGCGAAGGAAAAGTTTCTTTTGCTTCTTTTCTTTTCAAAGAAAAGAAGAAGAGAGGAGAGGATTATGGAGAAGTACGCCATTGAAATGCGGGGGATCTGCAAGAGCTTTGGCAGCGTAGCTGCCAACAGGGATGTGGATCTGAACGTGAAGCCGGGGGAGATCCTGGCGCTGCTGGGGGAGAACGGCTCCGGCAAGACCACGCTGATGAACATGCTGTCGGGCATCTACAAGCCGGACAGCGGCGTCATTCTGCTGGACGGCCAGGAGGTGACCATCAACTCCCCGGAGGACGCCAAGCGGCTGGGCATCGGCATGGTCCATCAGCACTTCAAGCTGGTGGACGTGTTCACCGCCGCCGACAACATCTGGCTGGGAGATGACAAGTCTGGTGCGGTGCTGAAAAAGGACCGGTATGAGATCATCGGGGAGATGGTGAAAAAGTTTGGCTTTGACATTGATCCCCGGAAGAAGGTCTACAACATGGCGGTCTCGGAGAAGCAGACCCTGGAGATTGTCAAGGTCCTGTACTACGGGGCCAAAATCATCATTCTGGACGAGCCCACCGCCGTACTCACCGTTCAGGAGACGGCCCGCCTCTTCGACGTGCTGCGCCGCATGAAGGGGTCGGGCCACGCCATCATTATCATAACCCACAAGCTCAACGAGGTGCTGGAGATTTCCGACCGGGTCGCCATTCTCCGCAAGGGCCAGTATATCTGTACGGTAGATACCGCCTCCACCGACGAGCAGCAGCTCACCGAATACATGGTGGGCCGGAAGGTAGAGCTGAACATCCATCGCCCCCTGGTGGACAAGACCCGGCCCCTGCTGGAGATCCGGGACCTGACCATCCGCAATGACGAGGGGGCGGTGGCCATCGACAAGGTGAACTTCTACATCCGGGGGGGCGAGATCCTGGGTGTGGCGGGCATTGCCGGCTGCGGCCAGAAGGAGCTGTGCGAGGCCATCGCCGGCCTGCGGCCCATTGAGAGCGGCCAGATGATCCACAAGGGGGACAACATTGTGGGTCTCTCTCCCCGGGCCATCCTGGACAAGGGCATCTCCATGTCCTTCATCCCTGAGGACCGGCTGGGTATGGGGCTGGCCCCCTCTATGTCCATCACTGACAATATGCTCCTCAAAAAATACGGTCAGTCCCCCGGCCCCTTTGTGGACCGGAAGACGGGCCGGGCGGAGGCCCAGCAGGTGATTCAGGACCTGGAGATTGTGACTCCCTCCACCGAGACGCCGGTGCGCCGGCTGTCGGGGGGCAACGTGCAGAAGGTGCTGCTGGGCCGGGAGATCAAGGCGGGCCCCAACGTGATTGTCACCGCCTACCCCGTCCGGGGTCTGGATATCAACTCCTCCTACGCCATCTACGACATTCTGAACCAGCAGAAGAAGGAGGGCGTGGGCATCCTCTTCGTGGGGGAGGACCTGGACGTGATGATCGACCTGTGCGACAAGATCATGGTGCTGTGCCACGGCAAGGTGATGGGTGTGGTCCACGCCCACAAGACCTCCAAGGAGGAGCTGGGCCTGATGATGACGGGGGCCCTGGACCTGAGCAACAAATACGAGGACAAGCCCGCCGGCATTGCCCGGGACAGCCGCATTGAAGAGAATCAGGAGGTGGAGGAATGAAAAAGCCCCTTTTCCACATTGTCAAGCGGGACCAGGCCGGCCCCGGCCTCCAGATCCTGGCCTATGTGGCGGCGGTGGTGCTGGCTCTGGCCATCGGCGCGGTGCTGCTGGCGGTCCAGGGGGTGGAGCCGTTCACCTTCTACCGGCAGATGCTCACCATGGGCATTCCCGGCAGCCGCTACCCCTGGCGGGCGGTGGAGAACTTCATCAAGCTCTTTGTGCCGCTGCTCATCGTCTCTCTGGCCCTGGCGCTGGCCTTTAAAATGCGCTTTTGGAACATCGGCGGCGAGGGCCAGTTTATCATGGGGGCCTTCTTTGCCGGAGTGGCCGGGATGCAGCTGGGGGAGAGCCTGCCTCAGCCCGTAATGGTGCTGGTGATGGCCCTGTGCGGAGCGCTGGGCGGCGGCCTCTACGGCGTATTCGTGGCGGCGCTGAAGGTGAAGTGGGGCACCAACGAGACCCTGCTGACCCTGATGCTCAACTATGTGGCCCTGTATTTCCTCCAGTTTTTTGCCGAGACCAAGGGGGATTGGAATTTCTTCCTGGACCCGGAGTCCAACCGGCCCCGGTTCGCCAAATTCCCGGACAGCGCCCAGATGATCACCATCCCCATCGGCCCCTTCAACCTGAACCTGTCTCTGGTGGTGGCTCTGGCACTGTGTGCCCTGATTTTCATCTACCACAACTACACCAAGCGGGGCTATGAGGTCGCCGTGGTGGGGGACAGCCCCAGCACGGCCCGGTACGCTGGCATGAAGGTGGGCAGGATCGTCATCCGCACCATCTTCCTGTCCGCCGCCCTCATCGGCATGGCGGGGGCCCTCCATGTGTCCTCCGCCGGGGTCATGTCCGCCTCCCCCACCAATTCGGTGGGCTGGACCGGCATTGTAGTGGCCTGGCTGGCCAAGCTGAACACGGTGGGTATTCTGCTGGCCTCCCTGTTGATTACCGTGCTCCAGTTCGGGTGCCAGACGGCCAGCACCAGTTACCCCTCCATTGACGCCAACTTTGCCAACCTGCTCCAGGGCGTCATCCTCTTTGTTGTGCTGGCGGCGGACTTCTTAACCCGCTTCAAGCTGGCTCCCCGGAGCGGAAAGGAGGCTGCCAAATGAACGACCCTATGAATGTGTTGACCCTGTTCCTCTTTAACATTGTACTGGTGAACATCCCCCTGCTCTACGGCACCGTGGGGGAGATTGTAGTGGAGAAGTCGGGCAGTCTGGACCTGGGGGTGGAGGGCACCATGGCAGTGGGGGCCATTTTTGGCTACCTGGCCGGCTGCGCCGCCAACAGCCTGGCGGTGGGCCTGCTGGTGTCTTTCCTGGCGGCGGGACTGTGCGGCGCGCTGTTCGCCCTGCTCACCGTCTCCCTCCAGGCCAACCAGAATGTCACCGGCCTGACCATTACCACCTTCGGCCTGGGGCTGTACTTCTTCGTGGGCAAGGGCATCGGGGAGAATTGGCCCGCTATGACCGGGGCCTCTGCGCTGGTCAACGGCATCGCCGCAGTGGAGCTTCCCCTGCTCTCCAGGATTCCTCTGCTGGGAAAGGTATTTTTCTCCCAGAATGTGCTGGTCTACCTGGGAATCGCCATGGCGGTGCTGGTGTGGTGGTATTTGAATTTCACCAAGACCGGCCTGCGCCTGCGGGCGGTGGGGGAGAACCCCGGCGCGGCGGACTCGGTGGGCGTGAATATTACGCTGTATAAGTATGTCCACCTGATTGCCGGCTCCGGCATTATGGGGCTGGGCGGATTCTACATGGCCCTGTATATGAGCGGCTCCTTCGAGGGTTCCAACTGCTGGATCAACGGCTACGGCTGGATTGCCATTGCCCTGGTGATTTTCGCCAACTGGTGCCCGGTGCTGGCCATTCTGGGTACGCTGGTGTTCGGATTCTTCAACACCCTCCAGATTTACTCCGGCTCACTGGCGGGGGCCTTCCCCGGAAGTCTGGGCTGGCTCAACGCTGTCCCGGCTCAGGTGTTTAAGGCTCTGCCCTTCCTCATCACCGCCATTGTGCTGGTGGCCTCCTCCGTGCGGAAAAAGGAGGGCTTAGGCCAGCCCGCCGCCCTGGGCCTCAACTATTTCAGAGAAGAGCGGTAACAGCAAAGGAGCGCCCCAACTGGGGCGCTCCTGTTATACAGTCAGAATCACCAAGCGCTCCAGAGGGAGACAAAGCGGAGCTTACAGGGCTGGTCAGTATTTGCGGCATAGACCTGTTCAATGGTACCGCGGACAGAATCGATATCCACTGTGGCTAAATAAATATTCACCGCGTTTTCCTGCTGTGAAATACCTGTTCCAGTGAATAGCTTGGTGATGTTCTCGCCAAAAGCACCGGAAGACAGCAGCTGCTTAACCACAGCCTGTTCATTCAGCAGCTCCTGGTAGGAATTTTCCACCAGAGAGAAGCGGACATAGTTTAGATCAATTAGATTTTCAAAGTAATCAATTACCTCCTGGTCAAGAGATGTTACCATAATGACAAAGTCCTTGTTGTCATCCTCGTAACAGCCCCCGTAGAAGGAGGGATAGGCTATGTCCTGAGTGGAGGAATAGGGTCCGTCCTCGCGCCATATGTCCAGCAGGTGATTGTATTTTTCCGAGCCCAGGTTTGAGATGTACTCCAGATCCGCAGCAGGATACACAGGGAGGCTGGAACTCGCTGCGTCCTGAACGTCCTGGCCGTGATCTGTAAAAGCATATGCCACGCAGCACAGGATAACACCGGCAATTAAACAATATGGTATCACGCGGCGAAATCTTCCCATAGTACACTCCTTTCTGCATCGGGGTTAGTACTTCACGGTTTCCATTACGGTGTTGAAGGCGGGTATTACGGGGGTTTCCGCCGACTCCCTGGCAGACACGGAAAAGAAATTTTGTGAAAATAATATAGCACGCTGATGCAGTGCTTGTCAAACAGGCGCGCCTGTTGTATATTTCCATCTGCTCATGGGGCTGTTGAGATGTCCCCACCCCTGCTATGACGGAGAAATACGATGACCCAGACTAGAGTAAATTCTGCAATAAAGATGCTGTATACAATTGCACAACCCCTTCCGCTGTCCAGCATTTCCCGGCTAAACCACGCAACCGCCGCAGTGACCACAGTTACCGGAAAGAAGCGGGTCCAATAGAGCAAGGGAGGCTCTATTTGTATGGACAATACCTGATAGGCTTTTAAGCCGTTCAGGGACCCCAGCCACATCCCAACCAGGATAAAGCCGATAAGAAAATACGGGATTTCACTGTCTGGATACTGCCCGGTAACCATATTTGTAATCAGATATGGGGCCAATTCGTCAAACAGCACGAACCACGTCAGCAAATACTGGGATGACGCCTCAAGATAGATCCGTCTCCCGGCCTGCTCCTCCAGCTCGCTGGTCCTGCTTTTAACCCAGGGGCCAAGCCGGCAAAACCAAACTGCCAGCCCTATCAGCAGCACAAACAGTTTCAGCAGAAAAAGCGGCGGAGTATTTTTGACTAAGAGATACGGGATCATAAACAAACAGAACGTAACAAAGGGGGTCAACTCCTTGAACGCTGATTTGTGATTCATCATGGGACCTCCTCTTTCAATTCATGGCAATCATGTCTGGCTTATGAGAGTTATGTCAAAGAGTGCCTTGGGGGCGCTCCTGTTGTACTGTCAGAATCACCACGCCTTATATGGCTGGTAGGCATTGTGCTATAAAAGATTAACATGGACGGAGAAGTCCATATCAATAGTGTTGTCATTGTATGACTGCATAGGGTTATGTGTGTGGTTTACTTACCATTTCTTTCTTGCTTGTTGATTATATCTATTACAAAATTGATACCAGAAATTAGTGTTGCAATTATAACGGAAAAGCCCAGCAGGGATACCGCAAATTCCGGCGTGCCCCAAAAGTCCGAAAATTGCGTCGCCGTCAGGGTGAGTGCTCCAAACCTAAGACCAAAAAGCGAAATGACAAAACAGATAACCCACAGAATAATACTTTTCATCTGGTGTTCTCCTCGAATATATTATTTTTGAAAGAGATTACAGGAAAATTTGACTGTGTATTCCCCACCTTCGAGATGGGGAACACAGTCAATTATCTGATTATTTAGGAGTAATGATGATTTTATCTGTAGTCAACAAAAATTTCAGTGTTGCTTGCTGTTGTTTCCTTGTGTGCTTCCTTATAGTATAGCTGACACACACCAAACTCGTCATAGACATACATATCGTATATTTTTGTTGTGAAATCTGCTCTTACCCAAGGTCTGCTTTCCCGGCTGCTGTCCGCATTAATATAGAACCCGGTACCACCGCTTTTGGCCACTGAAAGAGAAACAGTTACGGGGCCGTGACTGAGGGCGATAGATGCTGAAAAAGACATGTTGCTGGTTGCGCTGAAGTAATATCCACTGACATAACGCCAATCTGTATGCTGAGGGTGATAGCCTACACGAACATTTTTATCAACAACAGACCTTACATAGACATATTCAACATAGTCATCGGCCCAGCGGGCACCATTGTTATCTTTTTTAAGTCGTCCACAGCCAGAGTAAACTCGTCCAGATAGACTGTCATATTGGCAGGAATCGCCTGATTTACTCGCCCAGATACCCGGACAATGGCAGGAAAATCATCGAAGACCTCCACTGCACCAACGGGGAGAAAAGAACAGCTCAGGGCCAGGGAGCAAGCCAGCAGGATGCCTGCAAACCGTCTCATAGAGATACATCTCCTTCCTCAAAAATTCAGCCGAGATCAGAGGAGTCAGACAGCGGTGGCAGGAGTTTCCCATAAATTACAGGCATAGAGGGATCTATTATATCATGCTCCAACTCCGACTCAGGAATAGGCCGGTCCTTCTCTGATTCCGGGGACGCCTCCGGCTGTTTTCCGGAGGAATTTACCACCTCACTTTCTGATTTTGATGTTGGAACTGCATCCGGGACCCGACGTCCAAAAAGCAGCGCGCCGATGGCGATACCCGCCGCCAGCAGGAGGGCGGCCAGCAGGACCAGAAGAAGCCCCCTGACACGTCTGGAA
The DNA here is from genome assembly GCA_022796195.1 of Lawsonibacter sp. Taxonomy (GTDB): domain Bacteria; phylum Bacillota; class Clostridia; order Oscillospirales; family Oscillospiraceae; genus Lawsonibacter. The sequence goes on along the minus strand of JAAWIE010000062.1, from coordinate 2,604 downwards.
ACGGCTTTTTTTGCAGGGGGTGTGAGCTCTTCCGGAATTTCCACTGGGGGCGGGAGCTCTTCCGGAATTTCCGCCGGAGGGGTGAGTGGGGGTTCCACCGGAGGGGTGAGCTCCGTCTCCTCCTCCTGAAAGGGCCGAAGCCCCAGCAGCACATCCGCCGATACCCCCAGCAGCTGGCTCAGCTTTGCCAGATTGTCCGCTGAGGGGCGGGCGGAGCCGGTCTCCCAGCGAGAGACGGTTTGGCGGGAGACCTTCATCTTCGCCGCCAGATCATCCTGGGAGATACCCGCACGCTCCCGGGCGTCCCGGATTTGCAGGACTGAATTTACCATAACAAGACCTCCGTTCAAAGTCCACCAACTTTATGTTACATCAAAGTAATTTTCCTCGAAAAAGGGATGTTACAAGGATGTTACATAGGATGACACCCCCTGAAATAAGCGGTGAGGCGCATGAATATCCCATGCTGCTGGGAAGCGGCGTTAAGATGCTCCGCTTCCTGGATCGTATGTGGTGACCAAGTCTTGAAGCGCTTCCACGCAGTTATTTAAAACTGCACAATGATGTGCTCCAAACAGCTTTAAAAACACAGCCTCTTTTTCCGCGTTTAGGTCAAGAATATCAACCCTTAAATGATTTTCTTTTTCATCAATTGCGGTGCCCATAATAGAGCTGAGCAGCAGAAATTCCGGGCTGTCCGGGTCTGTTTGGAACTGGCTGTAGAGCTGTTCATATTTATTCAAAATAGAGTTTTCAATTTCCTTCATATGATTGTAAGAGTATGTTACCTCTTTGACGCAGATGGTGCGCTCCTGCAATACGGGTACAGTTCCTGAGTTGAGAATATTCGTGTCAGTCAAGCAAACCACAAGTGTGTTGTCTTCGATATAGCAGCCGCCGTAATAATCGACGTACGTGTCGTCTGATTCACTGGCGGGCAAAAGTTTCATCGTATCTTCGACCCTGGTATACAAACGATAAAGGCTTGGAGTTTTGGAAGGTTCTCCACCGTCTGTGGTGACTTCAGAAGCATCGTCCTGGACCAGCGAACTGGAGTTCCCCTGATGAAAGAACACACGCTCGACTCCCGATGAAAAAACGTACAGGGAGAACAGCAGAGCGGAACCCAAAACGCCAATCAGTAAAGAATTCATGCGATTTTTCATAGGATTCTCCTTTCTGAATATGTGTTAATACGGAGTGAGAGGCGGTACTACGGAGGTCTCCACATTATATGTCCGGTCCCATAGTAAACACTGAAAAAGGATTCTGTACGAATAGTATAGCATACCGTATAATGTATGTCAAAAGGCGCACCCCCGGTGGGGGCGCGCCTGAAATGTTGTATCAGCTTTGACTCTGAGCAAGGAGAACCTCAGTCTCCACGGTGGCCTGGAGGGAGAGGAGCTGGTCCCAGAAGGCGACGGGGTCCAGCTGGTCGTAGGCGTCGGTGGTCTCCACGCCTTGGTCCTCCTGGAACTGGTCCAGACGCTCCTGGAGACGCTGGCCAGTCACCTGGCTTCGGTAGTCGGCGGGGTCCAGAGGCAGGCGGAGGATAATGTGATAGCCGTAATCGCTCTCCACAATGCCGCTGAACTCCCCATCCTTCAGCGCCAGCGCGGCCTCCTCAAAGGGGGCGACCATCTGGCCCTTGTAAGCGGTGTAGCCTTCAGGGTTATACTCCAAACCGGAGTCCTCGCTGTACTCGTTCATCAGCTCGTCAAAGAGGGCCACAGGGTCCTCCGCGTTCTGGAGCTGAGAGAGCAGGTCCTCCGCAGTGGCCCGCTTCTGGGCAATGGTCTCCTCGTCCAGGGACTCCATGGTGTCCAGGTCGATGGTGGCCAGCAGGATATGCTTGGCCCGGTAGATGCCCTGTTCGTCCAGCCAGGCGTTCACCTCGGCGTCAGTGGGGTAATTGCCGCTGTTTTCGCCGAAATAGGTGTCCCGCAGCTGGACATTCAGCTCGTAGCAGTCATTGAGGTAGATAAACAGCTCCTTGGTGAGCATCTGGGCCCAGAACAGGTGCTGGACCACCTCCTCGCTGCCCAGGCGGATGATCTGCTCCGTGTACTGCTTGTCCACCTCCTGGGTGGATGCAGGGTCAGGGGTCAGGCCCTCCTGCCGGGCCAGCAGGTCCATGGAGCGGTAAAGCAGCGCCATATTCAGCGCCTCCTCCTTGAGGCTGTCGCCAATGGTGACGCCATTTCCCATGTCAATGTCCCAGGGGGGTGTGCTTAGCTGGCCGTTAAACTGGCTGAGATAGTCATCCATACAGTAGTTGAGCCAGTAGAGTACCTCGGCGGCGGTGACCTCCGCGTCCCCCAGCTTTGCCATGACCCCGTCCCCGGCGATCCCGGACACTGCCAGGTAGGGGTCACTTATGTCGGTCAGGTCCATGGGGATCACCTGGGAGGAGGCGTCCGCAGAGGAGCTGGTCCCGGAACCGCTGGAGCTGCTGGCGCCGTTCCCGTTTCCGCAGCCGCTGAGGGCTATGACAAGGGCCAGCGCCAGGGCCCCTATGCGTGTGGTGTGTTTCATAGAATGTTTCCTTTCTTGCAGAAAAATAATGAACAGTCCCTATCATATCACAAAAAAGAGCGCTTG